>JALSLK010000001.1 GCA_026988355.1 Flavobacteriaceae bacterium
GATACCATTGCTAAAAAAGACTTTCAAAAGAAATTTCACCATCTTCCAATAAAAGATGCATAATAGTTACCAATACAAAAACTCCTAAAAAAATAAAAAATCTCATTAAAAGCTTATTCTTTGTACGTTTATCAATGAAATAATAATCTATCATTGAAAATAATATACCCGTACCTATACCTGAAGGTATTCCCATTCCTATCATCACAAAAAAATCACTTCCTGTAATTGCCCAAAATAAAAATACAATTATTGCTGGTATGGTAAATGTTAAAAATATTTTTAAAGTTTTATTCATAATTAACCTTTATAACCTGGATTTTTTCCAGAACTAAATGCTGCTCTTAACACCTCTTCTACTTCTTCCCAAAACTGTGTATGACTTAAACCATGAGATACCATTGCTAAATAAGGAACACTACCTGGTATTGGCTCATGCTCTTCTCCGTCTTCTGCTTTTTCCTTTTTAACAGGAGTATTATTTATTGTTGCCAAGGCTTGATTAAATTCTGCTCTGGCGGCTGGCGTAAAAACAATATCAGAATCAATATCTTCTTCTTCAACCTCTACTTCTACAGGTTGATCTTGTTCCGCAATCAAATCTGCATTAAACTGTCTAATAAACACATTGTAATCAATCAAGTTTCCTCTTAATAATTTAAGTTGTGTATCTGTCCTACCTACAATAAATCTAGTTATTTTCTTAATCTTATTTGTCGCAGTATCAATAGTCTCTGGATCTATAAACTGACTAAATAATCGCATCAAAACCTCTCTTAAATTTTTCTCTTTCACACTTCCCTCTACGCCAGTAGCAAACCCTTCATAATTTGATTTTTTACCTCTTGAATGGTATCTGTCTTTTGTAGTAATATTTAAATAATCTATTTTGTACTTTCCATTAATCTGACTATCTGGATTCCAAGCCGTATCATCAATACTATCGGTTAACCCTGTATCTTCCGCAAAAACACCTGCTAAAACCCCTAATAAAAAAGAACTTTCTAAATTCCCATCTATCGCTAGTAGTTGATTAAGTAACCCAAAAACTACCAAATAATTCAAATCATCTATCCATGACAATGTACCATAATCCGAATTTCTACTATTTAACACTACTTCCGTAGCAGTTGCCCAAGCCCTAAGTCTATTAAAGATTGTTAAAAGGTTTGCTTTTTCTGCACTTAAACTAGATTTTAAATTATTAACACATCCGATAACTTCATCTAAAATAGTACCTACATTATTAATAAGAAGCGCTGTTCGCTCCCAAATTAATGGACCTTCATCATCATCATCAATATAGCTAAATTTTTCAAACATTTGTGCAAAAATATTTGAGGATAATACTAAATTAATTCTCTCAGTTGCCTTAGTAACTTTATCGGAATTAAATGTACTAAGAATCGTTTCTAAATTATATAAAGAGAAATCCGCAACAAATCGCTGTGTAATATCATACTCGTTATGTACATTCATTACTCTACAGTCTGGATGTATTTTGTCGTGTACAATTTGGTGTTTTTCTTGAAAAAATGGTGTTGATAAGTAGGTAAGACTTTTAATACTCCATAATTCTGGAAAATTTTTATCTTTTGCAATAGTTTCTGTAAACTGGTTCATTACATTACCTCCATGTGAATGTCCTATTAAATGTAAATGCACTTCTTTTTTTGTCCAATTACTATACACTCGTAAAAACAAATCCAATAACCTTTCTGCTGCCTTGTTTCTCTCGGAAGTATCATTATCCCCAGACCAACTAAAAAAAGTATCTTCGATATGTAAATCTAAATATTGAGGTTTTAATTTTTTCACACCTCCCCAAAAATTATCTAAACTATCTTTCCAATATTTATTATTTGCTTGGTGGTTTTCTCCTGTTAAATTTATAGGATCCGTAGTTCCTGCCACAAACATAACAATATCTTTTGGTGCTTTTATCTTTACAGAAGCGGATCTTTTTGCTCCATCTTCAAACTCTATTCTAAATTTATTTGCCATCTTCTTATCCTTTTTGAGATTGATTTACAACTTCTAATTCTACTTCTTCTAAATCGTTATTTATTACATAGTCCTTTAACATATCATTCTTTAATAGTTCTCCGTTATATTTAAAATCGTGTGTTTTATCTTCTAAATGAATAGTTAATTTATCTCCAACACGATTTTTTGTTTCTATATTTAATATAATTTTATCTCCTGCTTCGTATTCTTCTAATTCATTACCTTCTGTATCGGTAATATGATAAGATACAATTTCTTTTTCTTCTTCTTCGCTAATTACCGTAGGCGCAATCGCCTCAAATGGATTATTTGGATTCCAAGTTTTTTCATGAATAACGCCTCGCATCTTCATAATTCCCCAACCGATACTAATATTCATATGCAATGGTTGATTGTCTATTGCATGAAAACTTTCGTTTAAACTGAGTATCTGCGCATTGGCAAATTCGATCTTAAATAAGGTACTGAATCCATCTCTTTTATAAAATATTATTTCTCCTTTGCATTGTCTTGTCTGAGAAAACATATTATTATAAAAGAAACTATCATTGCTCGTAGATTCTATACTAAACTCCAATAATCCTCCTACTGGCTTACTTGTAGGTCTTCCGTTGACATCTACAAAACGAGAATACATCTGACTCGCGTTTAACACATTACGATCTTCTTCTTCTATGAATAGCTTGGCTTTAAAACTCATTTGTTTTACTTTTTAAATTAAAATTTTATTATAAAGAATATCTCAAAAAAATTGAAAAACGAATATAGTAAAATTTTTGTGATTTACTATATAGATTACTGGTTTGTTTCTAAATTAACTGTGTAACAAATATTGTTTTACATTTTTATCGATTCGTTGCAATACATTATTTGTTTCTCCTTTTTCAAATTTCTGCCCTGTTATTTGTTCATACAACTCGATATATCTCTCCGAAATTTCATTAATTTTTTCTTTACTCATTTCTGGAACTTTCTGTCCATCTAGTCCTTGAAATCCATTTTTAATTAACCATTCTCGAACAAACTCTTTCGACAACTGCTTTTGTTTTTCTTCTTTATTTTGTTTTATTTGATACCCTTCTGCATAAAAATAACGTGAAGAATCTGGCGTATGTATTTCGTCTATTAAAATAATTTCTCCTTCGTTTGTTTTTCCAAATTCGTATTTTGTATCCACCAAAATAAGTCCTCTTTTTTCTGCTAATTTACTTCCTCTCTTAAAAAGATTTTGTGTATATTCTTCTAATTTTTTATAGTCTTTTTCGCTAACAATACCTTCTGACAAAATATTTTCTCTGCTTATATCTTCATCGTGAGAGCCGTTTTCTGCTTTTGTTGTTGGTGTAATAATTGGTATTGGAAATTTATCATTTTCTTTCATTCCATCTTGCATATTTACACCACATATTGTTCTTTTCCCTGCTTTATATTCTCTTGCGGCATGTCCTGATAAATAGCCTCTAATTACCATTTCTACTTTAAAGGGTTCGCATAATAAACCAACAGAAACATTAGGGTCTGGTGTTGCTAACAACCAATTAGGAACAATATCTTTCGTTTCTTGTAACATTTTTGCTGCTATCTGATTTAAAATTTGCCCTTTAAATGGTATTTGCTTTGGTAAAACCACGTCAAAAGCCGACAGTCTATCTGTGGCAATCATTACCAATAATTCATCGTCTATATTGTAGACTTCTCTTACTTTTCCTCTATATACAGATTTTTGATTCGGAAAATTAAAATTGGTATTGTTTACTGTATCCATAATTTTAAAATCTCTTTATTTACAATCTAAAATAACAAGATTGTAATGCATGCTACTAATTTATTCTGTCTCAATACTTTTGTAAGCCTTAATTATCTTCTTTACTAATCGATGTCGTACAACATCTTTCTCACTTAAATAAACCATACCTATTCCATCTACTCCTTTTAATGCTAATAGAGCTTCTTTTAAACCTGAAATTTGTTTTCTCGGTAAGTCTATCTGACCTGGATCTCCCGTTATAATAAATTTGGCACTTTTCCCCATTCTTGTTAAAAACATTTTCATCTGACTGTGTGTTGTATTTTGTGCCTCATCCAAAATTACAAATGCTTTATCTAAAGTTCTTCCTCGCATAAATGCTAATGGTGCTATTTGCAAAATATTTTTTTCCAAATAACCTTCTAATTTTTCGTGTGGTATCATATCGCGTAATGCATCGTATAACGGTTGCATGTATGGATCTAATTTTTCTTTAAAATCTCCTGGCAAAAAACCTAAATTCTCTCCTGCTTCTACTGCTGGTCTTGTTAAAATTATTCGCTTTACTTCTTTATTTTTTAATGCTCTTACTGCTAATGCTACTGCTGTATACGTTTTTCCTGTTCCTGCTGGACCAACTGCAAACAGCATGTCGTTTTTTTGCATTAAATCAATCATTTTTTGCTGATTTGGCGACTGTGCTTTTATTTGTTTCCCTCCAACTCCATGTACTAAAATATTGGACGCTTCTTTATTATAATCTGAGGTTCCAGTCTCTAATAAAATTTGTTCTATAATGTCTGCATCTAATTTATTATAACGCTCAAAATACTTGATTAACATTTTTAAACGTTTTTCAAATTCTATAATTTGCGCATCATCTCCAAAGACTTTAATTTTATTTCCTCTAGCGACAATTTTTAATTTAGAAAAATATTTTTTTAATTCTAATATGGTACTATTTCGAGTACCAAAAAATTCATTTGCATCAACTTCAACTAGTTCAATTATTTTTTCGTTCAATAGTGCTTCTTTTTATGTGATTATTTTATAGCTTTGTACCTTAACTTTTTGATTATATCAAAAGTAAGTATTAATAGGAGATTTTAAAACGTTTTTACCTACTATTTTATCAACTTTTTAATCTATTTATTAACGATTTTAATATACTATGCGTAGTCCTATAATAACATTAACTTCCGATTTTGGCACAAAAGATTATTTTGTTGGCGCTGTAAAAGGTCGTATTTATAGTGAATTACCGCAAGCTAAAATTGTGGATATTTCACATGAAATAATTCCTTTTAGTATTAATGAAACTGCTTATGTGATAAAAAATGCCTACATACATTTTCCTAAAGGTAGCATTCATATTATTGCTGTTGATTCAGAATGGAGTAGCGAAAATAGACATTTGGCTTTTTTTTTAGATGGCCATTACTTTATTTGTGCAAACAATGGCATTATGTCTTTGATAATATCTGATTTCCAACCAGAAAAAATAATTGAAATCGAAGTGCCAAATTTAGAAAACAACACCTACTTTTTACACAACTTTGTTACTGCTGCATGTCACATTGCTCGAGGAGGAAAGCTAAATTTAATTGGCAAACAAATCGATTCTATTAAACAAATAAAAGAATTTAAACCTTTTATTAATACCGATAAAAATCAAATTATTGGACATATTGTTTATGTAGATAATTTTGGAAATGTTATCAGTAATATTGATAAAAAAACTTTTGCAAATATTAGCAATGGTCGAAAATTTGAAATAAAAGCAAGGTATTATACTTTTAATAAAATCTTAAAAAAATACAATGACATTGTTAACTATGATTCCGAACTTGAAAAAAGAAACGATGATGGTAAAAAGTTAGCCATCTTTAATAAAGATGACTTTTTAGAAATTGCCATTTATAGAAGCAATCTACAATCGGTTGGTGGCGCTTCTTCTTTACTTGGTCTAAATTATCGAGATACGATTACTGTACGTTTTTTTTAAAAGCAATAAATAGAAGATTTTAATGAAATGATAATAAAAAATAACGAATGAATAAATTAGAAACGAATAACAAAGCCTATTTTGTGCGAATCGTAAAAATGGAATTTAAAGATGAAAAGGTAAATGATTTTCTAAATAATTTTAATTCTGTTAAAGAAAAAATACGAAATACAAAAGGTTGTCGTTTATTAGAATTATACAAAGATAAAAATAAGCCAAATGTATTTTTTACATATAGTTATTGGAATAATGAACAAGATTTAGAAAATTATAGAAACTCCGACTTATTTAAAAATGTTTGGGCAAAAACAAAACCTCTTTTTAATGTAAAACCCGAAGCTTGGAGTGTAGACAAGACTTATGTTTTGGAATAAATAAGAGATAATATTAAAAATAAATGATACAAAAAGAATTACATACATTTTTCTCCTCGCCAATTGGTTATTTAGTTATTGCATTATTTGTGATTTTAAATGGTCTTTTTCTGTTTGTTTTTGAAACTAATTTTAATATTTTAAATGCTGGTTTTGCAGATTTGAATTCTTTTTTTTACCTCACACCTTGGTTGTTCATTTTTTTAATTCCTGCAATTACGATGCGAAGTTTTTCGGATGAAATTTATACTGGAACTATCGAAATTTTAAAAACAAAACCAATAAGTGACTTAAAAATTACTCTTGGTAAATATTTTGGAGCACTTCTTCTTATTTGTATCGCACTCACACCAACACTTATCTACGTATTTAGTGTCTATAAATTAGGAAATCCTGTTGGAAATATAGATTTTGCTAGTACATTAGGCTCATACATTGGCATACTCTTTTTAGCAAGTGCCTTTGTTGCAATTGGCTTGTTTACTTCTACTTTTTCTAAAAATCAAATAGTTGCTTTTTTAACTGCTTCTTTTATTTCCTTTATTATCTATTATGGATTTGAGTTTATTGCAAATAGCGTTTCATCAACTAATGCCTATCAAATTCAAAATTTTGGCATGTATGCCCATTTTCAAAATTTAAGTAGAGGTCTTATTGACACACGGGATATTGTTTACTTTGTAAGTATTACTGTCTTTTTTTTGGAATTAACACACTTACGATTGAAACGAATTTAAAATAACATAATATTTTTAGAAATAGCAGCAAGAATAAATGAAAAAAAATAGCATTAAAATAGTACTTCTAATCTTCGGATTGTTTTTAATTAATTTTTTAAGTGAAAATTTACATACGCAATTCGATTTAACAAAAGATAAAAGATATACTTTATCTAAAGTTACTAAAAATAGGCTAGATAAGGTAGAAAATTCACTAACTGTAAAAGTCTATTTGGAAGGAGATTTTCCTGCGGAATTTAAACGCCTACAAATTGAAACCAAGCAATATTTAAAACAATTACACACACGCAATAAAAATATTTCTTTTCGTTTTGTCAATCCACTAGGAAAAGAACAAAAATTAATTCAACAAGGATTAAAACCTAGCCGATTATCTGTTAGAGAAGGTGCTAAAATATCGGAAGCAATTATTTTTCCATGGGCAACCGTTATATACAAAAACAAAACTAAAAATGTTTCTTTATTATCGAGTTCAAATGCTGCTTCACAAGAAGAACAATTGCAAAGTGCTATCGAAAATTTAGAGTTTGCTTTTACAGATGCCATACACAAAGTAACTACAAATAAAAGAAAAAACATTGCTGTACTTACAGGAAATGGCGAGTTGGATTTTATTTATTTAGATGGTCTATTAAAAACCTTAAGCGAATATTATCATTTAGAACCTTTTCCTCTAGATTCTGCCAATGTAATCCCCAAAAAAACACTTAAACTATTAACAAATTTTGATTTAGCAATTGCTGCAAAACCAACAAAAAAATTTACAGAAAACGAAAAATTTACTTTAGACCAGTTTCAGGCAAATAACAGAAAAATGCTTTGGTTAATAGATACTGTGATTGCAGAAAATGATAGTTTAATGCAAACTGGGAAAACATTAGCTTTTCCTCGTGAATTAAATTTAACCGATTTATTATTTGAATATGGAGTTCGCATAAAGCATAATTTAGTGAAAGATATGTACAGTTCTACCATTAAATTAGCAAATGGTAATATTGGAGGAAAAACACAATACAAAAATTATCTTTGGAGTTATTATCCGCTTGTTAATCCAAATAGTAACCATGCAATAACAAAAAACATTCCTGCTGTACAACTTCGTTTTACTAGCACTATCGACACTTTAAAAAATAACCTTAAAAAAACAATTTTATTACAAAGTTCTCCATTGTCAAAACCTTATGGAATTCCTTTAGAAATTAAATTAAATGAAATTAACAACAGACCTACAAAAGCAGATTACAACAACGGTAATCAGACTCTTGGCGTTTTATTAGAAGGCAAATTCAAATCTGCATATAAAAATCGTATTAAACCGTATGATACGCCTCTCTTTAAAGAAAAAAGTGCGTCTAATAAAATGGTCATTATTGCAGATGGCGATATTATTCGTAACGAAACATTTCAAGGGAAGCCTTTGGATTTAGGTGTCGATAAATGGACTGGCGTCAAAAATGGAAATAAAGATTTTTTACTAAATACAATTCATTATCTTTTAGACGATAACGGTTTACTACAATTGCGTTCTAAAAATATTAGCCTTCAATTTTTAGACAAAGAAAAGACCTATCAAGAACGTTCTTTTTGGCAATTTTTAAATATCATTTTACCTTTATTTCTATTAACTGTATTTGGATTTGGTTATACTTATTATAGAAAACGAAAATATGGAAATTAAATCGTATTATACCAACTCCACATCAAAATGCACTAAATAGATTTAAACTATTTTTATGTTTTACAATCTTGAAATTTCAAGCATAGCATAGCTATGGTTAAAATTTAAAGTGCAGTAAAACGTGAAATGACAAATAATTTAAAGCGTAGTTTGATCTGAAGTTGGTATAAATGGAAAATCTCCAAGAATTATCATTCTTGGAGATTTAAAATTTAGATTAAAATGTTCTAAACAATTAGAAACGCATTGTTAATCGCATTAAAAAGTTGGTTCCAAGTTGTCCCATTTGAGTAACTTCGGAACTATAGTCAAATCTACCATTAGCACTTCTTAAATCTGGATTTCCATTTGTTCCATCCCAAAGTAAATCTGGATAAACATTTAAGAGGTTATTTGCTGTTAATGATAAAGATATTTTATCTGTAAAATCATATCCAACAATAAAATCTGTAACTATTTTAGCTTTATGAACTTGATCGTCTGCTGCTGTATTTCCTGCAACTGTTACTTCTCCAAATCGTGTATTATTTAAAGCAAAATTAAATTTATTTAATTCGTAATTTATACCTAATGAAATTTTAGATTTAGGTCTAGAATCTGTAATACGCATTGACTCTCTATGGTCAAAAATACTATATCCTGCATCTTCTAATATTTTAGGGTTTGCTACTTTACCTTCTACCGTAGTTGTATTAAAATTCATTGCTAAATTAGCACTAATTTTACCACTTCCTAATTCAACTTTATTATGATTAATAACTAAATCTACTCCTGTTGTTTTAGTGTTTACAGCATTTATAAAAAACTGTAAAGCAGTTACTCCATTATCTACTAAAATCTGTTCAACTGGATTAACATCTGTTAATAATTCATTTCCAGAAACATTTCCATCTCCATCTAAATCTACATCCAATGCGTCTTGTTTATAACCAAGTTGAGAAGTAAATAATACTCTATTATCTACAGCGATTTGATACAAATCTGCAGAAACATTAATTTTCCCAAATCTTGCAGTCATTCCAACGGAATAATTTTGTGATGTTTCTGCATGTAAGTTTGGAACACCTAATGCTACAACAGCTGGACTGTCGTTTGGTAAGGTTCCTTGCAATTGTGGGTCTGGATTTGGCGCTACAATGATATATTGTGTTAATTGTATATGTCTTTGGTGTAAAGATGGTGCTCTAAATCCTGTACTCGTCGATGCTCTAATAGCGATATCTTTATTTATTTTATATCTACCATTTAATTTCCAAGAAGTGTTTGAACCAAAATCAGAAAAATCTTCAAAACGAATTGCTCCTCCAATTAATAAAGCCTCAGTTATATCGTAATCAAGACCTGCATAAGCTGCAAAATTACTTCTAGAAGTTCGCATTGCTTCTTCTGGCTTAATTCCAGCAAATGAATCTGATCCTCCTCCGTAATAAGATAAATAATCTCCTTCATGTCCATCGTATTTTTCTAATTTATACTCTAAACCAAAAGAAGTACTAAATTTATCGTTAAAAACTTTACTAATATCTAAATTTAAAATTTCATTGCTAAAAGCATAACCTCCAGGATGAAATGTTCTCGGCGAACTTCCTGTATCGGCTAATAAATCTCTATTCACAGAACGATTTACAGTATAGTCTACATAATTCCTACCATAGGTAGCACTTAAATCCGTTTTAAAACCTAACACATCAAATTTAATTCCAAATACATTCATATTATCTTGAACGTTAGTTTCGAATGATGGATGGTATCCAACAAAGTTTTCAAAATTTGTAATAAATTCTGCATTTTGTACATCTGGTCTCCAATATGGTGCTCTATAATATGCAAAACTTCTACCATCACGTTGTGTAAACGTATGGAATGTATAAAACTCTGACTTTTCACCTATCGGTAAAACAAAATTAAGCATCCCTGATTTTTTTGTTAAGTCTGGTTGTCCTACAATCATTCCTATTTCTGGATTATCTTTAACCCAAGCCAATAAGTTATTGTAATAATTTGTATCTCTAATAAAAAGAGGATCATTTGTTCCTGTATAATCTGCAACATCTGGCATTGTCGGAGTTTCGCTATGAACTTCTCCTGCTCTATTTGTTAATTTTTGATCAAAATACTCTAAACTTAAATTCAATCGTGCTTTTCCTATCTTAAAAGTAGAATTGGCATCAATTCCATAATTAAAACCATCGCCTTCTGATGTTACTCCTGTTATTGCATTTATTTCTGTAAATTCGGTATCTTCTTTTAAGATAATATTAATTACTCCTGCAATCGCATCAGAACCATATTGTGCAGATGCTCCATCTCTTAACACTTCTATTCTTTTTACTGCCGCATTTGGAAAAGATTTTAAATCAATTCCTACCTCTCCTTTTCCTGGCGTACCGTTCAAGTATATTTGAGCGGATTGATTTTTACGTTTTCCGTTGATTAACACCAAGGTTCTACTTGGACCTAATCCTCTTAAATCTGCTGGATCAAAATGCGCAGTTGCATCGGATATTGCTTGTGTCGCAGAATTAAATGAAGGTACTTTATAGGTAAGCATTTGTTCGACTTGCACTTTACCACTACTTTGTAATTCTTTAACACTAATATTATCAATTGGTACTGGAGAATCTAGTACTGTTCTAGGTTTTGCTCTATTTCCTGTAACTACAATTTCATCTAATGATAATCCAGCAACCATAGAAACATCTAGCTTTGGCGAACCATCCATTACTTTTGTCATGGTCTCGAATCCTACCGAAGAGAATTCTACCACGTCTCCTTTTTTAACATTTAAAGAGTAATTTCCATCGAAATCTGTACTTGTTCCTGTTGTTGTTCCCTCAACTTTTACAGAAACTCCTGGTAATGGTTGTCCTCCATCATCATTTACTGTTCCCGATACTTTATACTGTGCAGTCATTGTAAATGATAACATAGCAAAAGTAATTAATAGTGTAATTTTTGTCTTCATAAATTAAGTATTATAGTTAATAAAAATCCAAATATAATTATTATTTATTATTATTTTAACGTTTCCATAACATTTTCTTAACATTTAACTCAAAATGCTGCTCATCCATTATTTTTTTCAATCTTTTGATTATGAATCGTAAAATATCGTTTGCATCAAAAAAACGCTAGACGCTTATGTATGTCAAGAAATACTTCTTATTTTTATGTTTATTAACCTCCGTTCGATAAAAAATATTTAGAATGGAATTTATTTTAAATCAAAAAACCATAAAACATTAATAATTTATTTAATATATTTGTGACTTACTATTTTTATTTATTTAAAACAGTTTTTTAAACCAAAAAGTATGAAATTTATAGTTTCCAGTGTACAATTATTAAAAAATTTACAAACTCTTGGAGGAGTAATTAATAACAACAATACGCTTCCTATTTTAGATAATTTTTTATTTGAATTAAGTAAAAATAACTTAAAAGTATCTACATCTGATTTGGAGACTACTATGTCTTCTGTTATCGAAGTTGAAACAGACGATACTGCTGAAATTGCTGTACCTGCAAAGTTACTTTTAGATATTTTAAAAACTTTCCCAGAGCAACCTTTAACCTTTAAAACAGAAAATAAAAATACGATAGAAATAAGTTCTCAAAGTGGTAAGTATGCATTAGCGTATTTAGATGGCTCCGAATTTCCAAAAGCCATTGAATTAGAAAGACCAAGTACAACCAAAATTGTTGGGAACGTTTTAGCTACTGCAATTTCAAAAACAATATTTGCTTCTGGTAATGACGATTTAAGACCCGTAATGAGCGGTGTTTTCTTTCAGTTTTCAACAGATGAATTAACTTTTGTTGCCACAGATGCTCATAAACTAGTTAAATATTCTCGTACGGATATTCAAGCAGATGAAGCTGCTGAATTTATTATGCCAAAGAAACCCTTAACTTTATTAAAAACCATTTTAGGAAACTCACAAGAAGAAGTAAAAATCGAATATAACGATTCTAATGCAAAATTTACATTTGACAATAGCATTATGGTATGTCGATTAATCGATGGAAAATATCCGAATTATGATGCCGTAATTCCAAAAGAAAATCCAAATATTTTAACCTTAGACAGAGGTTCTTTTTTAAACTCTGTACGACGTGTATCCATTTTTTCAAGTAAAACAACACATCAAATACGTTTAAAAATGGCTGGAACAGAATTGAATGTTTCTGCAGAAGATATCGATTTTTCAAATAAAGCTGATGAACGTTTGCAATGTGCTTACCAAGGAGACGATATGCAAATTGGGTTTAATGCTCGTTTCTTACTAGAAATGTTAACCAACTTAAATTCTAACGATGTACAAATTCACATGTCATTACCAAACAGAGCAGGAATTTTAAAACCATTAGATGGATTAGAAGATGGCGAAGAAATTACCATGTTAGTAATGCCTGTAATGTTAAATAGCTAAAAATAAAGATCCTATAAAATAAAAAATCCGTAACTTTAGTACGGATTTTTTTATTCCATAATCTTTAAATATAAAATACTACTAATTTGAATTTTCTTGCACACATCTATCTTTCTGGAAATAACGATAATTTAATCATTGGAAATTTTATTGCTGATTTTGTAAGAGGAAACAAATACAAACATTTGCCGCAAGAAATTCAACATGGTATTTTTTTACATCGACAAATAGACACCTTTACAGACAACCATAAAATTGTTCGGACAAGTAAAAGAAGACTACACGAACGTTACGGGCATTATGATGGTATAATTATCGATATTTTATACGATCATTTTTTAGCTAAAAACTGGAACCATTATACCTCTATCTCACTAGAAGAGAAAGAACAATCTTTTTTAACATTGATGCAACAACATATAAACATACTTCCCGAAAAGGTCATTGCCATTTTACCATACATGAAAACACAAAAATGGCTCACAGCTTATGCAAACCTTAAAGGAATTGAAAAAGCCTTAATTGGCATGAATAAAAGAACCAAAAATAAATCGCAAATGCATCTTGCTATTGAAGATTTAAAAATCCATTATAAAGAATTGGAAACAGATTTTACTAACTTTTTTAAAGATTTATCTGTCTTTTCAGAGGAAATAATTCGTTCATTTTAACAACAAATTATTTTAAATTATTACAATTAATTGAAACATAAAACCTACAAAATGAAAAAATATTTACTTCTTTTTCCACTACTATTCCTTTTTCAATGTAAAGAAAAAACACCACCAAAAGAAACGACAAAAACACCAATTATAGGTGTCATAACCGAAAAAGCAATGGTAGTTTGTGCTCGTGAAGAAGCCTCAAAAATTGGATTAGATGTAATGAAAAAAGGCGGAAATGCTTTTGATGCCATGATTGCAACCGATTTGGCTTTAGCAGTATCCTATCCATTTGCTGGAAATATTGGAGGTGGTGGTTTTATGATTTATCGCACCAAAGATGGTAAAGTTGGTGCTTTAGATTATCGCGAAAAAGCACCTTTGGCAGCGTATCACGATATGTATCTGGATAAAGATAAAAATGTGATTCCAGATAAAAGTACGCTTGGCGCAAATGCCGTTGGTGTTCCAGGAACCATTGCTGGATTATTTAAAGTACATGAAAAATTTGGCACCATTCCGTTTAAAGAATTAATTCAACCAGCAATAGACTTGGCAAAAAAAGGCGTAATTGTAACAAAAAAACAAGCCGAAGCTATCGAAAAATACAAAGCAGGTTTTCAAAAAGCAAATAACAGAACCATTCTGTTAGATAAAAATTGGAAAGAAGGAGATACCATCAAATACGTACAACTTGCAAAAACATTAGAACGCATTAGAGATAATGGTAGAGACGAATTCTATAAGGGAAAAACAGCAGATATTTTAATAAGTTATCTAACAGATTTAGGAGGAATTATTACTAAAAAAGATTTAGCAAAATACAAAGCAAAATGGCGTAAACCAATTAGTTTTACCTATAAAGACACCAAAATAACATCCATGTCGCCACCATCTAGTGGCGGAATATGTTTAGCACAAATATTAAAAACTATAGAACCATACAACATCAAACAGTACCAACATAATTCTTTAAAATATGTACAATTAATTACCGAAGCAGAACGAAGAGCTTATGCAGACAGAGCTTATTTTTTAGGCGATAGCGATTTTGTACATATTGCTGTCGATAGTTTAATTTCTAGTGATTATTTAAAAAGTAGAATGCAAAACTTCTCTTGGCATAAAGCAAATACTTCTACAGAAATATCGCATGGAAAACTAAACGGACTAGAGAGTAATGAAACCACACACTACTCTATTGTTGATCCATTTGGAAATGCAATAGCAGTAACTACCACATTAAACGCTGCTTATGGCTCTAAAGTTTATGTAAAAGAAGGTGGATTTCTATTAAATAATGAAATGGACGACTTTAGTATTAAACCAGGTTTTGCAAATTCTTATGGTTTAGTTGGTGCCGAAGCAAATGCTGTTGCTCCTGAAAAAAGAATGTTAAGTTCTATGAGTCCAACTATTGTGGAACAAAATGGAAAATTAAAAATGGTCTTAGGCTCTCCAGGAGGTTCAACAATAATTACATCGGTAATGCAAAATATATTAAATGTAATAGATTTTGATATGGGAATGCAAGAGTCTGTTTCGCAACCTAGATTTCACCACCAATGGCTACCAGATAATATAATGTTTGAACTTACTTTTGATACAACTATTTTTCCGAATCTAGAAAAAATAGGCTATACCATTAATCAGGCAAACGCACCTGTAATTGGTAAAGTAGATGCTATTTTAGTATTACCTAATGGCAAATTAGAAGGCGGTGCAGATCCGCGTGGAGACGATAAAGCCGCTGGTTTTTAAATTCATTTTATAAAACTATTTTTATTAAGGAAGTTCATTGTGACTTCCTTTTTTTTATCTAAAAACACTTTCAGAAATATAATTATTAACAATAAAAAAGCCTCGCTATTTAGCGAGGCTTTTACTATATCAAAATATATAAAGAAGGATTATTCTTCTTCTTCGTTTTTATCACTTAACGCATCTTTAGCTTTAGCAACAGCATCTTCAGATAATTTTACCGCATCGTTTGCTAATTCTTTTCCTTTTTCTACCAGATCTTCGCCTACTTCTTTTGCTTTTTCTACAAAATCTTTTGCCATATCTGGAGCATTATCAACCAATTGTTTTCCTTTCTCTAAAGCTACATCTGCTACTTCTTTTCCTTTTTCTAATAATTCTTCTCCTACTTCTTTTGCCTTTTCTGTAATATCTGCTGCAATATCTCCTGCATTATCTGCAATTTCTTTTCCTATTACTTTTGCTTCTTCTGCAATTTCTTTTCCTTTTTCTAATATCTCCTCTCCTACTTCTTTTGCTTTATCCATAATTTCTTCAATTAAATCGTCTGCTTTATCTCCAATATTCTTTTCTGCATCTGCAATTGTATCTCCTTCTTTTTTTGATTTCTTAAATAATCTTCCGAAAAATCCCATTTTTATCTTTTTTAGTTATTAATTTTTTACAAAATTAACGCTTATTCTTCTAAAAAACAGAATTTAAGGATACTATTTTAGCAACTTTAATATTTTAAAAATCTTTTAATCTTATCTTTATATAACTTAACCTCTTTTTTTTATCTTTGTCAAAAATAATTACAACCTATGTTTAATAATTTAAGTGATAAACTAGATAAAGCGTTTCATGTTTTAAAAGGACATGGCAAAATTACTGAAATTAATGTTGCCGAAACTTTAAAAGAAGTACGTCGTGCTTTATTAGATGCCGATGTTAACTTTAAAATTGCTAAGAACTTTACAAAAAGAGTGCAAGAAAAGGCAATTGGACAAAACGTATTAACGACATTAAATCCTGGACAATTAATGGTTAAACTCGTTAAAGACGAATTAACAGAATTAATGGGAGGCGAAACGGTTGGTTTAAACCTAAAAGGATCTCCAACCATTATTTTAATGTCTGGTTTACAAGGTTCTGGTAAAACTACATTTTCTGGTAAATTAGCAAACTACTTAAAAAACAAAAAAGCCAAACAAGTTTTATTGGTTGGTTGTGATGTATATAGACCTGCTGCAATAAATCAATTACAAGTAGTTGGAGAACAGATTGGTGTTGAGGTTTACGCCGAAACAGAAAATAAAGATCCTGTTAAAATTGCTACAAATGCTCTAAAACATGCAAAAGCAAATGGTAAAAATGTTGTAATTATAGATACTGCTGGTCGTTTGGCTGTGGACGAAGAAATGATGAATGAAATTTCAAACATCCATAAAGCCATAAATCCACAAGAGACCTTATTTGTTGTAGATTCCATGACGGGGCAAGATGCTGTAAATACTGCAAAAGCCTTTAATGATATTCTTAATTTTGAAGGTGTTATTCTTACAAAACTAGATGGTGATACTCGTGGTGGTGCTGCCTTATCTATAAAATCGGTTGTTAACAAACCTATCAAATTTATTGGTACTGGAGAAAAAATGGAAGCTATTGATGTTTTTCATCCAGACCGTATGGCTGATCGTATTCTTGGAATGGGTGATGTTGTGTCTTTAGTAGAAAGAGCGCAAGAGCAGTATGATGAGGAGGAAGCTCGTAGAATTCAAAAGAAAATCGCAAAAAATCAATTTGGTTTTGATGATTTCTTAAAACAAATTCAGCAAATTAAAAAAATGGGAAACATGAAAGACCTTATTGGTATGATTCCTGGTGCTGGTAAAGCAATGAAAGATGTAGATATTGACGACGATGCGTTTAAAGGTATTGAAGCTATAATACATTCGATGACGATAAAAGAAAGAACCAAACCTACTATTATTAATGCTTCTCGTAAAAAACGAATTGCTAAAGGTTCTGGTACTTCGGTACAAGAAGTAAATCAGTTATTAAAACAATTTACTCAAATGAGTAAAATGATGAAAATGATGCAAGGTGGTGGCGGTAAACGTATGATGCAAATGATGCAAGGTCTTGGAAGATAGATGGTCTTTAAACTAAAAATTGTATTTTTCAGGTAGCTTTACTAATGATATTTAATATCCAAAATTTTATAATCCATGCAAATATTAGACGGTAGGAAAACATCCAACGATATTAAAGATGAAATTGCTTTAGAAGTTGCTGCTAGAAAAAAAAATGGAAATAAAATTCCACATTTAGCTGCTATTATTGTTGGTTCTGACGGTGCAAGTCAAACTTATGTTGCTAGTAAAGTAAAAGCTTGTCAAAAAGTAGGTTTTAACTCGACTCTTATCGATTTACCTGAAGATACTACAGAAGAACAATTACTTCATGAAATTGAAATTTTAAATAAGGATACTGATATTGATGGTTTTATTGTACAACTTCCTTTGCCAAAACATATTGATGAACAAAAAATTTTAATGTTGGTAAATCCTGACAAAGATGTTGATGGTTTTCATCCTACAAATGTTGGTAGAATGACCTTGGACTTACCTTGTTACTTACCTGCTACTCCATTTGGTATTATGGAGCTTTTAGAACGTTATCAAGTAGAAACTTCTGGAAAAAATGTAGTTGTTTTAGGTAGAAGCCATATTGTTGGTAGGCCTATGAGTATTTTAATGAGTCAAAAGCGTAAAGCTGGTAATGCAACGGTTACTTTAGCGCATAGTAGAACTCAAAATTTAGCTAAGATTACCAAAAATGCAGATATTATTATTGCTGCGATTGGTATTCCTGAGTTTTTAAAAGCAGACATGGTTAAAGATGGTGTTACTATTATTGATGTTGGCATTACTCGTGTTAAAGATGTTACTAAAAAAAGAGGTTACCGACTTGCTGGTGATGTTGATTTTGAACAGGTAAGTAAAAAAGCTGCTTTTATCACTCCTGTCCCTGGTGGTGTTGGTCCTATGACTATTGCTATGCTTCTCAAAAACACTCTTTTAGCGAGTAGACATCGCTAATTTACTATGCTTTTCTATTTACTTTATCTGGAGAAAAGGCAGGAAAACAAACCGATAAATATTCTACTGGTTCTTCAAAGGGGTTTGAATATCGAATTTTTGTTCCTTTTGTGATTTTTATGGATTCTCCTGTTTTTAATACGATAATTTTTCCTTCTATATCAAATTGTTTTTTGCCTTTAATTATATAGGTATATTCATCAAACTCTGGTATTTGATATGGTTCCGACCAATTTGGTGGTGCTACCATTCGAGCAATACTCAATTCTGATAAAATACTAGCTAAGCCAAAATGTTCTTCAATTAATTTGCCATCTGTAGTTGGTACTATAAACGGTGATTTTTGTATTTTATATTTCATTTTTATTTTTTTATATAATATTTAAAATTTCAAAGTATAATTCTGCATTGTTTCATTTACATTTTGTTCTCTATTTTACTATTCTTTAATTATAATAATTTTTGGTTTTTCGCTAACCTTATAATATTTCAAAGAAATATATGTCAGAAAAAAAAGCCCTAAAAAAACAATAATCAATATGTATTTTTTAGTATCGTATGTTCTATCTGACTTAATATCGCATATTCCTCCTGGACAATTATACAATTTCCTATTTAATTTTTTATAGAGTATGCACCCTAAACAAATACCAAATACAGACTCTACAAACATTAAAAATAAACAAAGCCAACAAATTCCAATTCTAATCGGTGAAATTATGTCAAAAACTATAAAATATGCCATTATAATTCCTAGTATCATTCCTAATATCCAAGCAAATTTTTTTGGTTTTGCCTCTACCCAATCTGGATTTTGTTTACTAACTACTAAGTTTCCAATTAGCATATATGGTGCATATTTTGGGTTTATTAATACTCTTACCAAGAATTCGATAATAAAGGTTATTGAGAATAATTCTGCCCAAAAAATAGTTCTATAAATATAGACCGAGAAAAGGCTTAAAATACCGAGTAGAAACATAATACCTGCACTTGCTCTTGCATCTCTTTCGTTGATTACTTTATAATCATAACCTTTAATTCTCTCTCCAAAATTTAAGAAAAATCCCATTATTATTTATTAATTAATACGTTTTGTAACCTGCTTTTTTAATTGTTTGCTTAATTGTTTTAATATCCGTTTTAGTGGAATCAAATTCGATAGATACCTTGTTTTCTTTATGTGTTGCTTTTATACTAACAACTCCTTCTATTTTAGATACATTCTCTTCAAGAGTTACTTCACAACCTACACAAGTCATTCCGTTTACTATAATGTCTTTTTTTAAAATATTTGATTCTTTAATAAAAATTATTTTTTTAGTTTTATTATCTGAAGAACAAGACATAATAGAAGAAATCCCAAAAAGTACAATAAGGATATATACTATATTATTCATTTTATTAAATTTTAATATTAACAACAATTGTTTTTTTTACAACTATTATTCTCTTGAATTGGAGGACAAGGTATAGAACCAAAAGAACAGTAAACACAGCAATCGCCTTTATTTGGCTTTAAAACTGTTTTACATTTTTTACATTCGTAGAAAAATTGACAAGTATTTGTTGGCATTTTTTCTTCTTTTTTATAGTCACATTTTGGACAAGTTACTATTGATTTTAATATTATATTCATCTATTTCTATTTTGTATTAATTACTGAATATCCTGTTGAATTAATTGCATTTTTTATTTCTTCAACTGTTGTTTTTGATTTATTGAATTGTATTTCTGTATTTTCATTTTTATATGAAGATCGAACTTTTAATATTCCATTTAATTGATTGATAGCGTAATTAATGTGTTTTTCACAAGAGGAACAAGTCATTCCTTTAACATCAATCTTTATAGTTCGCATATTTGTTTTATCAACTACTATTATTTCTTTTTCTGATTTTGAATAGAATATGGATGAAAAATAAGGAAATATGGTCATTCCGATTGCAAATACCGTTACAATTCCAAGAAAAATTTTTGATTGAAAAAAAGAAGGGTTTTCGTTAATATTACAATTACAATTTATTTCTTTTTTAGTTTTTAGTTTTTTATACCAAGTAAAACTCAATATTAAAATGGTAAAAACAACAAGATACGGCCTAAATGGTTTCAACCAAGAGAGTGTAGATGCTATTCCTGAAGCTCCAAAAATGAATGCTAAAATAGGTGTAATACAGCAAAGTGACGATGCGATTGCTGTTAATAAACTTGTCCCTATTAGTTTTGTGTTTTTATTCATTTTAATATTAAAATTAGTATCGATTTCATACGGTTTCTAGTATTTTATTTCCGTCAATCAGTTCAAAAAATGGTAAAAATATTATTTCATATTCTTCCGTTAATCTATAAAATATTGTTTGTGCTTTTCTGTTTGGTTTAATAATTTTTCAATCTTTTAATTTTCTCAAATGTTGAGAGATTGCAGAAATTTTCATGGAAAGAATATCACTTAAATCACAAACACAAAGCTCTTCTTCTTGAGATAATAGAAATAGAATTTTAAGTCTAACATTATTTCCTGCTAAATTCAATGCGTTTGAAAGCAAGTCAAATGAATTTTCCAATTCTATTATTGTTTGTTTACAGTTAGCTATTTGTTTACTATCTGCTTCAATTCTTATGCAACTATTGTTCTTCATATTACAAAATTAGTATAATTTTCTTATTTAAGCAAATACTAAAGTAATGATTTGCTGTTTTAGTGTAAACGGTTTGTATAAGAATAGTAGCAGATTTCAAGGCACTTACCTTTCAATTTATCACTAATATCAAATCAACATCAAAATACGCTATAAATTATTTATCTTTTCACAAACACCTAAAAGTAAATATAAATGACGTTAGTAATTGCAAATGTGTATGGCTTTATGCGTTGGCTATTTCAGGACAAGACAAAATGAATAACATCTACTTTATTTTTATAATAGAACAAACACATAAAAAAAATCGCCTTTCAGCGATTTTTTAATATTTTAGATGTCTTCAAAATTGACATCTGTAAAATTTTCTGGTGAAGTATCTTCGATTGCATCTGGTGCTTCTTCCGAACTTTCTTCTCTTACAGGTTTTACATAATCTTTTTGATGACGTTCTGAGATTACCTCATCTCCTTTTTCTTTAATAATAAAATCGGTTGCTCTGTTTAAACTTGCATTAAATTCTTCAAAATCTTCTTTATATAAATAGATTTTGTGTTTTTTAAAATGGAAAGATCCATCTTCATTAGAAAATTTCTTACTTTCTGTTATTGTTAAGTAATAATCTCCTGCTTTAGTTTCTCTCACATCAAAGAAATACGTTCTTCTTCCTGCTCGCATGGTTTGTGAGAAGATTTCTTCTTGCTCAACATATCCTCTGTCTTCACTCATAATGGTATTTTTTACGATTTAATTTCGTCAAATTTAATCAATTTAATATTATATATACAAATATTCTCAAAAAAAATATTTTTTTAACAATTCTTAATTCTCATTTATTTTATTTCTTTTCAACATCTAAAGTGCTTTAAGCTACATATTTGTATTACACAAAATTTGATTTGCATGTTCTTTTGTTTTTACTTTTTTAATGATATTTTCTATTTTCCCTTTTTCATCTATTATAAATGTTGTTCTATGAATCCCGTCGTATTCTCTTCCCATAAATTTTTTTGGTCCCCAAACGCCAAATGCTTCTATTACTTTTTTATCTTCATCTACTAATAATGGAAATGGCAATTCATTTTTATTTATAAAATTTTGCTGTCTTTTTGCACTATCTGCACTTACTCCTAAAATTGCATACCCTTTCTCTAAAAACTCTTTATAATTATCTCTTAAGTTTTTCACTTCGGTAGTACAGCCTGGTGTACTTGCTTTTGGATAAAAAAAGAGTACTAATTTTTTTCCTTTAAAATCATTTAATGTTACTTTTTTTCCTGATTGATCTAATGCTGTAAAACTTGGTGCCTTATCTCCTATTTGTAATTTTGTCATGGTTTTCTGTTGTTACTATGGATACTAATCTTGTTGATACTTTGGATTCTATTGTTATTTTTATACTATATTTACTCCTACAAAAGTAACTATAAATGAACAAAAAAGAAAGCGTCCAATTTGTTATTGATACATTGGAAGAATTATATCCTAAAACTCCTATTCCATTAGATCACAAAGATCCGTATACCTTATTAATTGCTGTTTTACTTTCTGCTCAAAGTACTGATGCTCGTGTAAACACCATTACTCCTCTTCTATTTGCTAAAGCTAACAATCCTTACGATATGGTTAAGCTTAGTATTGAAGAAATTAAGGCTATTATTAGACCTGTTGGTTTATCACCAATGAAATCGAAAGGTATTTATGGTTTATCTAAAATGATTATTGAATTACACGATGGTAATGTTCCTAATAATTTTGCAGATTTAGAGGCATTTCCATCTGTTGGTCATAAAACTGCAAGTGTGGTTATGAGTCAGGCTTTTGGTGTTCCTGCTTTTCCTGTTGATACGCATATTCATCGTTTAATGTATCGATGGAAATTAAGCAATGGTAAAAATGTGGTACAAACCGAAAAAGATGCCAAACGTTTATTTCCAAGAGAATTATGGAATAAATTACATTTACAAATTATTTATTATGGCAGAGAATACTCTCCTGCTCGTGGTTTTGATATTAATAAAGATATTATTACCAAAACTATTGGTCGTAAGGAGTTTTTGTAATCTTTTAGTTATATCGTTTCTATTAACGTGTTTTTAAAGTTTTTTTACTTATTTCCTGTATTTTTTTTAAATTTTTAAATACCATCAATTTACAAAACAAATACTTTTTTTATATCTAAAAAAACCGTATATTTATATCATTAGTAACTTCTAAAAAACATATAATGAACGACAAATCCAAACATATAAAATTACATGTAGGTTCTATGATAACGCTAAGAACTTTGGAAAAATATTTAGACGAAGTAAAAATCCCTAGTTTAATTAAAAATTTCTCTGAAAATTCAAAAACTACAGGTTTTGCTGATCTTTATGATGATAATGAAATTTATGTTTTAGAAGAAAATTTAGAAGCCGCTAAAGAAATTTTAAAAAAAATTCTAGAAGCTTAATTTTTTTCAATAAAAATGTCTGTATTTTAAATAATTAGAAATATATTTGCAGCCGCAAATGGCCTCGTGGCGCAACTGAATAGCGCACTTGATTACGGCTCAAGAGGTTACAGGTTTGAATCCTGTCGAGGTCACCATTTAAAACTCCATATTATATGGAGTTTTTTGTTTTATAAAACGGAGTTCTTCTTATTTTTTTGTTATTTCTTTAATATCACAAAAATATTTCAAATCTATTTAGCACATTTTGAAATTGAATTGGTATTAATTGTACCTTAAATAATAATTTTTTCAATTTAATTTGTATTTTTTTAAATAGTTTATAGATTTTTTATACTTTTGTTAACTAGGTTAAAGTAGTAATATCATAAATCTAAATACATCAAGTCCTCCATACATATTAAGAAGAATGCATGGAGTTTATATAACTTGACGATTGAAGGGGAAGCTCCAATACTTTTTTGGGAATTTTAAATTTATTATTTGAATTACTTTACAATTTTTTAACAATAGTATCCATAGTTAAGTATTTTTATACTTATCACATAATCAGCATTATCGATTAGTATGCGATACAAATTAAAGACAAAATGTATTAATATGCAAACATTTTATCTTTAAAATAGTAATTTAGAATGAGTATAAATAAAAGAATTATCGAATATCTTGATTTTAAAGGTATCAGTCAAAGAAGTTTTTCGAAAAGAATGGGATTGTCCGAAGGTATTTTGAGACGTGGCAACAATATTGGCTCTGCACATTTAAAAAAAATTAAGGAACTCTATCCTGATTTGAATATTAATTGGGTTTTATTGTTTGAAAACGAAGTGATGCTTACAGATAATCCATTTGCTGCAAATGAGCCTAACTCCAAATATCAAATTAAAACTAAAAACGAACTTGTTTCACTCCAAAGAGAACAAATAATACTTCAGAAAAAATTACTGAAAGCTAAGGAAACTATTATTAAACTTACGAATGAAATAAATTCTGTAAAAAAATAACACCTTTTTAATATTGTAAAAACACGACATTTATTAATGCCTAGTTAGATACCTACTCGACATCAAAATAAGCCAAAACTCTTTATCCTTTTTTGGATTTAAACTTCAAATCTTACATTGTATTTGAATTCGATAAACTTTTTTTATCGAACTGAGGTTATTATACCAACTCAACATCAAAATACGCTATAAATTATTTATCTTTTCACGGTTTTACTGCACTTTAAATTTAAACCATAGCTATGCTATGCTTGAAATTTTAAGATTGTAAAACACAAAAATATTTTAAATCTATTTAGCGCATTTCAAAATTGAATTGGTATTAATCATAAAATACTCAGCTATTATTTTTTCCCGTTTTTATTCTTTTCTTGTTGTACTTGTGCTTGTTTCATTGCATCGTCTAACCTTTGTCTAAATGCACTTTTTTTCTTTGGTGCTTTTTGTTTGTTTACTTGTATCTTTGCATGAATTTTGTCTTCATCAATAATATAGTTTTTAATAACTAACATAATTCCGATAGAAATTAATTGAGAAACAAAATAATAAATACTTAATCCACTACCATATTGATTAAAGAAAAACAACATCATTACTGGTGATATGTATAACATTACTTTCATCATACCTTGCATATCTGGCATTCCTTCTTGTTTTGGCTGTTGCATGCTTGCTTGTTGCCCTTGGGTAATTCGCATATAAAAGAACATCGTTATAGATGCTAATATTGGAAATAAGGATACGTGACTTCCGTAAAACGGTATATGAAATGGTAATTTTGCGATTTCGTCGTAAGCAGACAAATCGGTTGCCCAAAGAAAACTCTTTTGACGTAAATCAAAATTTGCTGGAAAAAATCGAAATAATGCAAAGAATATTGGCATTTGTAATACTGCTGGAATACATCCTGCCATTGGATTAACTCCTGCTTTACGTTGTAACGCCATAGTTTCTTGTTGACGTTTCATTGCATTTTCTTTTCCTTTTAATCTATCGTTAATTTCTTGAATTTCTGGTTTTATCACTTTCATCTTTGCACTCGATAAAAAGGATTTATACAATAACGGAGACATTAACAATTTTACAATTACAGTAAGCACTACGATTGTCCATCCTAAACTTCCCATAAAGGAACTTAAAAACCCAAATAATGGTACGATAAAGAATTTATTTATCCATCCAAAAATCCCCCAACCTAAAGGTACAATCTTTGCTAATTTTTTATTTTCGTAAGTTTTTAATAGTTTAATATCTGTTGGTCCATAATACAATTGCATGTCTGCTTTTATCTCATTGTTTTGTACTGGTAAACTGATATTTGCTGCAAAAGATTTTAAGAAAACCGTATCGACCTCTTCGTCTTGTAGTAAATTATTAGACGTAAATTTTACCTTTTTAAAAGGTGCTTCTGTTAATAATATTGATGTAAAAAATTGTTTTTTAAATGCGATCCAATTTACATTTTTTTCTTCATCTTCATCTTCATTACTCATTGCACTTAAATAATCCATTTCATTTTCATCGTGCAAATAATCTAGCTCCGTATACTGATTTTCGTATTTTAAACTTTTTTCGCTTCTATATTCTTTTTGTTTCCAATTTAAGTTTATATTACTTGATGTGTTTATTACACTTGCTAGACCTACAGAATGTATACTAAAATCTAGCATATAATCTTTAGGTTTTAAAGTATAACGGTATTCCAAATACTTATTACTATCTACTTTTAAACGCATAGATAATATTTGATTTTCGCCATCCTCAGTTAAAATTGGCTCAAAATACATGTCTTTTGTATGCAAACTTCTACCATCTTTTGTTTGAAATGACAAATCTAACAAAGCATTATTGTCTTTAATTAAATATAAATCTTTCGCATCGTAAGTTTTATATTTATTTAATTTTAAAGAGGTTATTTGTCCTCCTTTATTTGCAATTTTTATTTCTAAAATACCATTCTTTAAAACCGTTTCATTGGTTTTTGCAGAAGGCAATGTTGCTGCATAAGCAAATGTTCCTTTTGTATTATTTATTTTTACGACATCTAAAGAATCGTTTGCATCGAATACTGGTGCTTTTACAATTTCTTCCTTTATTGGAGTTTTTACTATTTCTTTAACTCTTGCTATAGAATCTTGAATACGTAATTCCGTTGCTTTTCTCTTCTCTAATTCTTCTTTTGAAGGTTGATTCTGATATATAAATAAAAATGCTAATGCTCCTAATAATAGCATTCCAATTAAGGAATTGAGATCAAATTTTTTTTCTTCCATAAGGTTAATTATCTCTTTTGTTCTTGTAATTTTTTATTGTTCTAAAATTTCGCACAAATGTACTAAAAAGTCGTGCATGCTTCTATATGTTAGTCAATTTTTATTCCTTTTTGTTACAAATCGGAAATATTGGCAGTTTTTTTATCTGATTTAAGAAACTCTATGCTTATACCAACTCAACATCAAAATACGCTATAAATTATTTATCTTTTCACGGTTTTACTGCACTTTAAATTTAAACCATAGCTATGCTATGCTTGAAATTTCAAGATTGTAAAACATAAAAATATTTTAAATCTATTTAGCGCATTTCAAAATTTAATTGATATTAATAAAGAATTGGGATACGTATTGAAAAGTTTCCGAAATAACAAATCCGTAGTTTTTCAACTACGGATTTATATATTTATTTGGATTAACTTTTAAGCCAATACCTCTTTTACTTTATCTGCTGCTTCTTGGAATTCGGTAACCGAAATTACATCCAATCCGCTTTTTTCAATTAATTCTTTTGCCTCAGCAGCATTTGTTCCTTGCAAACGTACAATAATTGGCACCTCGATATTACCCATATTTTTATAAGCATCTACTACACCTTGTGCAACTCTATCGCAACGAACAATTCCTCCAAAAATATTTACTAAAATTGCTTTTACATTTGCGTCTTTTAAAATAATTCTAAAACCAGCTTCTACACGTTCTGCATCTGCAGTACCGCCAACATCTAAAAAATTTGCAGGTTCTCCGCCAGATTGCTTAATTAAATCCATCGTAGCCATTGCTAGACCAGCTCCATTAACCATACAACCAACATTTCCATCTAAATCAACATAATTTAAACCAACGGCATTTGCTTCTACTTCAATCGCATTTTCTTCTCTAAAGTCACGCAT
Source organism: Flavobacteriaceae bacterium (assembly GCA_026988355.1). Lineage (GTDB taxonomy): Bacteria > Bacteroidota > Bacteroidia > Flavobacteriales > Flavobacteriaceae > S010-17. The sequence goes on from JALSLK010000001.1 coordinate 27,755, forward strand.
TTCTGCATAATCTTTATGTCTAAATAAAGAGTTGTCATCGATTGTAACTTTAGAATCTACTGCAATAATTTTATTATCACTTGTCTTTAATACTGGATTGATTTCAAATAAAGAAGCATCCGATTTTACATAAGCATTATAAAGCGATGCTACAAAACGAGTCATTTCCTTAAATGCCTTACCAGATAAACCTAAATTAAAAGCAACTTTACGTGCTTGAAACGGTAAAAGACCTAATTTAGGATCTACTTCTTCTGTAAAAATTAAGTGTGGCGTTTTTTCAGCAACAGTTTCAATATCCATTCCACCCTCGGTAGAATACATAATCATATTACGACCAGTGGCTCTATTTAATAAAACCGAGATATAAAATTCACTAATTTCCGATTCTCCAGGGTAATAAACATCTTCTGTGATTAAAACTTGATTTACTTTTTTACCTTCCGCAGAAGTTTGTGGTGTAATAAGCATCATTCCTAAAATAGTAT
>JALSLK010000002.1 GCA_026988355.1 Flavobacteriaceae bacterium
AATCAATATCTAAAGCCTCAAAGTTGTGGTTTGATTAAAGATTAGAAAAGACGATATAGTTGTTGTGTTAACTTCTGATAATCATGTTTTTAACTAGAAATATCGTTATAAAAAATGCTCCTTTTAAAGACATAATAGCTTTATTTGGAGCATTTTTTTATTTCTAAAATAATTCTAGCTGCATTGGAGGAGGGGCTTTAGGCTTTGCAACTTTACCCCAAAAATTCATAATATTACCATATTGTTTGTCCGTAATTCTTAAAATACTAACTTTACCAAATGGAGGTAATATGTTTCTTATTCGTTTTTCATGTGTGTCTGCAGCTTCACTACTAGCACAATGACGCATATACACAGAAAACTGCATCATGGTAAAGCCATTTTTTAGTAAGTTTTTACGAAATTGTTGTGCATTTCGTCTGTCTTTTTTAGTTTCTGTTGGTAAATCAAAAAATACAAATAACCACATAATTCGATACCCATTTAATTCCATAATTTTGGATAAATTAATTTTCTCGTTTCTCCCATAAAGCACTGTTGTAAAGAACTTGTAGTTGTAGATAAACCCACCATTAAAGGACTTTTTTTATTCTCAAAATACACGGTTTCGGTAAGTATACTCAATAATTCAGTTTTAATAGATGTAGTTAATTTTTGTTCGTTGTATTTTTTCATTATTTGTATAACTTTAGCATCTACTAAAGGTCTAAAAGGTTCCATAATATCATCTGCTAAACAAAAAGCATTATATTTATTATGATGATGTATTCCTAAGGTTGTAAGAAGTCCACTACCAGATAAAGCTCTTGCAATAGCAGCTCTTAAAATAATATATCCATAATTTAAAAATAAATTGGGATAATTACCATATCGTTCTCGCTTAAAGTTAAAGTTAAATAGATGTTTCCAATAATATGCAGCTGCTGCTCCCTCTCGATTATCGGTATCGCCACTCAAAACTTTTTGAGCATAATAGGATAGAGGTGAGTTATGTATACCAACTAATTCAAGATGTTTTTCCTGATTTTTAATTTTTTGCTTAATAACCTGTTGCCATAAATTTTTCTTTAAAGGTTCAGATGCATTTATTTGGTTTCTAAATATTTCTTGTTGTATGTGATGTGCATCGAGACTTAACAGCATACTTTGTGGCATGTGTTTATTATCACAAAATATAACACTTACATTATTGGCAGACAGTTTTGATATTGTTGGTATAGATATATAGATTTCTTGATTTTCTATTACAATAAAACCAATATCTTCAATTGGCACAGTAGTTTCTCTATCAGTTAGTTTAATTACCAGCTGTTCGTATTTGGTTGTAAGAGCACATTTGTGCCCGAAAAATAAAGTTCTTTTAATCAAAGTCTTTTTTTTAAAGATAAAAAAACAACTTCGATGTTAATTACTGAAAACCGTAAAAGTTTAGAAATAATTATCAGAAAAATTTCCTGCCAAAAAAATCAAAATAGCCTAATAATTTTCCGTTATTTTTTTCTGCTCTAAAAAGAGCATGTTCTGTAAATTTTAGATTGTAATTATCAAACGGAATTACAGTATGACCATTAGCGTCAATCACACCATTTTTAAGGTTTTTACTAACAGAAAATAGCACTTTGTTTTTAAGATATAAAACTTTGATATTAGAGTAATAGTCGGTACTAATTAACGTCCCTTCTTTATTAAAAAGTCGCGCACCTAAATTTGTAATACCAATATAGAAATTTTCATCTAAATCATACAGACGTTTGTGTTTAAAAGGAATTATTATTTGATTATTGCTATTTATTAGACCTTTTAAATTCTTTTTAGAAGCAAAAAAATGTTCTTTTTTAGACGACCATGCTACAAAAGAAACATCCATATCTAATAAAATAGGTTTTTTATTAAGAAACTTAATTTTAGTACTGTTATTTTTTAGATATACGAAATCTAGATTAAATTTACTACTTTGAATTTTTGAATAAATAGGTTTCAAAATTTCAATTCCGTTACTATCAATTGCTCCTTTTTTTAAGTTTAGCGTAGTTATAAAAGTATTGTTTTGCAATTGTATATTATCATAAACAGCAGCAATTATTTCTTTTCCACTAAAATTAAAGATGCCTTTTTTTGCTTTTTTTTCTACTAAAAAATAGAGAGATTTATTTTTAGTTTGCAAGGTGTCCGTTTTAATATCGTAGCGTAAATCTAAAATAACATCTTTTTGAATTGGTTTTAATAGTTCAATTTTATCATATATAATAGGAAGTAAGGTTGATTTTTTTTTTGTAAAAATTCCCCATTTTCTATTTTTTAGCACTTTAAAAATACTATCGTTAATTGGAATTATATCTTGAAATTCATTATTTAAAAAAAGGAGTTCTTCATTTTTGTTTATTAGAACAACACGATTGTTTTTAAGGACTCTAAAAAAGTTTTTTGTGGTGTCTAATAATTTTTCAAAGGGCAATAATTGTTCTTTAGAATTAGTAAGATTTATTGATGTCCATACATTTTCTTTTTTTGTCCAAATACGATTGTTATCTAAACTATAAAAAGGATTATTATAGGCAAAAGGCGTAATTTGTATTCCATTAGTATTAAAGATACCAAATTTTTTATCTTTTTTTACCAAAAGAAATTTTTTATAAAATGGTTTTATGATTTCATACTTTGTTGAAAGTAACGTTTTTCCATTAAGATTTTCTAAACCCCAAAGATTTTCTTTTTTTACCAAAGCCACATTGTTAAAAGCCACAGTTAAGTCATTAAAATAATGCAGATTATTGGTATTTTCTAGATTGTCGGCTATTGCAAATAGGTTGTCTTTTTTAAAAAGATAAAACCTGTTGTTATATACGGTAATATTATCGTATAGTAATGAGATGATTTTAATATTATCACTATCTAAAATACCGTATTTATTATTTTTAGAAACAATAAAATAATTATTTAAAACATCATAAATTATACTTTCGTATAAGATTGGAATAATTGTTTTGTTTCCAGTTTTTACAATACCAGTTTTACCATTATTAAAAACTTGAAAATAGTTATTTTTTATAGGTATTATAGCATCAAATTCTGCATTTAAAATAGGAGTGCCATCTATCGAAAATAAACCTTTTTTATTTTTGTTATGGATTGCTAAAAGATATTTGTCACTATAAAAATCGATGCTTTTATATTTTAGAGGTATTTTAATAATGCCATTTATAGTAACTGCGCCCCAAAGATTGTTTTTTTTTGTTGGTATTACTTGTGCATAAAAGGAAAAAGCAATAATAAAGCTTATAAAAAAAAGAATAAGAGGTTTAAAATTTACTTTTTTCATGAATAAATAATATTTAGTAATTTCTATATTTAGAGGTTATTTCAAAGATATGTTCTAATATTTTTTGTTCTTTTTCGTCAAATTCTAAATTTTTACGCTGCATAACAATACGAGCAACTTCAATCACTTTTTTTATTTGATAGGTTGTAAAACCAGTATGTCCTCCCCAAGAAAAAGAAGGTATGAAGTTTCGAGGAAAATTGCTTCCAAAAAGATTTGCACTTACGCCTATAACAGTTCCAGTATTAAACATGGTGTTTATACCACACTTAGAATGGTCGCCGAGCATTAATCCGCAGAACTGCAAACCAGTTTTGGAAAAACGTTCGGTTTCGTAACTCCATAATTTAACTTCGGCATAATTATTTTTTAGATTAGAATTATTGGTATCTGCTCCTAAATTGCACCATGCACCAATTACCGAATTGCCTAAATAACCATCATGTGCTTTGTTGCCATATCCTAGAAAAACGGAATTGTTAACCTCTCCGCCAACTTTACTATATGGACCTATGGTTGTTCCTCCATAAATTTTTGCGCCCATTTTTAATATGGAATTATCACATAACGCAAATGGACCTCTTACCATACATCCCTCCATTATTTCGGTATTATTACCGATATATATGGGACCTTTTGACGCGTTGAGCATTGCAAAATTAATGGTAACGCCTTCTTCTAAAAAGATATTTTCTTTATTTATGCATTGTACGGTTTTTGGTATTTCTTGAGATTTTCTGCCTTCGGTAAGTAATTTAAAATCTGCTTGAATGGCAATACTATTTAGAGAAAAAATATCCCAAGTATTCTTAATTTGTATAAAACTATCGACACAAGTTAAAATTTCGTAGTTGTCAAAATTAACTTCTTTTTGTGTGTCCGTAGTGTAAAAAGCGAGGATTTCACTACCTTTAAAAATAGCTTGATTCTCCGTTAGATTTTTTATTTGTTTTACTATTTTTTTAGTTGGTAAAAAAGAGGCGTTAATCATAATATTTGTTTCCATTTCTACCATCGGAAATTTTTCTTCAAGATACTCTTCTGTGAGTGTGGTAGTTGTAAGACCTATGTAGTGTTCCCATTTTTCACGAATAGTTAAAATACCAATTCTAATGTCTGCAACAGGTCTGGTATAGGTAAACGGAAGTAAGCTGTCTCTTACGGTACCATCAAATAATATATAGTTCATTTTTTATTTCTTTAAATGCTTATACTTTCTCCAATTTTTAAAAGTATTAAGTCTTTATCTTTTTTACTGAATTTACTCTTTGCCTCCTCATGATTAATTTTAATATAACCAAAAGTATCGTAATGATAGCCTAAAATTTTGTTGCAATTTACAAAATCGGATGCAATTATTGCGGAATCAATTCCCATAGTGAAATTATCGCCAATTGGCAATATAGCTAAATCTAGTTTGCATTGTAATGGAATTAATTTCATATCCATAGTAAGTGCAGTATCTCCAGCGATATAAATAGAGCCTTTGTTTGTTTCTAAAATAAATCCAGCAGGATTTCCAGCATACGAACCGTCTTTAAAGGAACTAGAATGTATTGCACTTGTCATGGTTAATTTACCAAAATCAAATTGCCAAGATCCGCCATGATTCATAGGATGCCCTTTAATTCCAAGATGTTCGTAATGAGAAACAATTTCGTAATTTGATATTAATAACGCATTTGTATTTTTAGCAATGTGTTCTGCATCTAAGATATGATCTAAATGTGCATGAGTTAATAATATATAATCTGCTTTTAAGTGCTTAATTTTTATATGTTTTGCTTTTTCATTTGCAGAAATATAAGGATCAATAATGAGGTGTTTTCCATTTACCTCAATAGCTAAACTTGCATGACCTAAAAAGGTAATTTTCATTTTTATCGTTTAATTAGGAAGTAAAAGTATAAAAAAAACTTAGGTTAAGCGTCTAAGTTTAAATAATACCAATTTAATTTTAAAATGCGCTAAATAGATTTGAACTATTTTTATGTTTTACAACCTTGAAATTTCAAGCATAGTTATGGTTTAAATTTAAAGTGCAGTAAGACGTAAAAAGATAAATAATTTATAGCGTATTTTGATCTTGAGTTGGTATATATTGCTAATTTGTTAAAAAAAAAGGGATTTTTCCCCTCTTATTATTGTGTATTATTTTTTAGCTTGTGCGGGTTAATACTAAAACATTTTAAAAGTAAATTATGGCAGACGACAAAAAAACATTTCATTTAGGATTAACTATGGCAGGAGCAGTATCTGCAGGTTGTTATACTGCAGGAGTTATAGATTATCTCTTTGAGATTTTAGATCTTTGGGAAAGAGCGAAAGAAGGAAATGTTGTAGGGATAGATATGGATTTAGTTCCTAAAAATAAAGTTATTATTGATGCGATGGGAGGAACATCGGCAGGAGGAATGACCACAATAATGACAGCGATGTACGCCATAAAAGGAGATATTAAACCAGTAAAGAAAATTCCAAAAAATCCGATGGAAAATTTGAATATACTTTACAATAGTTGGGTGCATTTAGATGATAATGTAAAAGGAAAAACATTTGATAAATTATGGGAAACCGATGATTTGGATGAAAATTTAGTTTCTCTATTTAATAGTAAAGTAATTGATGCAATTGCTTCAAAAGCGATAGATTTTGTGGATGATAATGTAGATTTTCCACTTTTTTTAGAAAATAGATTGCCTAAATTTATTTCCAAAGACTTAGAAATATTATTATCGCACACTTTACTTAGAGGAATTCCGTTATCTGTTGATTTTAAAACAGAGATTGCTAGAAAAATGAAAACATCTCCAAAGCATAATACTTTTGAACATTATTTAGTATCGCACTTTAAATTAAATGCAGGAAATCCAGTAAATGAAGATCATTATTTATGGTTTAATCCTTTTAAACAAAGCTATTCCGATAAAATTAAATTGTCTACCATTTCGACAGGAGCATTTCCTGTAGGTCTAGCATATAGAGATTTTGATAACAAACAATTTAGTAATAATTATATTAAATCGGTATTGAGAAGAACTATTTTTGGAGATTTCGGAACAGAAAATCCAGATATACGAGAAGAAATAGAATTAAATAATTTACCTCCAAATTTTGAGAGTTTAACTATTGATGGAGGAGTTATTAATAACGAACCATATCGAGAAGTGGGAAGTATTTTAAAAAGTAAATTTCATAAAGAAGGAAAAATATATCAAAACTACGGATTGATAATGATTGATCCATTTCCAGATAATGATGATATAAAACGAGAATATAAAAAGCCAAAAGATTTAATAGGAGTTATTCCTGCAATTATTAAAACCTTATGGAATCAGTCAAAAGTAAAACGAACAGAAATGTTAGACCAATATTCTGTTGGCTTTTTTAAAGGAGTAATATATCCAAGAAAACATTATACAAATAAAGAAGGAGAATATAGAGGCAGAGATAAAAATCCACTTACAAGTGCAGCATTTAATGCGTTTGGCGGATTTTTAGATATTAAATTTAGAGTACATGATTTCTTTTTAGGGAGAAATAATGCACGAAATTTCGTGCAATATTTTGGAAGTTTTCCATACGATCCAGAACATGATAATGTACATCCAATACATCAAGATTGGACACCAGAAATGGTTGCAAAATTTAAAATAAAAAGAAAAGGAGATACCAGAATTTATTTGCCAATAATTCCAGATTTAAACTTAATTCTTGAAAATAAGGAATCTGGAGAAGATAGATATGTATATACTTATCAAGAAAAACCAAAATACAATCCAAAAAGACTCTTCGCATTAAAAGATGCCATGTTTAATCGATTTAAAAAGATATTAGATAAAGGATTAGAAAGTATTAGTAAACCATCTAATGATAAAGAAAAAACACCAATTTCAGATGAATGGATACATACCGCATTTAAAAGAAATTGGTTTCAACGAATAGGCGATTCTGTAAAATCATGGGTTGCAGGAGGTCTTACAAAACCGATTAAAAAAGGAATTGCTAGTCTCCTTTCAAAATTTGTAATTAAAATGATATTGGAGGATTTAGAAGAAATGGAAATTTTAGAAGAGAAATAATTTGTAGTTGTTGGCGTGTTGTTATTTTTTAAATAAAGCGATATTCCTTTTCATCATTGCTTCTTAAATCAAATAGATTCACTATTTTTGCATGCACATTTTTAAAGAAGATTTGGAAGATAAAAGATTACATCGAACTTTAGTATTTGCAGTAATAGATTCGTTAAAATTAATTTTTAATGAAGATAGGTACGCATCAAAAGTTGTAGAAAAAGTATTAAAAAGAGATAAACGTTGGGGTTCTAGAGATAGAAAGTTTATAGCAGAAACCATTTATGAAATGGTGCGATGGAAACGTTTATACAACGAAATTGCAGGAACAAAAGAGCATTATACAGCAGAGAATTTATGGAAAAATTTTGCAGTTTTTGCCGTATTAAAAGGATATACATTACCAGATTGGAAGCAATTCATAGATACGCCAGTCCGAAAAATAAAAGGACGTTTTGACGAATTACTAAAAGTTCGAAAATTTAAAGAATCTATACCAGATTGGTTAGATGCGCTAGGTGTTTTTGAATTAGGAGAAAAATGGGACGATGAAATCCATGCGTTAAACCAACAAGCCAAAGTAATTTTGCGTGTAAATACTTTAAAAACAAATAAGATAAAACTACAAAAGGATTTGTTGGCTGAAGGAATAGAAACAATACCTTTAAAAAAATATCCAAATGCTTTAGAGTTGGTTGTTCGAAAGAATGTTTTTACAACCGAAGTTTTCAAAAAAGGACATTTCGAAGTGCAAGATGCATCTTCTCAACTAGTAGCACCATATTTAGAAGTAACCGAAGGAATGAGAGTTATTGACGCATGTGCAGGAGCAGGAGGAAAATCGTTACATCTAGCATCTTTGATGCGAAATAAAGGACAAATAATAGCGCTAGATATTTATGCAAATAAATTAAAAGAATTAAAACGTAGAGCAAAACGAAATGGAGTGCATAATGTAGAAGTTAGACCAATTTTAAATTCTAAAACCATAAAAAAAATACGAGGCTCAGCAGATCGAGTTTTAATAGACGCACCTTGTAGTGGTTTAGGAGTTTTAAAGCGAAATCCAGATGCAAAATGGAAATTACAACCAGAATTTTTAGAAAATATAAAAAATACACAGGCAGAAATATTAGATAGTTATTCTAAATTAGTAAAAGTAGGAGGAAAGCTAGTCTATGCAACTTGTTCTATTTTTCCATCAGAAAACGAAGAACAAGTAAAAAAATTCTTAGAAAAACATAAAGAGTATGCCTTTGTATCCGAAAGTAAAATATCGCCTAACCAAACAGGTTATGATGGTTTTTATATGGCACTTTTAGAACGTATAGAATAATAAAAATAAACGAACAACAAAATGAACAAAATAATATTTATACTTTATTTAATAAGTAGTACAACAATTATTGCACAAGAAGCATATTATAATGATGTAAATTTAACACTTACAGGAATTCCTTTAAAAAATGCATTGGCAACAAAAATTATAAGTACACACACAAATAATTTATCCTATAATGAAGCGAGGGAGGCACTAAAAATTATTGATTTAGAACCAGGGCAAAATACAAATGTATTGTTATTATATGGGTTCTCAAATGGTATTTGTCCAGCAAATTCAGGTTCTGACAATGACCATAGATTACGAAATAAAAACAATTTTGGAGGAGGACAAACTTGCGAATGGAATAGAGAACATACCTATCCAAAAGGATTAGGAACTCCAAATTTAGGAACTTCAGGGCCAGGAGCAGATGCACATCATTTAAGAGCATGTGATGTTGGTCGAAATGGACAAAGAAGTAGTAAAAAATTTGCAACAGGTTCTGGAAACTCAGGTATCGTCGGGTCTAATTGGTATCCAGGAGACGAATGGAAAGGAGATGTGGCACGTATGATGATGTATATGTATTTGCGTTATGGAAATAGATGTCTACCTACCAATGTAACGTCAGGAACAACCGTAGCAAATGACAATAATATGGTTGCGCTATTGTTACAATGGAACGCAGATGATCCTGTTTCAAATTACGAGAAGAACAGAAATAATTATTTAGAATTAACATCAAATCAGTATGGACAAGGAAACCGAAATCCATTTATAGACAATCCATATTTAGCAACAAGAATTTGGGGAGGACAAGATGCCGAAGATCTTTGGGGAATTTATCTAAGTACAAACGATTATGTATTAGAAAAAAGTATTCGAATTTATCCAAATCCAGTACAAGAAGAATTATTTATAAAGACTACAAATTTAGATTTTGAAGCAGTAACCATATACTCTATCGTAGGAGAGAAAGTGCAATATGCAACAAAAAATAAAGTAAATGTGAAACATTTGCCTTCAGGAATTTATTTTGCAAGTATTAAAACGAATAAAGGAGTATTAACAAAAAAAATTATTCTGAATTAATTTCGGTTTTGTTCGATAAATTTTGTAGGATTTATTTTACAAATTTTAGATTAATCATCAAAAATAGAAACACCATTCAAATCGGTCGTTAAAATGTCGCTCATGTAATCAAAAAAAGGTCTAATGGCTTTAAACGAATCAACAACTAGTTTTTGAAAATTATTAGAAAGCATTTCTTTATCCGTAAATTCTCTCATAAATAAGAATTGTTTCTTTTTAATAAGATCTATCGCTTTGTGCTCTTTGTCAAAACCACGAGGTGCAGTTTTTACTTCATCTCCGACGAGTTTACCCCAAACTTTTTTGAAATAAGGATTGTTAATTATTTCTCTAATTTCAGTATCATCCAATTCAAATTCTTTCCGAATACGTTTTAAATCTTCTTTGTTAGGATTCCAAAAACCACAACCAATCATAGTTGCATTTGATTTAATACGAAGATAATAAGAACCTCTTAGTTTAGCAGTAGCTCTACCAAAATAGCCAGAAAAGTGTAGGTTATACGGCGTTTTATCTTTAGAAAATCGAACATCTCTATAAATTCGAAACATTTTTAAAGTATCAATTTGATCGGTTTTTTGTAGACCTAAGTTAATACCATTATAGAAGTTTTTAACATCCGTTTCTAAAATTTTATACTCTTCTTTATGAGCATGAAACCAATCCCTATTATTATTTTTTTTTAAACGGTTTAAAAATTGAATTGCTTTTGGATTTATCGTAGTATTATTCATGGAATAAATTTTATTTTTTTATTAGATTTGTTAATTCGCAAGGTAATTCTTCCATTACGTCGATAAATTTAATAATTTTTAAATTAAAAGCTAAATCTTCTCATGTTTCAATTATAAAATTATCTAAACCTTTTGGAATTTTCATTTTATTTTTTGCAAAACGAGCTTGATTTCAAGATTGTAAAACATAAAAATATTTCAAATCTATTTAGCGCATTTTGAAATTGAATTGAATTAATTTAGTCAAAAAACAAATTTTATTTACAAATAATAAGAAAATTAAAGCATCGTCTATATTTTAGAATGATATACGAAATAAAAAAATACAATTAAATAAGCAAAAAAAATAGTATTTTTATAGATTGAAATAAAGTAAATAAAACAAGTACTATGGGTTATCAAAAATTTGAAGAATATAATTTAGAAACAACAAAAGAAATACAAGAAAAATACCTATCTATTTTAAGCGAAGTAGGAGAAGATCCAACAAGAGAAGGTTTATTGAAAACACCAGAAAGAGCATCTAAAGCAATGCAGTTTTTAACACAAGGATATGACATAGATGCAGAAGAGATATTAAGATCAGCATTGTTTAACGAAGATTATTCCGAAATGGTAATTGTAAAAGATATAGAACTCTATTCATTATGTGAGCATCACATTTTACCATTTTTTGGAAAAGCACATATCGCATATATACCAAATGGAAAAATAGTAGGATTGAGTAAAATACCAAGAATAGTAGATGCATTTGCAAGAAGATTACAAGTGCAAGAACGATTAACCGATCAAATCGTAAATGTAATTGATAAAGTATTAAAACCACAAGGAGTTGCAGTTGTGATAGAAGCATCACACATGTGTATGATGATGCGTGGCGTACAAAAACAAAATTCGGTAACGACAACATCTGGATTTAGAGGAGCATTTAAAAATGTAGAAACCAGACTAGAATTTTTACGGTTAATTGATAGTACATTACATTAATTGATGGTAAAAAAACATAAGGCTAAAGATAAAATAAACAGATAATAACTCTACATGCTTTGTGTGAAAAAGCAAAAAAATGTAACAAAAGCATAGAACAAACTACCTATTATTAGATAAATTATATGAAAAACAACTGCTATTTTTATTTTTGTAGACTGTAAAATTAATTTTAGCAAAAGAACAGAATCTAAATTCAGAAAATGTAAAATCTAGAAGTCTCTGTAACCAAAGAATATAATATACATAAATAAACAAAAAATAAATCCACTTAAATGGAACATAATACAACATTCCCAATAAAATTAACCGAATTAGAAAAATTAAGAGACGAAGCATCTTCGTATTTAAAATCCATACAATGGGAACAAGGCTCAAGAGCTAAAAGTAAAGAAGGGAAAACAGGAAAAGAGCAAGAAAGTATTCTATTATATTTATCTAAAGCAACATCAGGATCGTCGATAGTAGAAACAACTTCGGTATCTAAAACCATCTTAAAATTAAAAAAACGATTGTTGCCAAACTCATTAGCAATACCATTAAAACTGAATAAAACCTTGCTAAATATTCAAGAAGCAATTGCTATTGGAATTTGGTTAAAAGATAATTATAACGATGCGTCAGGATTTTCTGCATTAAACGAAAGAAAATCTGCCTTGGCAGATTCGCAAAAACGAGAATTTGAATCTAAAATGCAAACAGCAACAGCATATATGTTATTTGGATTAGCATATTATGCACTATTCGAATTAAAAGACGAATCGTCTGATGACTTATCTGTAATGAAAAATAAATTTGCAGGAATACCAGAACTGTCCTTATTATCACCATTAAAAGGAGTTTCATGTGCCTTGTTTTATTACGATAGATATCTAAATCATCCAGATGTTATAAAATCAGAGCAAGATGTAATTGATTTTACCGTAGTGTATTTTGAAGCATTAATAGATGAAATAAATCAGCGAAAAGCAGCATTAGACTATACCGAAACATTAGAAGATAGAACCTATAAACTAGAAAAATCTGAATTTGCAGTATCTGGATGGGAAACAATTTTTAATGATAATGTAAAAAGTGTTGAATTTAATAAGATACAATTCGAACAAATTGTTGGAAATAGAGATGCAAAACACTTTGCAAAACGATTAATCGAAAGAATGTTGGCATACGATTTTAAAGCAAAGAAAAACCCATTTCAAGAACTTGGCGGATTTATGCCCGTATTTATGGGTTATGGAATACCAGGAACAGGAAAATCGATGCTAATAGCAGCCATAGCAACCAAACTAAAAGAATATGCAGACGAATTAGAGATTCCATTTTTGTTTCATCCAATGCCAGATACACTAATTTCTACATTTCAAGGAGGATCGGCAGAAAAAATGGTAAAATGGATGAAACCATTACAAGATCCAACCAAACTAATATTTGCACCAATAGACGATGCAGAAAATAATTTACAAGAAAGAACAGCACAAGGAGTATCGGCAGGAGTAAAAGAAGTAATAGGAGTATTTCTACGATATACCGAAGGAGCTTATGCCGTAAATTATGGAAATTCTTCCGTAGGATTATTTACCAATCTCCCCGAAATGTTAGATAAAGCAGTAATATCAAGAATACAAGGAAGGTTTAAAATAGATGGCGCAAGAACGATTCCAGATTTCTTAGACCAAGATTATATATGGTGGCGAAAATTAGATAAAACCTTACCAGATTTTGTAAATATGGAAAACCCAGATTACAAATGGTTAAGTGAACAAGGTTTAGCAAAAAATTTGGGAGAAATACTAAAACATACCGAAAAACCAACAGAACAACGAGTTTTAGATATATACGAAAATGTAGAAGCGCAATACAAAGACAAGCAACATTTGTTTTATGCAGAACTGTACAAGGAAATTCAAAAAACATTTCCATTTTTCTCATCAAGAGATATTCGTAACATTCAAAAAGCAGTATCTATGCGATTGACAGACTTTGATTTACCAGACAATTGGTTAGATAATCCAGAACTATTTTTAAGAAAAGATTACGATACAAAATTTACAATGTTACAAGACGTAATGCGCCAGAATATGAAAGGATTAGATTTCTCAGATATTAGAAGACAAGAAGTAATAAGATACTTAGATAATATGGCAATTATTGCAGATGTAGACTTTAAACGAAAAGTAGATCAAAGAATAAAAGAAATGAATATTAGATTGGCAGCAGAAAAACAGTTTAAAGCATAATAAATTAAGTTTCATGAAATGAATAAACTTCAAAATAAAGATTTTTTACATAATTCAGCAGAATTTAAGTCCATAATAAAAGAATAATGAAAAAACTAAAACAAGCAAAATTATACCAACCAAATGCCATAGAAATATCAGGGTTTTTAGTAGAACGCTATAATAAATGCTTAAAATTATTGGGATTATTACCTACAAAATTAACGAATTTTACGATAGATGGAAAAGGATGGAGTCCAGAAATAGCAACAGAAAAAGGAGAAAAATATTATTTGAATAATGGCGATGCAAATCCACATGCAATAATCATATCGCCATTGCAAAAAGGAAAATGGATATACGAACCATTTCATAGTTTTGATAAAGAATTGATGGCATTAATTTTTGAAAATTATGAAGAAGAAATTAATGATATTACAAAAGAATCTGCATTATGTATTGATTTTAATCAAGGAATAGATGTGTTTTATGAAACCTTTGATTTGTTAAATTACAAAGACATAAAAATTTATTTTAACTTAATAAATGATTTGAATGTCATTCAAGAAGAACAACGAGAATTGGTAAATACATTTCATAAAAAAAATAATTTTGTAGATGAAAAATTACATAAAAAAATATTGACATCAGTAAAAAAATATGGCGATTTACGAAATCGAAATTTAAACTTAGAACCACTAATTTATGAGACAAACTCGTTTTACACCAAAGCATTTGGAGGCGTGTTTGTGTTTAAAGATTTTCCAAGCTCAATATTGGTATTCGAATCTAAAGAATGGCGAAATAAAGCCATAAAAAATTCAACCTATGATGTCATCATATTTCACAAAGATGACAATGAATTATTAGCAAAATTAAAAGACTATATCGTTATAGAGTACGATTTAGATCAAATAATAAAAACAGAACGCTATAAACGAATTAAAAAACATCTTTTTTCACAATTATTTAGCGAAACAGCACATCCAATGCAAGATATATTAAGCAATGTGAACCTGTTTAAAAACTATTTGAATAAACTAGATATAGATGCAAAAAAATATTTGATGTGTGTAGAACGATATGTAGAAAAATCAGATGTCGATAATAGTGTAAAAATAACTACCTTTATCTACGAGGATATTTTAGAAGCCATGTACGAACCACATTCATCATTGTTAGATGAAGAAAAAGAACTTATATGGAAATTACTAGTAAAAATAGCACCAAAAGATCCATTTATGATGTTTAAATATGATAAAAACACCTTTTATAAAAATTATAAAGATTGGAATGAATCCTACAAAGAATGGGTGATAGATTATATTTTAGAGAATAGATAAGAAGAAAGAAAGAAGAGGCAAGAAAGAAGGTAGAGACAAGAGAGAAGAGATAAGAGGCAAGAAAGAAGTAAGAAGGAAGAGGCAAGAAGCAAGGAAGAAGCAAGAAGCAAGAAGCAAGAAGCAAGCAAGAAGCAAGAAGCAAGAAGAAAGAATGAAGAAGCAAGAAGCAAGAAGCAAGAAGAAAGAATGAAGAAGCAAGAAGCAAGAAGCAAGAAAGAATGAGGAAGAATGAAGAAGCGAGAAGCAAGAAAGAAGGAAGAGGGAAGAGGGAAGAGGGAAGAGGGAAGAAGATGAAAAGTAAAAAATAACGTTGCGTTCTTTACAAGAAACAACAAAAAACAAAATAAAATGACATTAGAAATTATCATATTTACCATAGCAGTAATGTTTGGGATATTAGTATACTGGAGAGAATCTAAAAACAACTATTTGTATCGCCTAGCAAATAAAATAACACATGCTAGAGAGTTACAAATGAAAAAGACAGATAAAAAAGGGTTCTTATTCCAACAACCATTTTTAATGCGATTCGTATATGTAGTATTATCCTTTTTAATTGCGTTTCTAATTCTAAATTTTTTGACACCAATTAATATATTTAGTCCAAAATATTTTGCAACAACAATAGTAGGAACCATTGTAGGAACCTACTTTGCATCTTTAATCGTTATGGCAAATAATAAAATAGAAGACAGTAACCATTTAATAGACGAAACTTTAGAAAAAGGAAAAGGACTTATCAAAGAAATTGCAGAAGACGCAAAAGAAACTGCAAAAAGTATAAAAGAAAGTATCGAAGATAAATTTGAAAACACAGAAAAAGAAAATATAGAAACAAAAGAAACAACCAAATTAAAGAAGAAAGACGAAACACCAAAAAAGAGTGGAAGAGATCGATTAAAAGAAAAAGGATTGTTGTGAAAAAGGGATAAGATGTAAGAGGCAAGAAATAAGAAAGACAAAAAAATATTTGCGTAAAAAAAGAAATATAATAATTATAGATATGAATATCCCAGATAAAGATATAAAATTTCCATTAGAGAACTATGATAGATTGTGTTTTTTAAAAAATATAATAACCAATCCAAATATAGAAGTAGGCGACTATACCTATTACGATGATTTTGAAGAGGTCGCTAATTTTGAAAAAAATGTAAAATATCATTTTAATTTTATTGGCGACAAATTAATTATAGGGAAATTTTGTATGATAGCATCCAATGTAACATTTATAATGAATGGCGCGAATCATCTAACAGAAGCCATAACAAGTTATCCATTTGCAATATTTGGTAAAGATTGGAAAGATGCCATGCATGAAAAAAAATATCCAACAAAAGGAGATACCATAATAGGAAACGACGTTTGGATAGGATATAATGCGACGATAATGTCAGGAGTAAAAATAGGCGATGGAGCAATAATAGCAGCAAACGCAAATGTTGTAAAAGATGTAGCAGCATATAGTATTGTGGGAGGAAATCCAGCAAAAGAATTAAAGAAGCGATTTTCGGAAGAAAAAATAAAAACACTACTAGAATTAAAATGGTGGAATTGGAGTATAGAAAAGATAACAAAAAATGTACATTTGCTAACAGGAAATAGTATTTTAAAGATTAAAAAATAAAAAATCAAAAACATGTTAAAGAGAATTTGGAATAGAAGTAGGAAAAGTAAAATATTAGTAACCGTATTTTTCTTAATCTTATTTACAACATTATTTATAATGCGAGATGATTTTCAACCGTATTTATTGTTTGTTCGAAAATACATATTTATTATATTATTAATACTATTAGTACTCCTATTATCCTTAAGGAAAATAAGAAAATCCGATAGTAATTCAGGAAGATTTATTACACTAATAATGATGGTCTTATTTTTTGGAATACTATATTTTGTTGGCGCAAGAACAGGAATGTATGCTTTTATGCAAAAGTATAATATCTTTAAAAATTTAGAACTAACAGAGATAACAAAACTACCATTAACACGAAACGAACGAATCCAACCATATAATAATATTGTAACAATGGCATACGAATCGGTAGGAGAAACCGAAGAAGTATCTCCACCACAATTAGTAAGAATAGATGGAGAGAATAAATGGACAATGGCAGTGCAACCAGCAAAAGAGTATATGTGGCAAAGAGTAAGCGATAATACCGAAGAAATTTTTGCAGTACCAAGTACAACAGCATTTCCAAGATTTGCAGGAGATAACCGAATAAAAGTAACTTTTTCTATAGGAGAATCACTATCGTTTAGTAGAAATACATATAACGCAGTAGTACAAAAATTTAATCCGTGGCAATATCTTAATTTAGAACCAGAAGAAGTCTTTTATATGAAAGACGATGCAGGAAAATGGGTGCAAGTAGTAAGTTTAATAAAATGGAAAGGCTTTTTGTTTCCATATCCAATATTTGGAGGAGTAATGGTTATAGAAAACGGAGCGCATAATACAAAAGATTATTTTGAGCGTTTACTTTTTGGAAAAGGAACCTATATAAGTGCATCGGAAATGAAAAAATATCCATTTCTATTAAAACAAAATACACTATCCGAAAAAGTATCTAGATTACAAGCAGAATCCTTAAAATTTTTAGGAGGATTTACCGATCCATTACCATGGAAAATGCATACATCTGTAAAAATACCAGATTTAAAAGACGATCAAAATCAGCAACCATTTGTAACCGATTTTAATTTTGAAGGTATAAATGAAAAAGCATATAATGGTTTGTATCATTGGTTTGGATTAGAACCAATAGGAGAAGAGCGAACCAGTTTGTCGTATAGCGTATTTATACCAGCAGATGGAAATAAAAACATGATGTATTACAATCATTCTAAAAATAAAGAAGGATTGGCAGGAGTATCTGCAATGCCATTAAAAGTAATGGAATCTAAAAAAGAATACGATTGGACATTAAATAAACCAGTAGAATTTAGACCATATATAAAGGATATAGCAGGAAAAAGACGCATGTTTGTCGTTTCAACCATAGCAGCAAAACGAGAAGATAGCAAAAAATTTGACGGATCCTCAACGCCAGATGTCGCCATTGTAGATGTAGAATACAGAGATGTAATTTGGGTAGATGTAAAAAAACCAGAGCAATGGAATACTACCATAGAAAAACAACTCTTTAGCGTATGGAAAAGTAGTGAGGTAGATTCTGAATTTTTTAAAAATAACATGGAGATTACAGAGTTAAAAGATAACGAACAAAATATAGATGTACGAATTCAAAAGGATACTGTACCAACAGATGTATCGAAAATTAGTAAAGATACCTTAGAACA
This sequence comes from Flavobacteriaceae bacterium, assembly GCA_026988355.1. Taxonomy (GTDB): domain Bacteria; phylum Bacteroidota; class Bacteroidia; order Flavobacteriales; family Flavobacteriaceae; genus S010-17. Next base: position 18,398 of record JALSLK010000002.1, read on the forward strand.
ATCGGCAAAAGATAAAATTAAAAAACTAGAAGCAGAATTAGATTCTTTAAAAATTAAAAAATTAGAATCGGAAATAAAATCAATGAAAAAGAAGGTTGTGGATACGGTTAAATAGAATTTAATATTTATAAAAAAAATGGAATTGCCTCACTTTTTTAATTATAACGAAGAAGGAAAAACAGATTATGGGTATGAAGCCATGCAAGATTTTTTTTTGAGTTGGACAATAAGATGTTCGGTTAAAAAAATACGAAGAGATAGATCCAAAAGTTCATAATTATGCAAAAAAAATTGTACAAGCCTTATTGTATAGTACATCAAAAAATAGAGATAAGATAATAGTAAATAAAAAAATTAATGAGTAAGCAATCAAAAGAAATGTCATTTTTAAATCATCTAGAAGAGCTACGATGGATGCTTATTCGTTCGGTAGGAGCTATTTTTGGATTCGGAATTGTAGCTTTTATGCTAAAAAATTTTATTTTTAATAAAATAATTTTAGTATTTCAAGACCCTAATTTCATTACATATAGAGCACTTTGTAGTTTGTCAAAAATATTCCATTCGGATGGATTATGTATTGAAGAAACCACTTTTAATATCCAAAGTTTAAAAATGGCAGAACAATTTTCTGCACATATATGGATGTCACTAACCTTTGGATTTATTTTAGCATTTCCATATATAATTTATGAAATTTGGAAATTTTTAAAACCAGCATTGTATAAAGAAGAACAAAAACATGCAAAGAGTTTTATAATATTCTCATCCTTTTTATTTTTTTTAGGAATACTTTTTGGATATTATATTTTGGCACCATTAACGATTAATTTTTTCGGAAATTATTCCGTAAGTAACACGATACAGAGAAATTTTAAGTTAGGATCGTATATAACTATCGTAAAAACAGCGGTTTTATCGTCAGGATTTTTATTCGAATTACCAATAATAATCTATTTTTTAACTAAATTAGGATTGGTAACACCAGAATTTTTAAAAAATAACAGAAAATATTCTTTAATTATTATTTTAGTGTTAGCAGCAATAATAACACCAGGAGACATATTAAGTTTGATAATAGTTGCAATACCAATGCTAGTTTTATATGAATTTGGAATTGTAATATCTAAAAGAATCGTTAAAAAGCAAAAAGCAGCACTTGCAAAAAGTTAATTTTTCATATTTTAGCACTCCATAATAGGAAAGAGTTCCTATTTTATTTACCATAAAACTAAAAAAAGCAAAATATGATTTTAAGAGCCGAAAATATTGAAAAAATTTATGGTAAAAGAAAGGTGGTAAAAGGAATTTCTGTTGCCGTAGAACAAGGAGAAATAATTGGTCTATTAGGACCAAATGGAGCAGGAAAAACAACCTCTTTTTATATGATTGTTGGAATGGTAAAACCAAATACAGGAAAGATTTTTTTAAATGAAGAAGAAATTACTAACGATTCCATGTACAAAAGAGCACAAAAAGGAGTAGGGTATTTGGCACAAGAAGCATCGGTATTTAGAAAATTATCCGTAGAAGACAATATATTATCGGTATTGCAATTTACAAGCCTTTCAAAAAAAGAACAAAAGATAAAATTAGAATCACTAATCGAAGAATTTAGTTTAGGACACGTACGTAAAAACAGAGGAGATTTACTTTCAGGAGGAGAACGAAGAAGAACAGAAATAGCACGTTGTTTAGCATCAGACCCAAAATTTATTTTATTAGACGAACCCTTTGCAGGCGTAGATCCGATAGCAGTAAACGACATTCAAAGCATTGTAGCACAATTAAAAAATAGAAATATTGGTATTTTAATTACCGATCACGATGTACAAGCAACACTGGCTATTACAGACAGAACATATTTAATGTTTGAAGGAGGTATCTTAAAGGAAGGAACGCCAAAAGAGTTGGCAGCAGATGAAATGGTACGTAAAGTGTATTTAGGAAATGATTTTGAATTAAAAGAAAAAAGATTCGACTAAGTGGTATATTCTATTTCTAAAAACGACAGACAAATTGCAAAATGGTTATTGATTGGTTGTGCATTAGTAGCAACTATGGTTTTAATTGGCGGAATAACTAGATTAACACATTCTGGACTTTCTATGGTAACATGGAAACCAGTTACAGGAACCATTCCTCCATTAAATGAGATGCAATGGCAAGAAGAATTTACCAAATACAAAACTTCTCCAGAATACATAAAAAAGAATTATCATTTTACTTTAGAAGAGTTTAAAGAGATCTTTTTTTGGGAATATTTGCATCGACTTATAGGTAGAATAATAGGCTTTGTATTTTTAATTCCATTTCTTTATTTTGTAATAAAAAAGAAAATTAAAACCAAAAAATTACGCAATAATTTAATTGTAATTTTCTTTCTTGGAGGATTACAAGGATTGGTAGGTTGGTATATGGTAAAAAGTGGTCTGGTAGATAATCCAAATGTGAGTCATTTTAGATTAGCAGCACATTTAGTTTTGGCATTACTTTTATTTTCCTATATATATTGGATTGCGATGGGTTTATTATTTCCAAAAAAAGAAATTTCGACCAAAGAAACAAAACGTATTTTTAAATGGTCTAGAATTTTATTGTTTTTTACAAGTTTACAAATCATTTACGGTGCATTTATCGCAGGTTTAAAAGCAGGAAAATTTTATCCTACCTATCCAAAAATGGGAGCGGAGTGGATGCCAAATTTAATTACAGATGCTTTTCAAGAAACAGGATTTATTTCTTTAATAGAGAACCCATATACCATTCAATTTATACATCGTTGGGTTGCTGTAATTGTATTGTTAGTCGTATTTTATATTGTTATAAAATCCTTAAAAAGTTTTTTATCTATTTACCAAAAAAATGCCATTCGCTTTTTAATTATAGCTATTAGTGTACAGTTTTTATTAGGTGTTTTTACCATTTTGTATAGTGTGCCTGTTGTATTGGGCGTTTTACATCAGTTTGGAGCTTTGGTGTTTTTAGTGAGTATATTAACTGCAATTTTCTTTTTTAAGAATACAGATTCTAATGAAGATAGTTTGTCGTAAAATTTTTAAAAAAAACAATCCGAACAAAGTTTAAAATCTGTATTTTATGATTCAAGAAAGACTTTTCGTTAAGATTTATTAACCTGTATGTATATTTCATATATTGCTAACATATATGAAGCGATGCTCGAACTAAGGTTAATACCAATTTGATTTTAAGATTGTATGAAAAATATTTGGATTCTTTTGGCGCATCTTAAAATCAAATTGGTATAATGCCTATTTCTGTTCGTATAAAAATTTTTCGGTAATTATTTCGTTATTTTCTAGTTGTGCTTTAATAAATAATATGCTTCCAGATTTTATATTTGGTGTACGGATTTCAAACACAGATTGATTAGGTGTTTTATCAACTACTTTTTTTCCTAAAATGGTGTATATACTTATTTTTTTAACAAGTTTGCTATTTCTAGAAGTAATTAAAATACTACTGTTATTTGTATTGCTAAGAATTAAATTATCATTTAAAAAGGAATTGTTCTCCGTAGATAAAGTGCTTATAACTTGCATGGTAAAGCGTTTAAATGCAGCAGGAGCATATACATTGGTTCTATAAACTCTAAGTTTATAGGTTGTACCACCATTTAAACCATTAAAATATCCCGAACTTGAAAAGCAAAATAATTCATTGCCATTACAAGTATCAAATAATTGAAATTTATTCCAGTTAAGAAAACCGTTTACATAAACATTTCCTTGTACAGGCATGGTAAATTCATACCAAGCATCGTGGTAGTTTGCTGGTGTATCTCCAGAGCAACCAATTTCGTTATTTGATTGAGCGCCAACCAATTCAAAATCAGTATTTACTGCCGTTCCTGTTGTAAGTGTAATTGTTTCCGTATTTGCACAATCTTCATTTATTATTTGCGAAAATGCTTGAATCGTAAAATTGTTATAGGTATTTGCAGCACTGCCATTTGCTCTGTATACTCTTATTTTATAAGTGTTCCCAGCAGTTAGCGAATATGCAATACCAGTATTTGAGGTGCAAAGAACTTCGTTTCCATTACAGGCATCTAAGATTTGAAAATTATTCCAAGAAATACTACCATCAATAAGAATATTTCCATTTACAGGCATGGTAAACTCATACCATAAATCCATATAATCAGCTGTTGTTGAGCCAGAACAACTTTCTTCGTTATTTGTTTGCGCACCTCTTAATTCAAAATCTACATTTGTTGCAGATGTATCGGTAACTGTAACTACTTCTGCATTTGCACAATCATCATTTACTGTTTGATTAAATGCTTGAATACTAAATTCTCTATATGTTGAAGCTATTTGGCTATTTTGTCGAAAGACACGTAGTTTATAAGTTGTTCCTGCTGTTAAAGCATAGAAATAGCCATCGTTAGATAGGCAAAATAATGCATTGCCATTACAGGTATCAAGCAATTGAAAATTATTCCATGAAATGCTACCATCTATATAAATATTTCCATTTACAGGCATGGTAAATTCGTACCAAATGTCAGAATAATCTGCTGTTGAACCAGAGCAACCTATTTCATTATTGGAGGTTGCGGTTCTTAATTCAAAAGGTACTGTTATTGATGTTGCTGTACTAACAGTTAAAATTTCTGCATTAGCACAATCATCATTTGTTGCTTGGTCAAATGCTTGAATGGTAAAATTGTTATAGGTAGATGTAGCATAATTATGATATCGGTATAGTTTTAATTTATATGTTGTACCAGCAGTTAAACTAGAAAAAATACCACTATTATTAAAGCAAGATAGTTCCGTTCCATTGCACATATCAAAAAGTTGAAAACGATTCCAAGCAATAGATGCATCTACATAAACATTTCCATTTACAGGCATGGTAAATTCATACCAAGCACTTACGTAATCATTAGTAAAAGTATTAGCGCAATTAATTTCGTTTGTTATTTGTGCCCCTCCTAATTCAAAATCTACAGTTAATGCTGCTGCAGTAGATATAGAAATAGGCATTGCAGTAGTACACGTATCATTTGTAGATAGATCATACGCTCTAATATTAAAATCTTGATAGGCGCTTGCGGCATTACTTGTATTGCGATATACTCTTAATTTATAAGTAGTTCCAGCAGTAAGATTGTAAAAGAGTCCACTACCATTAATACAAAATAACTCTGTACCATTACAAGCATCTAAAAGTTGAAAATTATTCCAAGAAATACTTCCATCAATATAGATGTTTCCATTTACAGGCATGGTAAATTCGTACCAGATATCTACATAATCGGTAGTTGTTGTTCCTGAACAACCAATTTCATTATTAGAAACGGCAGTAGTAGTATCGAAAGTAATATTGGTACTACTTGTAGTGGTAACAGTTATTACTTCGGCATTTGCACAAGTGTCATTTGCAGGTTGTGCAAAGCTGTTTATAGTAAAGGATAATAATAAAAGGAGTACTGTTTTTTTCATAATTTTAGTTTTAATTTTTAGTGTTTAATTTGTTTTCTATGTTGTTTATACGTATTTCTAAGGAAGTGTATTTAGCAAGTAATTGTTTTAAATTATTATTATCGGCTTCTAACTTTTTTACTTTATTATTTAATTCTTTAATACCAGCTGCAAGTATTGGTGTTAATCTACCGTAGTCTACCATCATTGGATCTGTTTTTACATTTCCATTTGAGTTACCACTTACTACTTGTGGATACACAATTTGTAATTCTTGTGCTATAAAGCCATATTCTTCTACACCGAGATTTGCTTTAAATTCATATTTTCGAGGTTGTATTTTATTGATTATTTGAAGTGCGTTATTTATATCTACAATATTTGTTTTTAATCGTCTGTCTGAAGCCGTGTTATACGTTACACCTGTTCCATTACCAGTAATTCGTCCTCTTTGTACATTACTTCCATTATAAAAACCAATAAAATAATTGGCGGTGTTAGGGTTTGTAGCTTTTAATCTAATTCGTAAACCGTCTGCATTGAGATTGGTACTTTTATTATAGATTTGGGCTACATAATTAGTATTTTGGGTATCTGCAACGTCTAATTTATAAATAGAACTGTTTGTACCAATACCTACTTTATCGGCAAAATAGTTTTCAGTACCTCCAAATCCCCAACTAAATCGTGAGCCGTTAAACCAAAGTGCTTCGGTGCCATTTACACGGAGGGCAACACCTTGTGTAATTCCTTCATTTAAATTTGCAGTTCCGGTTACTGATAGTTTTTGGCTTGGTGAGGTTGTACCTATACCTACTCTTTGATTATCATCTAATGTCATTAACGCTGTGGCACTATTTACATACAAATTAAGCGAGTTGTTAGAATTACTATTATCATAATTTATGTCTGCATATTGACTTGTATTTCCGCTATCTCTAAAATGGATGCCACTTTCGTTTTCTGTGGTATTCGAAATACTAATTCCAGCACTTGCACCACGTACTTCTAAACCATCATTACCATTTAATAAAACCGCACCGTGTGTTGTGTTAATGGCTCTTCCTGCACCAAGACCACCTTCATCATAAGCTTGGTCTAATGTATTTTGCGTGTTGCTATCAGTAAAAATGGTATTGGGATTTACAAAACTAACTACACCAGCACCATTGGTTTTCATTATTTGATTTGCGGTACCATCTGTAAGAGGCATATCGTACGCATCGTTAATATTCATTTTACCATTTTTATAAATGGTTAAAGCATTACTTCTTGTTGCATTATCATTACCATTACCAACAATAAATAGTGGCGTTGTGTTAGTAACGGCATTCTGAACAGTAACAATAGCATCATTATACATACCTACTACGGTTGACGAAAAGCCATTGGTATTATTTTTAGTACCAAAAACAGCAGATGATGGAGCTTTAGCAAACGAATGATTTCCAGTAGCAAAAGAAGACCATCCTTCTGCTTTTGCGTAATTTCCTAGCGCAACAGACATATCACCAATTGCAAATGCATAAGATCCAAATGAGGTGGAGTAAAAACCTAGCGATTTATTATAATGTCCCATAGATACAGATGCCTCTCCTTGGGCAAGAGTATTTAATCCACTTGCAAACGAATAATCTCCAACCTGTGTGTTGTCCCAATATTGGTCATAAGGGACACCTAATACTTTTCCTGCTCTAAAAGCTGCTTTTCTCGGATTAAAAAACATGCGTGTTCCAGCTCCTGATAATGCAATTGTTGCACCTGAACCTTGTGTTCCAGTTACCTGAAAGCCATCAGCTCCAGCTATATCGACTGCGCCGTTATCTGCGGTAATAGTTTTTCCTGCACCTGCGCCACCTTCGTCGTAGGCTTGGTCTAGGGTGTTTTGTGTATCTGTTCCAAAAGTACTACTATCTACAAAATTTACTTGTCCCAAACCATTTGTTGCCATTACTTGATTGGCTGTACCATCTGCTAGTGGCATGATATATCTAGAGGTACTCGCACCAAACGAGGTGCGTCCAATAAAATAACCTGCAAATCCTGTATTTTTTCTAACATCAGAAAAAACACCATAGTGTATTCCGCCAGCAGATTCAGATATTTTTGTATAAAGCCCATATTTTACAGCGTTACCTGTTCCTAGTATATTTATTTTATGGCCATAAATAGTACCTAACCCATTATTATATCTTAAATTTGTTCTTATGCCGTAATGTGTCGCATTATGGGCTGCAAAACCATTTGTGGATAAATCTATTTCAAGACCAGATGTCGATATAGAAGCGAGATTGTTTTTAGTGATTTTAGCTCCATAATATTTACCTCCAGCATCATTTCTATTAATATCTACATTTATTTTCGATAAGTTATTATATGTTTTGATAACGGAACGAGTTCCTGCAGAATTTGTAGTCGTTAGTTCTGCATTTATTACTGAACCAGAGGTAGATGTCGTTCTTGAAACTGAGATGGTATCTTCATTAAAATTAACACCTCCAATGTTAATTGTTGCTCCTGCATTATCTACAACGTCTATGGTTCCATTAACATCTAATTCTGCATCTGGCGTAGGATTTTTAATACCAATTTTTTTTGAACTTGCATCTACAAAAAATAAGTGTGGATTGGTTGGAACTTCAATTCTAAAATCTTGTAAAGCACCTGTTTCATTAAAAATAATTTCTTTATTGGTATTGTTTATTTCTACATAATTTTTATATCCAGCAGAAAGCTTCATATTATCTGGTGTAAATGCGATATTATTGCCATTATCTCCGTCGTGAAATATAGAATAACCAACCTTAATATTATTTTTTACTGTTAATCCAAAAGAACCTTTTATTTGCACATCGCCATTATTTGCCGTAATAATTCTACCTGACCCTAGACCACCTTCGTTGTATGCTTGGTTTAGTGTGTTGTTTGTATTTACTGAAGTACTTAATTTTTTCCACGATGTTCCTTCAAAATAATAAAAACCAATGCCATTTCCACTTCCGATGCTAGAATTGGTATTATATACTAAAAGACCTTGAGCTGGTGTGGTTATAGGCGATGTATTGTTAATATTTAAAAGAGACACTCTTGGTATTAATAAACCTTTGTTGGTTGCTGTAATGTCTAATTGCGCAGAATTATCTGGATTGGTTGTTCCTATTCCTACTTGTGCATAAGTAGTAATAGTACTAAATAATACGATTAAAAATAGCTGTTTCATATAAATATTAGTTTTTACTTTCTAATGTTTTTAAACGTTGTTCTAATTGTTTAATGACAGAGAGTTGTTGTTTTAAAGTTTTGTTCTCTTCTTTAAGAGAGTCTACTTCGTTTTTTAATTCTTGTATTGCTTTTACGGTTACTGGAATAATATCGGAATAATAGACTCCTAAATTTCCTACGGGTCTTAATTCTTCTCTGCCAGTTTCTTCATCTACGGTTACTAATTCATGAGTTTTTACTACCTCTGGTAACACTTCTAATAAATTTTGTGCAGAAAATCCTATTTTAGTATCTTTGTTTGCCATATTTTTCCACTTAAAAGTTATCGTTTCTATTTTCATTAAATCATCTAACCCGTAAGAAAGAGGTTTTATGTTTTTCTTTTGTCTTAAATCACTAGTGTTTATTGTTCCATCAGTTGCCCATAAAGCAGACCATCTCCAATTAGATGTTCCTAAAGAATGTGCTGCATCTGTAAATGGTAAAAGCCTACCATGTAACATTACATATAAGTTACCAGCGTCTAAAAGAAACTCGGTACTTCCTATACCTACTGCCGTACCATTATTGGAACTGCTTCTCTGAAAATCGGCTACATAATCTACTGTTGTTGTTATACCATTAACTAATCTTGTATTCCCTTGTTCTGGAGTTCCACCAGTATTACGATTACCAATTCTAACAAGATTATCACTACCATCAACCATAAACATATATTGTCTTGTATCGGATTCTATTCTAAAATCTAATGCTATTCCTTGTTCGTTAAATATGGTGGTTCCATTGCCATGAATTCTATGATTCATTGCATTATTTTCATTT
>JALSLK010000003.1 GCA_026988355.1 Flavobacteriaceae bacterium
CAGTTTTTCCGAGCAGGTTTACCATTTATTTGAATGCGTTCTGTAAAATCTTTTAAATGTGGAGAAGTGTATAAGCCTACATTAAGACCACTTTCTTGCAAAACAGAAGCGATTAAATGACTGGTAGAACCTTTGCCATTTGTACCAGCAATATGTATGGTTTTAATTTTTTTTTCTGGATATTTCAAGTATTTTGTAAACGCTAAAATATTAGTCAAATCCTTCTTAAAAGCTGTTTTACCTTGTCGTTGATACATAGGTAGTTTCGAGAACATCCAATCTAGAGTTTGTTGGTATTTGGTTTTTTGCACTTTTATTTTTTTTAAAGCAAAGGTAGTAAAGAAATCGGAAAGGTTTTTAGTTTGGATAGTATACTTACAGAAATAAATTAAAATACATGACAATATTAAATGAGGAAATATTTCCGTTTTGTATCCTGCTTCTTACGCCTTATTTCTTTTTGTCTTTCTTTTATTTTCCCAAACTAAAGTTAACTACAACAAATCCAGTTTGAGTGGTAGGAGCTTTAGAATCGGAATTAAATTTATAAGACATTGCCGTTTTTTTTGCAGCAGCATTTAAGCAAGGATCATCACTTTGCTGTATGGTTGTTTTGGTTACTTTACCACTTCTATTTACAAAAATCTTAACGACTACTTTTCCTTCTTCATTACAATCTTGTGGGAATTTTTTTAGACCAGTTTTGTTTCTACCATTTAGGCCATAACCAGAGCCATTACCATTTCCACCGCCATAATAACTACTTGCATAAGGGTTTCCATTAATGTTACCTTGGTTGCCGTTTGTATTAGAATCGCCATCACCATTATTTGATGTACCATTATTACTTGGACCATTTAAAATACTATTAAGAGCATCTGTTGTAGATTTATCTGGTTTTGGAGGTGTCGGTTTTGTTTCTTTAATAGGTTTTGTTGGTTTAACGGTTTCGGATATTTCTTTAACTGGTTTTGTATTTGGTTTTGTGTTTACTTCTGGAGCATCTTCGGTATCTTGTGTAACCACTTCTTCTTCAACAGGAGTTTCTTCTGGCGTAACCTCTTCTTCTGGAGTTTCTTCGGTTTGTTCTTCTTGTTCTTGCTGTTGTTGATTAGGCTCTGTTTTAACATCTTCTGTAGAAGTCGTATTGTCTCCGCTTCCAGCATCTGTATAGCCAAAATTTACTTCAACACCATATTCGTCTGGCGGATCTTTGTAATCTAGTCCTCCAACGAATAATATTAAAATGAGCAACAGAATCATCAAAATACTTGTAATAACTGCTGATTTTTTTTTATGTGTAGTATCTAATAATTTCATAGGATTATTTTTAGATTATTTTGAGCGAACTGCTAAAGAAGATTTGATTCTATTTCTATTAGCTATATCCATTACAAAAACGGTATGTTTCATTTTCACATCTTCTTCAATTCTTAAAGTGATAGTTCTTCCGATACCTTTGCCAACTTTTTTTAAAATTTCACGTTCTAACTGACTTTTTCTTACTTTTTTTCGATCCACATAATATTCGAGTTTATTGGTAACACTTACGGTTACACTTTTACTTTGTGTTGTTTTACTGGAAGATTTTGGTAATAATAAATCAATTGCATCTGCAGAGACTAGTGTAGATGCTATCATAAAAAATATCAATAATAAGAATACAATATCTGTCATGGATGACATATTGAATTCTGGTGTTACTTTATTTCGTCCTCGTATATTCATACTTTTGATTGAAAGATTAGATAATTAAATAGGTTCGTTTAGTAGATCTAAAAATTCAACAGATTGAGCTTCCATTTGATAGACTACTTTATTCGTTTTAACTACCAAATGGTTGTAGGCTATGTAGGCAATAATTCCGACTACCAAACCACCAACTGTGGTTGTCATTGCAGTGTATAATCCATCAGCCATTGTTTTAATGTCTATGGAACCTCCTGCATTTGCAATTTCAAATATAGATATTATCATTCCAATAACTGTACCTAAAAAACCAATCATAGGAGCAGCTCCAGAAATTGTCGCTAAAACACTTACATTTTTTTCTAGTTTATAAATTTCTAAACGTCCAGCATTTTCTATGGCAGTATTGATATCTTCTAGAGGTTTACCAATACGAGAAATTCCTTTTTGTATTAATTTTGCAGCAGCAGATTTTGTTTGTTGCGCACATAACATTCTTGCATCGTCAATTCTTCCACGCGAAACGTGGTCTTTTATCTGACTCATAAAATTTTTATCGACTTTAGATGCTGCTTTTATAGCAAATAACCTTTCAAAATAAATAAAAACAGCAACGACTAAAAGTAAGAAAAGAATTGCCATTATTATTTTCCCACCAGTTCCACCTTCCATAATTAAATTATAGATAGATAGTGTTTTCTCATTGTCTAGAGCTTCATCTACTAAAGTTTTTTTGCTTTGTAAAAAGATAAATAAATTCATTTATTGATTTTAGTTTAATAGTTAACGTTTAAAAATTATATTAATTGTTTGCTAAAGGGATTCCATAAATAGGAGGAGTATATATCCAACAACAAAACCTATTGCAGCCAACCAAGTTATTTTTTTAAAATACCAGATAAAGTCTATTTTTTCCATTCCCATAGCAGCTACACCAGCAGCCGAACCAATAATTAGCATGCTTCCTCCTGTACCAGCAGCGTATGCAATTAAGTGCCATATCGAAGAATCTATTGGAGCTTCGTACATTCCCATAGAGGCAGCAACTAATGGTACATTATCGATTATTGCAGACAATATCCCTAGTAATAAAATTACAACATCTTGATTTGGAATGGTATTATTCAAAATTTCTGCTAAATAACGTAATGTTCCTACTTGTTCGCCAGCGGCGGTAACACCATAGACTAAAGTTTCTAACGCAGCTACAGCCATAAGTATTCCTAAAAAGAATAAGATGCTTGACATTTCAATTCTTGAAAGTGCTTTGTGTGGCGAATATAAATGTTTTCTTTCTTCAGTAAAATCTTCTTCTGGATGTATGTATTCTGATACTAACCAAACAACACCTAAACCAAGCATCATACCAATATATGGAGGTAAATGTGTAATTGTTTTAAAAATAGGAACGAAAACAATCATTCCTAAACCTAGAAAAAGCATTTTTTTACTACTGAGTAGTCGATGTCCTTTTTCATCATTATCTTTTACGTCTATATCAATCTCTCCTTTAAATGCAGGTAGAAAACCTGCAATAAATGTAGGTATTACTACCGAAACGATAGATGGTAAAATTAATCGTTCTACTAGATGTGCAGCAGATACTCGCTTACCTATCCATAACATGGTTGTTGTTACATCTCCAATTGGAGACCAAGCGCCACCAGCGTTTGCAGCAATTACAATAAGACCAGCAAACCAAAGTCTATCTTCTCTTTTTGTAACTAATTTTCGCAATAATGTAATTAGCACGATTGTAGCTGTTAAGTTATCTATGATTGCGGATAAAACAAAGGCTAAAATAGCCATTATCCAAAGTAGTTTCTTTTTACTTTTTGCTTTAATCCACCCTTTAATAATATCAAACCCTTTGTGTAAATCTATAATTTCAACAATGGTCATTGCTCCAATTAAAAAGACTAGAATTTCAGCGGTTTTACCTAAGTGATGTAATAATAAATTATGAAATCCTTCTTGTGCATGTTCGCCACCTTTTAAGAAGTTAAAAACAGTATCATGTCCATCAATTACATTTAACCATCCTTGATGAAAACCTACGGCAAGTAACGCCCACATACCAGCTGCCATTAACAATGCAGGTACAGTTTTATCCATTTTTAATGGATGTTCTAATGTGATACCAATGTATCCAAAAATAAATATAAAAATAATTAATGCAATCATATTATGTGCTTGTTTTTAGTTTTGTTGCAAATATAAGTCATTTAAAATAATAGTTTTGTAATTGCTATTTAACGAGTTTTTTTAATGCGATTTCAAAAGCAGATTTACAAATATCTCGTTTGTTAGGATTTAAGTCATGTATTTTCTGAATTGCATTTTTAATAATATTAGATGTATCGTCAAAAATAGCTTTGTCTTGCATTGGTAAATCAATTCGATTTTCCATAAAATAGGCAAACACACGTGCTATACCACAATTTGAAATAAAATCTGGTAATAAACTCACTTTTTGGTCTGTATATTCCATTATAGGACCAAAGAATATTTCTTTATCTGCAAAAGGTACGTTTGCACCTGGAGAAATTACTTCTAAACCAGTATCCATCATTTGCGTTATTTGTTCTTTGGTAATTAATCGAGATGCAGCTGCAGGAATAAATATTTCCGCAGGTAAATTCCAAATACGTTTATTCATTTCTTCAAACGAAATCATGTTTTTTGCAACCAAAGTATTTCCATCTTTGTTACGAAACAGTTCTTTCATTTCTTCTAGAGTAAAGCCATTTTCGTTAATGATTCCACCAACACGATCAATAATACCAACTACCTTTGCGCCAAGTTGCGTTAGGTAGTATGCAGCTCCCGAACCAACGTTCCCAAAACCTTGTACGATAGCTCTTTTTCCTTTAATGTTGCCACCATAAATATGGTAATAATGTTTTACAGCTTCAACAACACCATAACCTGTAAGCATGTCTGCAACGGTATATTTTTTTGATAAATCTGGCGTGTAATTAGTGTCTTCTAAAACTTTTATAACACCCATTCTAAGTTGACCAATACGATTTATTTTATCGGCTTCGCTAGGTTTAAAGTGTCCATTAAAAATACCTTCTTGTGGATGCCAAACACCACAGCTTTCTGTAATTGGAATTACATCGTGGATTTCATCTACATTCAAATCTCCACCAGTTCCGTAGTAATGTTTCAATAATGGAGTAACGGCTTTGTACCAACGTTCTAACACGCCTTTTTTTCTTGAATCTCTCGGATCAAAATTAATTCCAGATTTAGCACCTCCAATTGCAGGTCCAGAAACGGTAAATTTTACTTCCATCGTTTTTGCTAAAGAAAGAACTTCGTTCATATCCAATCCTTTTCGCATTCTTGTTCCGCCACCAGCAGCTCCTCCTCGTAATGAATTTATCACAGTCCAACCTTCAGCTTCTGTTTCTTGGTCTTGCCAATGAAAAACAATTTCAGGTTTTTTATTTTCGTATTTTTTAAGTAATTCTTTCATTATTTTTGGTATAAATAAATTTTGTAAAAAGAGTTATTATGATGCACAAATATACTTTAATTATCCGATATTTTTAAAGGACATATTTGTTAATTATTTCTAGTTAAAAGTCAAAGGATTA
>JALSLK010000004.1 GCA_026988355.1 Flavobacteriaceae bacterium
ATGATATTACAGATGGAGATACTGTGCTAATCGGATATATTTATGGAGGAATAAGCAGTACTGCACCTAATATTTTCTTTATTAATGACGGAACACAAAGTTCAGCAAATAGTCAAATTTTTAAAGTATTTATAACAAAAGGAGATGTATTATCTATAGATGAGCCAAATGTTAATAGTACAAATTCTTTGAATATGACAGTATATCCAAATCCTGCTATTCAAAATATTACAGTCAATTATAATTTAAAAAAATCAAGCAATGTCAAAATATCTATTTTTGACATACAAGGAAAAATTATTAAAATCGTAAAATTAAATAATATTAGTTCAGGAGAACATTCTGAAAAAATAAACTTAGAGAATTTAACAAATAAATCTATTTATATCATCCAATTAGAAACCGAATATGAAAAATTTATTGAAAAAATAATCATTGAGGACTAACCTGTAACTAACAAAAATTTACGTAATTGTAGGGCTTTGTGTCAAATTTAAAAATAGTGCCTTTAAAAAAAAGGCGTAGTGCTAAACCCGAAAGTTAAGTGCTTTAAAGTCTACAACTACGTATTCAAATCGTTGGAACATAAGGTGACGGACATTCGCATTAAATATCAATAAAACTCACACCGTGACTTTAAGTCACGGTGTGAGTAAAAAATAAAATTATGAGTAACCATCAAGACGATTTAGACTGTAAAGACGGTGCGTGTGCCGTAGATTTTACCAAAGAAAGCGAAGTAAAAGAAACGTTCACATTTAATAAAGAGCACCTAATACCAGCAATAGGATTGTTATTTTTACTAATAGGCATTGGATTCGATTTTTACGATGTTCTATTTTTTAAAGCACCAATACCATTAATTTGGTTTGGAATAATTTACCTTTTTGTTGGCGGACCAATTGTACTTAAAGCATTGAAATTAATTACAAAAGGCGATATTTATAATGAATTTGTTTTAATGTCAGTCGCAACCATAGGTGCGTTTTTAATCGGTTCGTATGCCGAGGGAATTGCAGTAATGTTATTTTACGTAGTAGGCGAATTGTTTCAAGAAGCAGCCGTAAATCGAGCAAAACGATCTATTGAAGCCTTATTAAAAGTGCAAGTTGAAGAAGTTACTGTAATTGAAAACGGTAAAGCAATCATAAAACACCCAAAAGAAGTAAAAATTGGTGAAATTATTCAAGCGAAAGCAGGACAAAAAATTGCTTTAGATGGCGAATTATTTTCCGATAAAGCAGTTTTAAACACTGCGGCATTAACAGGCGAATCTAAACCAGACAGTAAACAAAAAGGCGATGTAGTTTTAGCAGGAATGATTAATCTAAACACCTTAATTCAAGTAAAAACTACCAGTTTATATGCCGATACTAAACTCTCAAAAATATTAAAATTAGTACAAGAAGCCGTTGGTAAAAAAGCAAAAACACAATTATTAATCAGTCGTTTAGCAAAAATTTACACACCAATCGTATTTTGGTTAGCCATTGCGTTGGTTATTATTCCGTATTTCTTTTTAGGAGCAGATTATGTATTTCAAACGTGGTTTCAACGTGCGTTAATTTTCTTGGTTATTTCTTGTCCTTGTGCCTTGGTTATTTCGATTCCTTTAGGTTATTTTGGTGGAATAGGAGCAGGATCTAAAAACGGAATATTATTTAAAGGTTCTAATTTTTTAGATTTAATGACCAAAGTAGATACCGTTGTAATGGATAAAACAGGAACGCTAACCAAAGGTGTTTTTGAAGTGCAAAAAGTGGTAACTAACAATTTTGATACTGATTTATTAGTCCAACTAACAGCAACATTAGAAGAAAATTCTACGCATCCTATTGCAGAAGCGATTGTGAAGTATGCCCAAAAATCCAACATTAAAAATTCAAAATCCAAAATTAAAAAAGTAGAAGAAATATCTGGTCACGGAATAAAAGGAACTGTTGGCGATTACGAAGTCTTGGCAGGAAACATCAAATTGATGGAGAAATTTGATATTGCTTATGACAAAAATTTAAAATCGAATACAGAAACCATTGTAATTATTGCCGTAAACGGAAAATATGCAGGTTACATTACCATTGCAGATACTATAAAAGAAGACGCTAAAAAAGCGATTACTGCTTTGCACGATATTAAAAAAGTTACTCAAATTGTAATGCTCTCGGGCGATAAACAAGCCGTTGTAGATAAAGTAGCCAAAGAATTAGGTATCGATAAAGCCATTGGTGGTTTGTTACCAGAAGATAAAATTACCGAAGTAGAAAAACTAAAAGCACAAGGAAAAACCATTGCATTTATTGGCGATGGAATTAACGATGCACCTGTTATTACCTTATCGGATGTTGGTTTAGCAATGGGTGGTTTAGGTAGCGATGCTGCCATAGAAACAGCCGATGTTATTATACAAACCGATCAACCATCAAAAATAGCAACTGCTATAAAAATAGGGAATGCCACTAATAAAATTATTTGGCAAAATATTGCTTTGGCACTTGGTGTAAAAATATTAGTTCTAATACTTGGAGCAATGGGAATGGCAACGATGTGGGAAGCCGTAATTGCAGATGTTGGTGTGGCTTTATTGGCAATATTAAATGCGGTTAGAATACAGCGAATGAGATTTTAACTGTAACAAAGATTACAAATATAACAAATAAAAATTAATATTTTTACACGAAACACGAACGAAACAATGAAACACCTAATTTACATCCTATTATTTGGAATAGCACTAAACATCAATGCACAAAACCAATTGGTAATCCCTCCAACTATAGATAATGCAAATATTAATTTAACACTACAAAATGGAACCCATTCTTTTTTTAATGGACAAAGCACCGCAACAATGGGAGCTAATGGAAATATACTAGGTCCTACATTAATTTTACATAAAAATAGTAATGTAAATATTAATGTAACAAATAATTTGGGACAACCTACCACAATTCACTGGCATGGACTACACATTTCTGCATCAAATGATGGAGGTCCGCATACGGTTATTCAGCCAAATACAACTTGGAATCCACAATTTACGGTAATGAACAACGCATCTACCATGTGGTACCATCCTCATTTAGATGAATTTACAGACGAACACGTAAGTAAAGGTCTAGCAGGAATGATAATCATTAAAGATACCGAAGAAGCAGCCTTAAACTTACCTAGAACTTATGGTATAGATGATATTCCAGTTATTATTCAAACCAAAGATTTTGATGCGAATTATCAAATTGTAAACCATTCCAATTCAGACGATACTGTTATGGTAAATGCAACAGTAAACCCACAAACAGATGTACCAGCACAAGTTGTTCGACTTCGATTATTAAATGGTTCTTCACAAAGGGTATTTAATTTTGGTTTTTCTGGAAATAAAACTTTTTATCAAATTGCGACAGATGGCGGACTTAAAGAAACGCCTTTAGTACTAACTAGATTACAATTAGCTCCAGGAGAGCGTTCAGAAATTCTAGTTGATTTATCGGGAATGCAAGGTCAAACGTTGCAATTAATGAGTTATGCAGCAGAATTTTCTAACGGAATTTACGGCGCAACTAATCCAGGAATGGGTGCTTTCATGCAATTAACAAATTATAATCCAAATCCTTTAAATGGTAGTAATTTTAATATCCTACAATTAAATGTCGTTGCACAGACAGCAAGTCCAATTACTTCAATTCCAAATTCTTTAGTTACGCTAACACCTTTGTTAGAAAGCAACTCAGACCAGTCAAGAACATTAACATTAAGACCTGTTACAGGTGGATCTCAACAATTAAATGGAGACTTTACTATTAATGATGTAAGTTTAGATATGAATACAATTAATATTACGATACCATTAAACAATACAGAAATTTGGACGATTTCTAATAATTCTGCTATCTCACATCCCTTTCATATTCACGATATTCAATATTATATTATAGAATATAATGGAAGTACTACAATACCTTCCTATTTACAAGGTTGGAAAGATACGGTGTTAGTACCATCTGGTCAAGGATCCGTAAAAGTTATTACCAAGTTTGAAGATTTTGCTGATGACACCATACCATATATGTACCACTGTCATATGTTAAACCATGAAGATGGCGGTATGATGGGACAATTTGTGGTTATTGATTCAACAGCAGATACGAATGACGCTATCATTCAAAATGGATTTTATTTGTTTCCAAATCCATCAAATAATATATACATGACTGTTTCATTACATAATAAAAATGAAAAAATTACTGCTTACGCAATCATTAATACATTAGGACAGATTGTTAATTATCATAAAATCCATGAAAATGAGATAAGCAATATATATTCCTTTCCTGTATTTGAATATAGCGCAGGTACATATCATATTAAATTATTTACAGAAAAAAACATTTATACTAAAAAATTTTTAATTAAATAAGTAACCGTATTTCAAATCTAACAGATTATAGAATTTTGTTAGATTTGATTATTTAAGTATTTTTTAACGCTGTTAAAAAATTATTTTCTTATCTTTGTTAAAGAATGAAACAATTTTTTCATAACATATTATCTTTTTCACTAGCACTTATTGTGTTATTTAGCTCGTTTTCTTTTACAGTAAACAAACATCTATGTGGTGGAGAAATTGCAAATACAACTTTTTTTTTAAGTGCAGATAATTGTGGTATGGATATGCAAGTTTGTGAAAATAGCATTTCAAAAAAACAAACTTCTATAGATAAAGAACCTTGTTGCGAAAATACTTCTGAATTAATTCAAGGAAACGATAACAACCAACAAGCACAACAATTTCAATTAGATATTCCACAAATGGAATTTTTAACTGTATTTGTTTATACTTTTATTTCAAAATTTCAAGAAACTACTTCTGTTTCTTCGTTTGTAATGTACAAACCACCTCTGGTTTACAAAAACATACAAACCTATTTTCAAGTTTTTCGTATTTGATTTTGTCCTCGCAAAATCGCAACGTTTTTTCGTAAAGAGCGCAAAGTAATTTCAGTTAATTACTATGTTGTACTTTTTATGTAACTAAAGCCTTTGCGAACTTAGCATATTTTTCTTTTCCGCCTTTGCGT
>JALSLK010000005.1 GCA_026988355.1 Flavobacteriaceae bacterium
TTCGGGATTGGATCTATAAAAATGAAAATCTTTTAAATCGGATAATTTTAAATTCCGAATGCGTAATCGTTTGGTATGTATTTCTAGTCTTTCCAATATATAATTTAATCTTTATTACTGTTTTATTCGTACACCAGTTGTATTTACTTTTGTGATAAAAGTATGGAATTTTATAGACGTAGTATCATAAAAAACACTAATTTCTCTTGCAATTTTTTTTGCAATAACAGCTCCTTTACAAATAGAAAAAATAGAAGGTCCAGAGCCCGAAATACCGCAACCTAAACTACCATTTTGTATCGAAATTTGTTTTACATCCTTAAAATAAGGAATTAATTTAGAGCGATATGGTTCAACAATGATATCGTGGAGAGAGCGAGATAATAAATCGTAATCACTTTCATATAAAGCACTAACAAAACTACCAAGATTGGCAGATTGTTTAACCGAATCGGTTAAAAGTATTTTGTTGGGTAAAATTTTTCGAGAATCGTTGGTCTTAATTTCTATTTGCGGATGTAGTATTACAACAAATAAATCTTTTGGAGTAGGTAAAGATAAAATATCTAACGGATTTGCAGATTTAACCAAAGTAAAACCACCTAGAATTGCAGGAGAAACATTATCGGCAATAGCCGAACCACAAGCAGCTCTTTCGCCTTCCATAGCAAATTGGATGAGTTGTTTTTTTGAAAAAGGATTGCCTAATAAATGATTTATAGCAACCACAGAACCAGCAGCACTAGAAGCACTACTACCAATTCCACTGCCAGGTTTTACAATTTTAAAAATGTCAATTTCAAATCCAAAATCAATATCTAATTTTTTTAATAGAGCTAGAGCAGAAGCACCAGCAGCATTCTTTTTGGCATCTAAAGGCAAGTCAAAGCCTTTCATTTTACGAATATAAATTCCTTTTTTTTTGATTTTCCGAACCGTTATTTCATCGCCAATATGCTCTAAACATAAGCCAAGTATATCGTAACCACAAGATAAATTTGCGACAGTTGCAGGCGAAAAAACTTTAATTTGATTCATTATAATAGATATAAAAGGATTCCCATTGAATTGACGATAAAAATAATTAAAATTTCTATATTAGCAACTTAATCTTATTAGATGAAAAAAATAATAGTATTATTTCTATTTTTTAACTGTTTTTTGTTACAAGCACAAGAACATGCTTGGATTTATTTTATAGATAAACCAAACGAAGTAACGTATATAGAAAACCCACTAAGTATGTTAACACAGCGTTCTTTAGATAGGCGTTTAGCACAAAATATTACATTAGATTTTAAAGATATTCCTATTTCTTTAGATTATATTAAAGAAATAAAGATGCAAGAAGGAGTAGAAGTAAAGGCAAAATCAAAATGGTTAAATGCAGTACATGTGTATGGAACAGAATTGGCAATAAAAAACACCTTAAATTTATCTATAGTAGATCGTATTGAATTTGCTGCTAGAGAATTAAATGCAAGAACTGTAGTTATAGAAAATCAAGAGGCAAGGTTAGATGAGCAAGTATTTTATGATTATGGAAGTTCCGAAAATCAAGCACGACAAATTGGAGCAGATTTTTTGCACGAAAATAATTTTACAGGTAAAGGAATGCAAATTGCAGTTATCGATGCAGGTTTTCCAAATGTAGATAATTTTAATGCATTTAAACGAATAAGAGATAATAATCAAATATTAGGAGGTTATAATTATGTAGCAAGAAACGATAATTTTTATCGAGGAAATAATCATGGAACATCTGTTTTATCTATAATTGCAGGTTATGTTGAAGGAAAATTAGTAGGAACGGCACCAGATGCAAGTTTTTACCTGTTTATTACCGAAGATACTAGTAGAGAAACGCCATTAGAAGAGAGTTTATGGGTCGAAGCAGCAGAAAAAGCAGATAGTTTAGGTGTAGATGTAATCAATACCTCTTTAGGGTATATTGGTTTTGATGAAGCCAAATACAACCATATATATGAAGATATGGATGGAAAAAGTACTTTCATATCTAGAGGAGCAAATATTGCAGTAGAACGAGGAATGTTAGTTGTTGTTGCGGCAGGAAATAGTGGGAATAGCAGAACATATAATAATATTGGATCGCCAGCAGATGCTACAAATGTTTTTACAATAGGAGCAGTAAATGCTAATGGAGTTATTGCAAGTTTTAGTTCTTATGGACCATCGTATGATGGTAGAATAAAACCAGATGTTACAGCAAAAGGAGCACAAACAACAATTGTGAGTGATATAGGTACTATTGTTACAGGTAATGGAACTTCGTATGCATCGCCAGTAATGGCAGGTGCAATAGCTAGTTTTTGGCAAGCATTTCCTACCAAAACAAATTTCGAGATAATGCAATTGGTGCGAGAATCTGCACATTTATATTCTACACCAACAAACCAATTTGGAAACGGAATTCCAAATTTTAAAAAAGCATACGAAAAAATTATTGCAAGTAACGAATCTCTTGATAATATTATACTATACCCAAACCCTAGCACAAATGAGGTCTTTTTTAACTTGAATAATAAATTAGAACGGATTAAAGTTACCGTTTTTGATTTAATAGGAAGAAAAATAATACAGCAAGATGTACCATCCAATCAATCTATAAATATGAGTAGTTTTCAATCTGGAATGTATTTATTTAATTTTGAAACACCACTTGGTAATTCAAAATTAGTTAAACTAATTAAAAGATAAATTTAGATTTGTAAAAAAACTTTACGACCTTTGCAAAAAAATAGAATGAAAGTCTATATGAATCGTATAACACGACTCTTTAATATAAAATATCCTCTAATTCAAGCAGGAATGGTTTGGGTTAGTGGTTACAAATTAGCAGCAGCAGTTAGTAATACTGGAGGATTAGGTATTATTGGAGCAGGATCTATGTATCCAAATGTGTTACGAGAGCATATCCAAAAATGTAAAAAGGCAACTACAAAACCCTTCGCTGTTAATGTGCCTCTTTTTTATCCAGATTTAGAAGAAATAATAAATATAATTGTAGAAGAAGAAGTTAAAATTGTTTTTACGTCTGCAGGAAGTCCAAAGTTGTGGACCAAATATTTAAAAGAAAATGGAATAATCGTTGTACATGTGGTAAGTAGTGTAAAGTTTGCCCTAAAATCTCAGGAAGCAGGTGTTGATGCTATTGTAGCCGAAGGTTTTGAAGCAGGAGGACATAATGGTAAAGAAGAAACAACTACCTTTACGTTGATTCCAATGGTAAAAGCACAAATTAATATTCCAATAATAGCCGCAGGAGGAATTGCAACAGGAAATAGTATGTTAGCAGCAATGATACTTGGAGCAGATGCCGTTCAGATTGGAAGCAGATTCGTTGCCAGTAAAGAATCATCCGCACATATAAATTTTAAAAATGAAGTCGTAAAAGCTAAAGATGGAGACACCTTATTAACATTAAAAGAATTAATTCCAGCTAGATTGCTAAAAAATAAATTTTTTTACGATATCGAAGATTTGTATGCTAAAAACGCAAGTGTAGAAGAAATTAAAGAATTATTAGGTCGTGCAAGAGCAAAAAAAGGAATGTTTGAGGGAGATTTAGAAAATGGAGAATTAGAAATAGGGCAAATTACGGGACTTATTAATGAAATTATTCCAGCAGCAGATATTGTAAAAGAAATAATTAGAGATTATAACAACGCACTAAACCAAATTTCGGCATTAAAATTGTAAAGAAAATAAAAAAGAAAGATAAATGAAAAGTAAAAGATTACAAAAGAAAAAACAACCCTTTTTTTCGATTAAAAGAATGATGGTACTTATTTTATTGATAGGTTCAGTACAAACTTTTTCTCAAAAGTTAGAAAAAATAAAAGGAAGTAAAAATGTAATATTATCCGAAGTATTGTTAGATTCTATAAACTCAATAGAATTATATAAAGATATTAAACTGACTTTAAGATCGGGAAATGAAAATAAATTAATTATTCATGCAGACGATAACTTACACGAAGTAATTAATATTGATATTAATGAAGGTAAATTATCTCTTTCGTTGCTGTATCGTATTCGAAGTAAAAAAGAGTTCGAATTGACTTTGCAACTTTCTAATTTAGAAGAAATTATTTTAAATAATAATAGCGAATTAACCAATTTAAATTATTTTAAATCGGATGAATTGCATATTATATTAAACGATAAATCGGAAGCAAATTTATTATTTGACTCTAATTCTATTGTATTTGAAGGAAATGATAGCAGTAAAGCAGAAGTTTCCTTTAAAGCAAAATCTATTAATTATAAGATGTTAGGGAAGTCAAAAATAAAAGGAATTTCTAATACAGAATTGGTAAAATTTACAGCTCAAGATAGAGCAGTTATAACACTAATGGGTAAAAGTGAATCCATGTTTATTAATGCGTCAGAATCTTCTAAAGTTAAATTGATAAGTTTTATAAGTGATATTGCAGAAGTTAATGCAGAAGAAAAATCGGATGTTTATCTAAATGTTAAAGAAGATATTGTGATATCTGCAGTTGACGATTCTAAAGTATATATTTACGGTAATGCAGAAATTGATTTAAAAGAGTTTGAAGATAAAGCAAGTTTGTATAAAAAAGAGTAATACCAATTCAATTTCAAAATGCGCTAAATAGATTTGAACTATTTTGATGTGGAGTTGGTATAATAACCTCAGTTTGATATAAAAATCAATAAAATTCTCATTTTTTAAAATTATAATTTTCAGAAAAACTTAGTTCAAGCACTAATTTAAGTTTGGATTTTTGGGAGAATTAACCCAAAGTTTATATTCGCCACCAGATTTTATTAATTCTTCTCTCCAAAGCGAATTAGGAGTTACATTTAAGATGTTTTTATAATTATTCTCTTTAACAATCCATGAAATTTCTTTAATTTCTTCATTTAGTTGGTTATTACTCCAACCTGTATAGCCTAGAAAAAAACGAATGTCATTTTCTGAAATACGATTATTATTTAATAAATCTCGAACTGCTTCAAAATCTCCTGCCCAATAAATACCATCGTCTATTGCTATACTATTAGGAATTAAATGTGGTATTCTATGAATAAAATATAAGTTATCTTCGGACACAGGACCACCATTATAAACGATATGTGTTGAATTAATCTCGGGAATTAAGTCAACAATAGTATGTATAGAAGGTTTATTAACAATAAAACCAATAGAACCATCATTATTATGTTCTGTGAGTAGTATCACAGACCTATTAAATGAGTTGTCGCTAAAAATAGAAGGTTCGGCAACAAGTAATTTTCCTTTGTTTAACATAATAAATTTTATTACAGGTTAAATATAAGAAAAATTTTCGCAAAAAAAAACTCTCTTTTTTTAAAGAGAGTTTTTACCGATATTCTCGATAATTATAAATTGTTCTTAGTTTACAGAACCTTTTAATTCAGAACCTGCTTTAAACTTTACTACGTTTTTAGCTGCAATTTGAATAGCTTTTCCAGTTTGAGGATTTCTTCCAGTTCTTGCTGCTCTTTTAGAAACATCCCAAGATCCAAAACCTACTAAAGAAACTTTGTTTCCTTTTTTAAGGCTTCCTTTTACTGCATTCATCATTCCTGCTAATGCTTTTCCTGCTGCTGCTTTTGAAATTCCTGCTTCTGAAGCCATTGCTTCGATTAATTCTGTTTTGTTCATAATGTTAATTATTAAATTGGTTAAAATATTTTTTGCTTTTATAGCAGGACAAATATAGGTTTTATAAGAGTTTACACAAGTGTTTGTCAAATAAAACTGCTATTTTGTTAATAAATATGGCTAATTGTTAATAAAGCTGCTAAAAAACAATCAAATTATCTCTTAAACCAATGATTATAACCTATTAACAGACCTTGGTATCTTTATTAAAATGGAATCCATTTAGAAAACTTTGGGCATCCATTTTTCGTTTTCCAGAAATTTGAAGCCTATCTACTATTAGAAAACCATTTTTAGTCACAATTTTTAATTCTTTTTTAGAATGTATTACTGTTCCTATTTCTAAGGATTGGGTGTTTTCTGTTTTTTGCACTTTTTCTTTTCTTACAAGATGTATTTTTAATTCGGTTTCTATATCGCCATTTACCAATGTAGTCCAAGCAACAGGATATGGCGAAAGGCCTCTTACCTTATTATATATATTATCTAAAGTATCGTTCCAATCTATTTTACAAGTTTCTTTAAATATTTTTGGAGCATGCTTGAGTTTTCTATTTGGTTGTGCTTTTGTTTTTACAGTTTTATTTTGTATTCTTTTTATTGTTTTAGTAACTAATTTACTGCCTATTTCCATTAATTTATCGTGTAATTCTCCTGCCGTTTCATTTTCTTTAATAGGACACTCCTTTTGTAAGATAATCTCTCCTGTATCAATTTTTTCGTCAATAAAAAATGTCGTAACTCCAGTTATTGACTCTCCGTTTATAATAGACCAATTTATAGGTGCTGCACCTCTATATTCTGGTAATAATGATGCATGTAGATTAAAAGTTCCGTATTTTGGCATTTGCCAAACTACTTTTGGAAGCATTCTAAATGCAACTACTACTTGTAAATTTGCTTGTAAATTTTTAAGTTCTTCTAGAAAATATTTCGATTTTAAATTGGTTGGTTGCAAAACGGTTAAACCATTATCTACTGCAAATTTCTTAACTGCCGATTGGTGCACTTTTCGCCCTCTACCAGCTGGTTTGTCTGGTGCAGTAATGACACCTACAACCTTGTATTTATTTTCTAGAATGCCTTTTAAGATGTGTACAGCAAATTCTGGAGTTCCCATAAATATAATTCGTAAATCCCTCATATATTGTATTTTTTATAGTTGTTTGTTTGTGTGAGATATAGTTTTTTTTTCTCTAAAAGGAGTTGTAAAGTTTGTATGATATCGCTTTCATTTTCGTCTAACAAAATTACTATTTCTTTAGAGGATAATTCGGAATTTTTATTAAAAATATAAAGCACTTTTTCTGCTAAATTTTTAAGGTTTGGAATTGTTTTTTTATTTTCTAAGCAAACATCACAAATGGCACAATTTTTTAATTTTGTTTCTTCAAAATAAGTAAGTAATTGTTTGTTTCTGCATTGCGTATTGTTTTGTATATATTGAAGAATATCCGTAGCTTTTTGTTGTTTTGTTTTATTTCGTTGTATAATATTTTTTGAAATATTATTAATGGTAATAGCATCTTCTCGCATTACTAAAAATAACAGATTAGTATCATTAGATTGATGTGTGTAAAATATAATTTTATCTTTATTTAGTTGTTGTAACTGTCGTTTAACGTTAAATTTAGTAGTATTTAATTTACTAGCTAAATACGTTTCATTTATAGTAGTTCTATTTTCAAAAACACCACCATAACTACGTAAAATTAATTGAATTAAGTCTTTACTTTTTGCATGTCTTTTTATGTAATTTAAAACCGTTTTATTTCCGCCAATAAATTGAATAACACTTTTTCGATTGTAATTTTGCTCTACGACTAAAACACCTTCTTTTTCTAACAGATTTATAGCATTAAAAGTACGAGTGCTATTTAATTGATATTTCACACAAAATTGTTCCAAATTAAAAGCGTATTGCTTTAATGAAAGTTCTCCTTTTGCAATATGTAAATGTTGATTTAATAGTTTGTAAATTTGTTTTACATCATTAATTCCAATTAAATTTTTGGCTATTTTTTTTTCAAAAATATCTATCGTTGCTTTGTTAAATAGTATTACTGAAAATGATTTTTTACCACTTCTTCCAGCTCTTCCAGCTTCTTGCATGTAATTTTCAATACTATTTGGAATGTCTATATGAATGACAACTTTTACATTTTGTTTGTCAATTCCCATTCCAAAGGCATTAGTAGCCACCATTATTCTTGTTTTTTCGGTCATCCAATTTTTAAAAGCAATTTCTTTATTTTTGGTAGAAAGACCTCCATGATAATAGCTGCTTTTAAAATGTATGGAAGTTAAATAATCGCTAATGGCTTTTGTTTGTTTTTGGGTAGAAGTATAGATTATTATTGGCTCATTTATTTTAGTTAAGATTTGTTTTAATTTGAATAAAATATCTTCTGTTTCAAAGACTTGATAGGCCAAATTTGAGCGATTAAATGTTTCTTTATAAAGTTTATTATTTTTTAATTGCAAATGGATTACAATATCTTTAATAACCTTTGTTGTTGCTGTTGCAGTTAATGCAATAAAGTTTGTTTTTGGGTGTAGCGTTCTTAAAATGGCAAGTTGCAGATAACTAGGTCTAAAATCGTGCCCCCATTCTGAGATACAGTGCGCTTCGTCTACTGCAATGAGATTTACATGTAGTTGTTTTATTTTATTTTGAATAAATTCCGATTGTAATTTTTCTGGCGATAAATATAAAAACTTATAATTGCCATACCTTAAGTTATCAAATGCAATAATGATTTCATTTTCATTTAACTTAGAAGTTATTGCAATTGCTTTTATTTCTTTAGAAATTAAATTATTAACTTGGTCTTGCATTAATGCAATTAAAGGAGAAATAACGATGCAAATACCATCGCTTAAAAGTGCTGGAATTTGGTAACAAATAGATTTTCCTCCTCCAGTTGGTAATAATGCAATTACGTCATTTCCTTTAATAACAGTATTAATTATATCCTCTTGTGAGTTTCTAAAATTTTTATGTTTCCAATATTTTTGTAAAATTTCAAGTGCATTCATGCAATTTAATAGTTACGGACTTAATTGGTTATTTGCTCTATTTTTTCTAAAATAAAATTAGCTCTTTCCTCAGCAGTTCCAAACGGAACTTCAATAATAGTATATCCCAAATCTTTATATGCAATTTTTAGATGATTATATATTGCTAATGATTGTTCAAAACTTTCGTATCGTTCGCTGTCTGTAATATAAATTTCTTTCCACGGAGGCATAATAAATAATGCATCGTAGTATTTATGTTGTTTACTTTGATTAATAAATACAGAAGGGTAACTCACTCCTAAATAATTCATGTATGCAAATACATCGGGAATTCCTCTGTCAAAAAAAACCAAGTTTGACCTTAGTTTTTCGGCTCTTAAAAATTGTTGGACTCTACCTTCTAAAAGTAATTTACTAAATAACATTGGATCTTTTAGAAATAATTGTTCGATGCCATTTTTTTTTGCCATAATAGTGACTTCTCGAGAGATTTCGTGCATGCAATCGTACTTTCGTTTTTCTAATTCGTTAATTACTGTCGATTTTCCAGTTCCAGGACCACCAGTAATGACAATCTTTTTTTGCATATAATACTAAATTTTCTACAAAAATAAGTTTTAAATATAAAACCATTTTATATTTTCGCAACAAATTATTTAAAATGGATAAAAAAGAAGAATTTTACGACAAGTTAAAGATAAAATTAGAAGAAACAACTACTTTTCCAACAAAGTACATGTTTAAATTTATTGTTCCGTCTAAAGAAGATAAGACAGAAGCAATTAAAAATATGTTTAATCATTTAGGAGCTGTTATTACAACAAAATCTTCAAAAAACGGTAAATATACAAGTCTCACTATACTTGTAATGATGCAAAATGTGAACGAAATAATCCAAAAATACGAAGAGGTAGACTCTGTAGAAGGCGTTATATCTTTGTGATTTTTTTAACAGCTATTCGTAAAATAAAAAGTACTTTTGAATCCTTTAATTTAATAGATGTTTTGTCTATTTTTGTATTGTTAAAATTTAAGAAAACCATGATAAAAAAAATTTTATTAATAGTATTGATTTTTGCTATTATACCATTAAATGCACAACGTAAAAAAGATAAAATTTTACTTACAATAGATAATGAACCTGTTTATGTTTCTGAATTTTTAAGAGTTTACAATAAAAATAAAGATATTGTTAGTGCCGAGAATAAAAAAAGTGTAGAAGAATATTTAGATTTATTTATTAATTATAAATTAAAATTAAAAGAAGCAAAAGATTTAAAATTAGATACAGTACCTTCTTATTTAAGAGAATTCAATAAATATAAAGAACAACTTATCGAACCATTTTTAAAAGATAGAGAAGTTACCGATAAGCTAATAAGAGAGGCATACGATAGAATGAAAAAGGAAGTTAAAGCAAGTCATATTTTAGTGATGCTAAAGCCTAATCAATTGCCAAAGGATACCTTAAAGGCCTATAATAAGATAATGAAGGCTAGAAATGAAATTTTAAATGGTGGCGATTTTGCAAAGATTGCAAAAAAATACTCCGAAGATCCTTCCGCAAAAACAAATGGAGGAAATTTAGGATACTTTACAGCATTTTCGATGGTATATCCATTCGAAACTGCAGCATATACAACAGATATTGGAAAAACATCGATGCCATTTAAAACAAGGTTTGGTTACCATATTGTCAAAGTAGAAGATGTTAGAGATTCCGAAGGCGATATTCAAGTTGCGCATATCATGATTAGAGATAAAAAAATAGAGCCCGATTTTGCAAAAAAGCAAATTGATGAAATTTATCAAAAGTATAAACAAGGAGATGATTTTGAATTTTTAGCTAAAAAATATTCCGATGATAAGGCAAGTTCTGTAAAAGGAGGCGTTATTCGAAAATTCTCTCATGGAAGTATGATACAACCATTTGCAGATATTTCTTTTAAATTACAAAACATTGGAGAGGTATCTACACCATTTAAAACAAAATTTGGATGGCACATTGTAAAACTAATTAAACGATTTCCAATCCAAAATTTTGAAGATTTAAAAGACGAATTACAAAAGAAGATTGAAAAAGGAGAACGCTCTGTACTTATCGGAAAATCCATTGTGAAACGTTTAAAGAAGAAATATGATGTTACGTTAGATAAAGATGCATTACAGATAGCCCTAGAAAAAAATAAAGAAGAAGGAAACGACCAAGTGGTTTTAAAAATAGAAGAAAAAACCTATTCGGTAAATGATTTAAAACAATATTTATCCAAACCAAATAAGACCTATAAAGATTTTATAGATGCCAAAATAATAGCGTATTATAAAGATCATTTAGAATATGAAAATCCAGAATTCGCAGCAACATTAAAAGAATATAGAGACGGTTTATTGTTATTTGATTTATTACAAAAAAAAATATGGACAAAAGCAGAAAAAGACACCATTGGTTTGCAAAAATTCTTTAACGCAAATGCTAGCAATTATACGTGGAAAAAAAGGGTAAAGGCAGAAATTGCTTCTTGTACGAAAAAAGAAAAAGCAGCGTTGGTAGAAAAGTATATGATAGAAGGGAAGTCTATGAAAGAGATTAAAGAATTAGTTAATGAAGGAGCCGTAATACATGTATTATTCCATTCGGATAGTTACGAAATAGATTCTAAAAAATTACCAACAAATTTTATAGTTCAAAAAGGAGTTAAGAGATATGAAGAAGAAGACGAACATTATTCCATAATAAATGTGACAGAAATTTTAGCATCTTCTCCAAAAGAATTAAAAGATATTAAAGGAAAAGTAATTAGTAACTATCAAGACTATTTAGAAAAAAAATGGATTACAGATTTAAGGAATTCATATAAAGTAAAATTAAAGAAAAGAGTTTTTAAAAAAATAGCAAAAAAAAACAACTAATTAATGTTTAAACAATTCCTGTTTTATTTATTTTTAGCAAATACCATTGTTTCTTGTACCTTTTTTAAAGGAAGTAAAGAGGAGAATAAAGAACCAATAGCAAGGGTAAATGATGTCTATTTATACAAAGAGGATATTTTAGTTGCATTGCCAAAAAACTACAAAAAGAGAGATAGTGCTTTGTTAGTTAGAAATTATATTAATGCATGGGCAAAACAGCAATTATTATTAAACAAAGCAAAAATTAATTTAAAAGAAGAAACAACAAAAATTAATAAACTTGTAAATAAATACAGACAAGATTTATTGGTAAATAAATATAGAGAAGCAATACTATCTCAAAATTTAGATACGATTGTTAATAGGAGAGATATCGATGGTTTTTATTTAAAGAATAAAGACATTTTAATGTTAAAAGAGAAAATAATTAAATTAAAATTTATTCAAATAAGTAAAGATATTATGAATAAAGAAAAAATAATAGCACTGTTTAAATCTAATAAAAAAGAGGATATTGATAAGTTAATTGTAAGAGAATTAGAATTTAAGTCGTTTTATTTTAACGATTCCATTTGGATAAAATATACAGATGTTTTACGACTTTTACCTATGTTACAAGAGGATTTTAAATCACTAGTAAAAAATAGATATTTACAAAAAGAAGATGATCTAGATTTGTACTTAATACGAATAAAAGATAAAATGGATAGAAATAATATAGCACCAATAACTTATGTAGTGCCAACAATAAAGAAAATGATATTACATACAAGAAAATTAGAATTATTAAAAAAAATAGAAAAAACATTATTAATTGATGCAAATAAAAAAGGACAATATGAAATTTATAAATAAAGCAATTCTGTTTATAGCAGTAGTAACTTCATTACAGACTATTGCACAAAAGCGCACTAAAATAGATGGAGTTGCAGCAGTTGTTGGAAAGAATATAGTATTGTATTCTGAAGTAAAAGCAGCAAAGCTACAATTAGACCAAGAAAATGAAGGAAAAAGCACCATTACAGAATGTGCAATTATTGAAAAAATAATAAATGATAAATTATTAGCTCACCATGCAGTAATTGATAGTGTAGAAGTAGACGAAGCAACAATAAACGGAGAAGTCGATAGAAAGATAAACTACTTTACAAAGCAATTAGGGACAAAAAAGAAGTTAATCGATTTTTTTGGATTTAATACTATTGGCGAAGTAAAAAAAGAACTTTATAAAGTAGAAAAAGAAGGGCAACTAATAAAGAGAATGCAATATAAACTAACCGAAGGAACAGATGTAACTCCAGAAGAAGTAGTAAGTTACTTTAATAGCTTAAAAAAAGAGAAAAGTATACCAGAATTTGGAACCGAAATAGAATTAGCACAGATAGTTTTAGAAGCAAAAGCTAGTGATAAAGAAGAAGAAGCCATAATTACAAAGTTAAATAGTATAAAGAAGGATATTGAAAATGGATCTAGTTTTAGAATGAAAGCAATATTGTATTCACAAGATCCAGCAGCATCAAAACAAGGTTCTGGAAGTGGAGGTCTATACAAAGGAATGACTAGAGAAACTCCGTTTGTAAAAGAATTTAAAGAAGCTGCATTTAGTTTAGAAGAAGGAGAAATTTCGGAACCATTTAAGTCACAGTTTGGATATCACATTGTTCAAGTAGAGAAAATAAAAGGAAAGGAGAGAGATGTAAGACATATTTTGTTACAAATGGAAATATCTGATGATGCATTAGAGAAAGTAAAAGATTCATTAATTCAACTAAAAAAGGACATCCGTTCTAATAAAATATCTTTTGAGGAAGTCGTAAAAAAATATTCTTCAGATAAAGGAACAAATAAAAATAAAGGAGTATTAATAAATCCATATACAAACGATACACATTTTGATTTAACAAATATGGATCCTGCAATTTATGCAAGAATTAGTAATTTGAAAGAAGGAGAGTTGTCTGAAATTTTTTATGACGAAACTAGAGAGGGAGAAAAAATGTATAAAATAATGCTAATTAAGAGTAAAACAGAATCACATAAAGCAGATTTAGATAAAGATTATGTGAAAATTAAAAGATTAGCTTTACAAAAAAAGAAGAAAGAATTGATAGAAAAGTGGACAAAAGACAAAATAAAGGATACCTATATAAAAATTCATAATCAATATAAAAATTGTACTTTTGGCTATAACTGGTTAAAAAAATAATACAAAAAAAGAAAAAGTACTGTAAGATGTAAAAAAAAATATTCTTAAGAAGTAATAGTTAACGTTTTAGAGTTATAATAAAATAAATAGAAATACATGTCAGACGTAGATGCAATAAAAAATTTGGTAACAAGTTATAATACGCTAAAAAAAGAAATAGGAAAAGTAATCATCGGTCAAGAAGATGCTATAGATCATGTATTAATTTCTATTTTATGTGGAGGTCATTCTTTATTAATAGGAGTACCTGGATTGGCAAAAACACTTTTGGTAAATTCGGTTTCTCAAGCCTTAGGATTAGACTTTAAGAGAATTCAATTTACACCAGATTTAATGCCTTCAGATATTGTTGGAAGCGAAATTTTAGATGAAAATAGAAAGTTTAAATTTTTAAAAGGACCAATTTTTTCTAATATTATTTTAGCGGATGAGATTAATAGAACGCCACCAAAAACACAAGCAGCTTTATTAGAAGCAATGCAAGAAAGGACAGTAACTGTTGCTGGACATTCTTACGATTTAGACAAACCATTTTTTGTTTTAGCAACACAAAATCCAATAGAACAAGAAGGAACATATCCTTTACCAGAGGCACAGTTAGACCGTTTTATGTTCTCTATATTTTTGGATTACCCAAGTTTTAGCGAAGAGGTAGAGGTTGTAAAGAGTACAACTACAACCAAAAAAAAAGAAATTAATTCGATACTAACAGCATCAGAGATTATTGGATTTCAGCAATTAATAAGACGTATACCTGTTGCAGATAATGTTATAGAATATGCCGTTGGTTTGGTTGGTAAAACAAGACCAAATAGCGATGTGGCTACAGAAATGGTAAAAAAATACATAGATTGGGGCGCAGGACCAAGAGCCTCACAAAATTTAATTTTAGGGGCAAAAGCACACGCAGCAGTACAAGGTAAATATTCGCCAGATATAGAAGACGTACAAGCAGTTGCTTATGGCATATTACGCCATCGTATTGTGAAAAATTATAAAGCCGAAGCCGAAGGTATTACAGAAGAAATACTAATTAAAAACTTGTTTTAGCCTCAGTTTGATATAAATTCATTTATACCAATTCAATTTCAAAATAAACTAAAAAATCCATTTTTAATGTACATTAAAAATGGATTTTTTTGATTTTATCTAAAAAACAGTTTTTAGTCACAAAAAAACACAAGACCTACTTTTTTATCTTTTGCTGCTTTTAATACAGCAGACATACGTTTATAAGCATCTTTCTTCATCATTTCAGAAGAGTCAATATCTTTTTGTTTGGCTACAGAAAATTCATGTAGTTTAATTATATCTTGGTCATGTATTCTAAAATCTTCAAAGAAATGCATATTAACATTTAATTTTTTAGCATAATCAACAATTTCTTGAAGTAATTTAAAATAGTTTAATTCAAAAGAACCAACATAATTTTCTTCATTAGGAGATTCTGGAGTATCTGCAGAATCTTTACAATAATAACAATCTAACATATATAAAATTTTAATTAGTTTAAAGGATGAAATGTTCTTACAGTACCATCCGTATTTACTGTGGCTCTATACTTCCTGTACGTGTTTTTTATTTTTTGGCGATATTCAAAAATAGGCAAACCAGCATAAGTTGATTCGCTACCATGTTTTAATGTCATGCTCAACGCGTTTATAATCTGACTTTGCGTTAGTGTGGCATTAAATTTACTTTTTGTAGTAAATTTGCTTAAATTTACATGTCGATCATAAATGTGTTTCCAACCAGTTTTTGATGTACCTTGTACTAGAGTGAAATTTCGACTTCCTCTATTGAAATTTTTTGTTCCAGACAAAGTAGCACTTGCTACTTGTCCAAAAGATTCGGCTCCTAAAAATAAAAATAATAAGAAACCAATAATTTTAAAATTGATAAGTTTGCTCATAACATAAAGTTTTAAAGTTAATATGCTAAATATACAAAAATAGATACAGATAAAGCAATAAAATAAGAATAATTTTAAATTAATATTTTGGTTTGTAGGTAATTATACCAATTTAATTTCAAATCTATTTAGCGTATTTTGTTGTTTTAAATTCTATAAATAACGAAAAATTATTCTAAAATCATTTTAGCAATTTTGCCATTTCCAGCAAGCCATGCTGTATTCTCATCAATAAATTTAATAGCGAAATATCCTTCATCATTAACTCTAATCCAAGAAATACCACTATTATTTGAAAAATAAATGCCTTCCGTAGAAACAGCAACTAGTTCTTTACCATTGGTGTTCGGTATATATTGCACACAACTAATATAACCAGGGTATTGTCCATCTGCAACAAGTTTCCATGTTTTTCCACCATCCGTAGTAATTGCTTTATTTGCTTTATCTCTAGTTTTATTTGTATAATCACCACCACAAATAATACCATTTTTAGTATCAAAAAAATCAACAGAATATGCTCCCGTACTTTCTTTACCGTTTATTAATGGTGTATGATAAATATTCCAAGATTTTCCCATATCATTAGTATGAAGAACGCGAGATTGTATGCCTCCTGTAATTATCCAAGCATTTTTACCTACAATAGAGATATTGGTATTACTTGCGGCAAAAGCAGCTTCTCCTTCTGTTAGTTTAGGAAGCTTATCGCACGATATTTTTTGCCACGAATTTCCTCCATCTCTTGTAATAATTATAGATAGGCAATTATCCGTTGGATCCCCAATGGCAATTCCATTTTGAGTATCAAAAAACGCCATTGCATCGTAAAATGCTTTTTCATGTTTTTCGGTATAAACTAATTTTGGGTTGATCAAACCGTCTTTACTATTCATTGTAATTTGATAGAGAAGGGTAGGACTTCCAATACTCAAAGCATATAAACTATTTTTAGAACGACCAGAAGCTCTAAAATTAGGTGTTTTATTACCAAAGAAATCATTTGGAGTAATCAGAAAATTACCATTAGGATAAAAGCCATAAATCTTACCTTTTTCTCCAATAAAAAAAGCAGTACTATCTACCAATTCAATCGCTCTAATACTACTTAAATTTTTTAAACCAAATTTAGTATGGTCGAATTTTTTTAAAGTAATATTCTTTATAACTCGAGGTATGTAAGTTTCTTTTTTTAGAACATTTTTAGCTTTTTTTTCTTTACATGAAAAAAGCAATAACAAAGTTAATATGCTAATAGATACTACTTTAATTTTAGTCATCAAAATAATTTTTATATATTTATTAATGCAAAAGTAAGGATATCCTTGTTAATTAAATAAAAAT
This sequence comes from Flavobacteriaceae bacterium, assembly GCA_026988355.1. Classification (GTDB taxonomy): domain Bacteria; phylum Bacteroidota; class Bacteroidia; order Flavobacteriales; family Flavobacteriaceae; genus S010-17. Next base: position 17,071 of record JALSLK010000005.1, read on the forward strand.
TGTACTAATTCTAATGTTCTAATTAATAATTTAAATTACAAGCGTAGGATTGAAAACTATTAGAGTAGCATAAGAATTAGTATGGCTAAAACCATAAATTAATAAAAAATAGGTAATTAACATTTTATTTTATCTAATTTTGCCAATATAAAGTTTTAGATAAAATTAGATTGATACATAGTGAAAAAAAATAAACGAGCATTAGTAATTTCAGGAGGAGGAAGCAAAGGGTCTTTTGCGGGAGGTGTGGCAAAATATTTAATTAAAGATAAAGGATATGATTACGACCTTATTTTAGGCACATCTACAGGAAGTTTGATGGTTATACATTTGGCATTAGAAAAAATAGATGAACTAGAAAGTTTATATTCTAATATTAAACAACGAACGATATTTAGTAACAATCCATTTTTTGTAAAAAGAGTACATGGTGTCCAAGTAGTAGGAGTGAGGCATTTAAATACAATTTGGAATTTTATGAATCGCCGTAAAACATTTGGAGAAAGTAAGAATTTATTGAAGTTTATTAAAAAAAATCTTACACGAGCATATTTTGAAAAGGTAAAGAAATCTAAAAAAGAGGTAATCGTAACAGTTTCAAATTTAACAACGAATGAAGTAGAATATAAGTCTATAAACGATTGTTTGTATGAAGATTATTGTGAGTGGATTTGGGGATCCTGTAATTATGTACCATTTATGAGTTTGCTAAAAAAAGATAATTTTGAATATGCAGATGGAGGCTTTGGTTCTTTGGTACCAATAAAAAAAGCAATTGAAAAAGGAGCAACCGAAATTGATGTTATAATTTTAGAAACGGAAGTGGAGCATTTAAGTAGAATGCCATCTACAAGTCCATTTTCATTATTATCGACTGTTATAGAATTTATGCTAGATCAAGTAGAGCAACAAAATATTGCAATAGGTAAATTAGAAGCTAAAAAAAATAGTGTAAAATTAAATTTGTATTATACACCAACTGTTTTAACAACGAACTCTCTGATTTTTAATAAAAAATTAATGAAGCGCTGGTGGAACCAAGGTTACGAGTATGCGAAAAACAAAGATTTGATTAAAATGAACGAATTGCGATAAGTTTTGTTTAGAATACTAGTTATACCAACCTAAGTTTGCAAAATCTTATATTTACAAGAAATAACCAAAAAGAATAAAAGAGGAATAAGGCTGTTTATACCAAAGGTTTTAAAATCATTTTTAAATTGAATTGGTATTATTTTCTTGGCAATGTTATTTGGTATTTTTTATGAGAAGCATTGTTCAATGTGTTTTCTCTTAACCAAGGATTTAGAATTTTAAATTCTTTATAATTCATACCATAATATCTAGCAAAGTTTGCAATATTTTTGATAATAGAATCTACTTCTACCGTATACGTTTCTTTTTTAGTATATAAATCATGTTTATCAAAAGCAAAACCATATTTAAGAGGATGTGTTAAAATTTCTTTTGCAGCAATAATTCTAAATACATAACGAGAAGTTTCATTGCCAAGTAATAAATCGTAATAGTTAGTTACTTGCTGTTTATCTAACTGTTTTAAAATACCAGCTCTTCCTGCGTTATAAGCAGCAGCAGCAGTAGTCCAACTTCCAAATTTTTGATGTGCCTTTTTTAAATAATTACAAGCAACTTTTGTCGCTTTTTCTAAATGGAAACGTTCATCGACATTTTTATTAATTTCCAAACCATTTTCTTTACCAGTAGTTCTCATTATTTGCCAAAAACCTTTAGCACCAGCTGGAGAAGTAGCGTTTAATAAGCCACTTTCAATTAAAGCTAAGTATTTAAAATCGTCTGGAATGCCATTCTCTGCAAGTATTTTTTCAATAGTAGGAAAATACTTATTTGCACGTTTTATGTATAGTAACGCATTGGATTGCCAAAAAGTATTTACTAATAGTTCTCTATCCATACGTTCGTATACATCTTGTATTTCGATAGGTACACGCTCTCCCGCAAAAGATAAATTCTCTGGCATTTTCAGTGCTTTTATTTCGTAATTATCTTTTGTCTTTTTTACTGTAAGATCTATTTTAGAATTACTTTTTTCGGAATCCGTATTTAATTCATTAGGTTGTTGTGTTGCTTTAATAAAAAAGGCACTAACAATTAATACGCTAATTATTACTATAAATTTATTTGCATTTGTCATAACTATTTTGATTTTATCATAATTTTATTTATTTTATATTTTTGAAATATTATAAGAATGGACTTTCAAAGGTATTAAAATTTATTCCATTTTTATCTTTATCTGAAAGTATTACATCCTTTACTTTCCAATCAATACCCAAGTCTTTGTCAAAACAATGCATTGTTTCTTCGGATGCTGTATGGTAATATGCAGAGCATTTATAACTAAAAATCGTATTTTTCTTTAAAGTTAAAAACCCGTGAGCAAAACCTTTAGGAACAAATAATTGTTTTTTATTCTTTGCAGATAGTTTAATAGCAAAATGCTTGCCATATGTTGGTTGGTTTTTTCGTAAATCTACAACAACATCTAAAACACTGCCTTTAATGACACGAACCAATTTGTCTTGCGCATAAGGTGGTTTTTGAAAATGAAGACCTCGTAAAACGTTTTTTTGTGAAAGCGATTCATTGTCTTGTATAAAATTAACTGAAATAAAATTTTCTATATTTTTTTTATTGTACGATTCTAAAAAATAGCCTCTTTTATCGTGAAAAACTTTAGGTTCTAAAACGTATAAGCCATTAATAAATGTTTCTTTTATATGCATTCTATTTTTTATTAACTCTTTTTAAAACCAAGGGTTTTTTTGTTTTCATTCCATTTAGTTTATAGAATAATTTAGATTTTGTTAAAGTATAGATTTTTAGTTTGTTTTTTTGTTGAATTTTTGCTTCTCGTTTTCCAATTAAATACAATACAGAATCTTTCAATATCCATTTTCCTTTAATAGATTTTTTATCCGAATGTATTTGAAATGATTTATTTTTGCGAATGCTTAAAACAAATTCTTTTACAGAAACATGAAGGGTAGAGTCTTTTAAAATAATACCATTATCCGATTTCCAATTTCCAATTAATTTATCTGCATTTATTTGTCCGATACAAAAAAAACTACTAATTAAAAATAGTAGTGTAAATATTAGTTTCATAATTTATGGGTTTTTAGTTAAAATTTCGGTTAAGATACGATTTATTTTTTTTGCTTTGTAAATTATCATTGCATGTGTTCCACCATCTACTACAATACAATTTTTTATATTTTTTATAGGAAATACACTATCTTTATTACCATGTATATGAATGGTGTTTTCGTAATTACTATCTTGTTTCCAATGCAAAACATTATGAATTGCCCAAGGTAAATATTTATCATCTCGCATGGATAAATATTTTTTATAAAGCTCTGCACGTTTTTTAATAAAATCGCTATGCATATATTTGATAAAGCTATCGATATTACTCAATACTTTTACTGGAGTAAGTTTATACGCTTTAGTTGTTTTTGCAATTTTTAATCGCAACGGAAACTCTTTATGATGTTTTACACTCGATATGATAATGGTTTTTAAGGGTTTACATTGTTTGCTCATTTCTTGTACGACAATACCACCAAAAGAAACACCAACCAATATAAAGTTAGTTTCTGTAATATGCTTACACATACGATTTGCATAGTCTGCCAAATCTTCCTTTTTGGTTTTTGGAACTAACCACGGAATTAAATGTATTTTAAACTCCTTTTCTGGAAGTTTTATATATTCAAAAATACGTGTACTAGCCGCCAAACCTGGAACGAAATAAACATGAATTTTCTCTTTACTCATAATTAGAAGCAAATTTAATTCAATTCTATTTATTATAATAAATATTTAGTATAATTTTGTGTTAATATATGAGAGCTACCTATAAAAAACACATTTTACAGTTTAAACAAGCAAGCGGAACTTCTAGAGGTATTTTAAGAACTAAAGAAACGTATTTTTTACAAATAGAGAGAAATCAGAAAATTGGTATTGGCGAATGTGCTGTTTTTAGAGGATTAAGTGTAGATGATGTTTTAGATTATGAAAAAAAAATGCAGTGGCTTTGCACAAATATAAATTTGCCTTTACAAACGTTATTATTAGAATTGATTGCCTTTCCATCTATACAATTTGGTGTAGAACAGGCATTTTTATCTTTACAAAGTGATTCTGGGTTTAATTTATTTCCTTCTAGTTTCACAGATGGAAACGATAGCATTGCTATTAATGGTTTGGTTTGGATGGGAACCGAGCATTTTATGGCAAAACAGATTGAAGCAAAATTAAAAGCTGGGTTTACAACCATTAAACTTAAAATTGGTGCAATTGATTTTGAAAAAGAGTTGACTTTATTAAAATCCATACGCAGCGATTTTTCTGCAAAAGAAGTTACCTTGCGTGTGGATGCAAATGGATCGTTTAAACCAGAAGAAGCCTTAGAAAAGTTAAAGCGATTATCGAATTTTGAAATACATTCTATCGAACAGCCAATTAAAGTAAACCAATGGGACACAATGGAGGAGTTATGCGCTAAAACACCTTTAGATATAGCTTTAGATGAAGAATTGATAGGTATTTTTCAGATAAAAGACAAAAAGAAAATTTTAGAAAAGATACGACCGCAATACATCATACTAAAGCCGAGTTTGATTGGTGGAATTAGTGGTAGTAACGAGTGGATTGTATTGGCAGAAAATCAAAATATAGATTGGTGGATTACTTCGGCGCTAGAAAGTAATATTGGTCTTAATGCAATAGCACAATATACTTATAGTTTAGGCACTAAAATACCACAAGGTTTAGGAACAGGTAGTTTGTTTACCAATAATATAGATTCGCCTTTACAAGTTAAAAATGGAAATCTTTGGTATGTGAAAGATACACCTTGGAATTTTGGTTTTAGTAAATATTAATAGTATTTTTTTATTCGTATCGTAACCGTTCCGATACGACTATGAATTTATAGATATTAAAATAAATTACTGTAATCTATTGGGTATAAGTATTTTGCTTTTTAATTTTAAAAATGTATATTTGTTTGAAATAAAAAACATTAAGATATGATTGCGTATATGCAGTTGTTGGGCACAAGGCAGATACGAATATTGCACTGAATATCAAACGATTAAATAATAATCTTAAAATTATGTTAAAAAATATTTGGTTATTAAAATAAATTGTTTTAGTATTGTTAAACAATTGCTACTACAACTATTAATTATTTTTTAAACTAAAATGTAAATTAACTTTACATTTCGACATAATATTATTAATAAAATGAAAAATAAATATATGAACTAAAAAACAAAAAAATGAGCACCTAATTCGCCGACAAGCAAAATGTAGATGCTCAATATACGTCAAACCTAAGTTTAACAAGACAAAAATACAATATATTATAATTGTAGCATAATAATTTGTGTTAAAAATTGATTACACTAAAGGTTTGACAACTCATAACTACCAAAAGTAGTTTAGTTGTGTAATAAATTTTGAAACATAGATTTCGGTTAAAACTATAAACCAATAATAAGGTAACAAACAAGAACCGTTAAAAATTAATTGTAGCATTTTTGAAACACAACGCATTTAGAGAAATTTTGTAGTAATACAAAGTTGACAAAGGCAAATGTTTCAACTCTTTCAAAGAATTGCAAAATCAATTAATCATTTTAAAACAAAAAAAAATGAAAACAATTAAACAAATTACTCAAGTAATTATTATTGCAGTTTTAATATTAAATTTTAATATTGGAAATGCACAATCAAATCCAAATAATCCTTATGATTATGCAGGTATTATTCACAATGAGGTACTTATAGACTTCTACAAAACACGAAAAGAAAATCAAAATAGTACTATTCAAGAGAATATAGATAAAATATCTGTATTAACTAACTCAAATAAAAAATTTAAAAAACACTTTGCAAATACCAATTTTAATTGGGCTACATCTAAATTATTTATTGAAACCTCGAAAGATGCACCAAGTAGATTATCCAATGTAATAGATGGTTTAAAAATAAGTGCCCAAGCAAAAATCCTGTCTAAACAATTATTAGATATAGTTTTAGACAATGATTATAAGGATTTGACTAAATTTTACAACCTGATAATTCAGTTTGAAAACTCCATTATTAATTCAAAGTTAAATGATGATGAAAAAGAATATTTATTAAGTTCAAGTTCTGTAGCAAGATATTCTGCATTTTTGGCTTTTGATAATTCAACAGGTAATAGTAATGGTGTTCAGTCGAAAGCAAAAGGTGGTGGTTGGAGAATTGCGGCAGATGTTGGTGGTGGATTATTAGGTTGGGCTTTCGGAGGTCTTGCAGGAGGTATTGCAGGTGCTGCATTTGGAACAGGTTTATATGACAGCCTTTAATTATTAACATATGAAAAAAGGTTTAATTGTAGTTTTAATGTTTAATGTAAATTTATTATATTCACAATTCCCTGCTATGAGTGATAGTTGTATTTATATTGTGGCAAGAGGCACAATATCCAAACAAAATCTCATTTCTAAAAAATTTAATATTTTTAAAAACACTTATACTCATATAGGTTTAGGCTTAATTACAAATGATGAATTCTTAATTTATAATGTTTCTATGGATCAGAAAATAAAAAATTCAAATTTACTACTTCAATCTTGGGACAAGTTTAAAAATTATGAAGATATTATTTCTTTAAGCATATGGGAGTATAAAATAGACGCATTTGATTTTATCATTATTAAAGAATATCTATCTGTTCTTAAAAACGGTAAAATTAAATTTGATATGCAATTTTCTTTAGAAAACAATGATTTTTATTGTTCCGAATTTGTTGCTAATGTATTAAATAAATCCGAAAATTTAGAATTTAAACCTCATAAAAAAAAACTCATTTCACCTATAAAAAATATACTGGAAAAAGATACTTTATCATATTTTCCAGTAGATTTTTTTTTAGAAAATCAAAAATTTAAACAAGTATATTATAAATCTATAAATTTATCACATTATGAAAAAAATTAATTTTTTAATTATCATCATCTTATTATTATTTGCTAACATTAGTTACTCACAAAAGGGAATTACAATTATGGGTTCTGGTGGAGTTTTGTCAATTGATAAAGAAAACACCTTTAATATAAATTCAAGTATTAGTTATAATTTTAATTCTAAATATTCAATTGGTGCTGAAATATTAAATAGTAAATTTGACACAAACTCATCTGACTTTAAAGTCGATTATTATTTACTTTATGGGGAATATTCAATGCCAAATAAAGGATTTATTAAAGATAAACTTTATTTTTCATTATTATTAGGAGCAGGTATGTCAATTCAAAAAAATGACATTATTAATAATGAAGAATTTGCTGTAATGATTGGTGCAAAATTAAATTATAAAGTTACTGACAATACCAAAATAGGGTTGAAATCTGGTTTTTATTTTGCAGACTTTGACAATTCTATTGTTAATAATTTATTTATTTCTTACAGATTTTAAATTTTCAATAGATATTAAGTAACAATTAAATTAATCATTATAAATTATGAAAAAACTATTTTCTATCGGTATTTTTGTGCTTATATTTCACATAATACCAAATCAAATATTCTCTCAAACTCAAAACAAAACCATAGATGTAGATGTAAGTTGGAATGGAAAAATGTGTAATGGCGGTCACGGAATGTGCTATATTGATAGTTCAACAAACAAAACAACCTCAAACACAAAAATTATTTATAATAAAGAGAGCAACGAACTAACACTTGTATTATCTAAAACAACATTAGACGAAACAAATAAAGGAAAACTTTTAAGTAACAAATTAGAAAAGGATTTCTATTTATACACTTTTGATGAAGATTTCATCTTATCAAAAGAATTAAAAGAAGCCTTAAATATTACAAAATTCAGCAAAATAAAACAAGGTAATTATTTAGTTAAAATTATTAAAAACCAAATAATTATGAAACTGAAATTGGAGTAATTACCTTTTTCGTAAAACCTAAAAAATGAAACAATTAACCAAACTTTTTATATTCATTTTCTTGTTTGGTTTTCAATATAGTTTTAGCAATACTATTTTTGATAATAATAACAAGGAAATAGAACAAATATTAACCGAATTAAGTGCTGAAATAAACACTGCAACTAAACATTACGGAAATCTAAAACAAGAAATTTATATAAAATTGAACCAAGTAAATGAAAATCTTATAAAAGAAATAATACTTGAAAATAAATTAAATTTACTCATTAAAAAAGACCAACTAAAAGATAAATTGAAATTTTTAAAACTAAGCGAAATATCTAATATTAACAAGATTAGATATTTAAAAGGGCTTTCAATCATCCGAATATTATATGAAAAAGTTTTAGCATTAGACCATCATTTTTCATCAATAGCAACATTTAATGAAATTAATAAAATTTCAAACCCAAATAATTATCAAGAATTTACACAAGTAAAAGATTTATTAAAAAGTAAAAAAGACAAGAAAAAAGGTTTTCAATTAACCTCTTTATTAGGTCAAAACATTTATACATCTTCTATAGATATGTTTATGAACCTTTTTAATAGCAATGCAAGTCCAAAAGAAAAAGAAGCCGAGTTAGAAAAAATAGAATGTATTTTAGATTTTACTTTGCGTATGAATAACGATTTAAATACCATATATTTTGAAACAACCTTTTTGCAAAAAAGTAACGATAAAGTAATGGAAGATTTAGAACGTTTGTTTAAAGATTATACCAAACCAATAAAGTATTATACAAGTTTAAAAGAATGTCGCTCAAATGATGATTGGGATTTAGTAAGAAATAATCTAAACGAATTTCTAGATAAATTAGACAAAGCAATAACTTCAGGTAATCAACAACAATTAGTTACTAAAATGCAAATTAATTTAAACTTTCCAATAGATAGATTATTGCAATTTATAACACAATATAATAGTTTTATAGATCAAGGTGGTAAGTTTTATGAAAAATTTAAAATCATTTTAGATAGTTACGAAAATGAACAACAATGTAACAGTAGTTTGCCACCAGCATACAAAAAACTAAAATCGGATATTGACATTGCAATTCAAAAATTTAATACAGCATATAAACCCGTAGAAATTAATGGAAGTAAAATGAAAGAAATTCTGTACGGAATAAATGAATATGATTAAAAAATAGTATGAATAACAAAACCCTGTGCCCAACAAAATGTAAACGTAATTGCGGGTTTTGTGCTAAATTTAAAGATTGTATCTTTGAACAACGTTTAGTGATAAATTGAAAGGTAAGTGCCTTGAAATCCGCAACTACGCTTACACAAATCGTTGTAGGTAATGTGATTAACGGAAAATCAAATTAATAATAATAAAAGAATACTATAAAATGAAAAAAATATTGTTTTTTATAATCACGCTATTAATTATTAGTTGTGATAGAGATGAACCGACTGAAGCGTACTATAATTTTAGAGATAAT
>JALSLK010000006.1 GCA_026988355.1 Flavobacteriaceae bacterium
TTTTAACATAAAAATCTCAAATCCAAATAATTATCGGATTGAGATTACGTCTGCAAATATACTACTTATTTTTGAATATTTTTAATTCCATTTACCGAAAACGATATGATAATGGTTGTAGATTAAGCCGAACTTTATTTTTTAGCAAAAAAACTCTTAAAAATAGCAAGACTACACGTTTTTTATACGAATATCATTATTTTTTCGTTGTCTTTTAAAACACTACTTTTACACTATATATTTTTTACACTAATTCGTATGAAAAATCTTTTTTTACTACTTCTATTTATCACATTATTATCTTGTGATGACGATAGTAACAACAGTACTTTTTTACCTAATGCTACGGTAAATTTTACGGTAAATTTAAATTTATCGGAAGGTAATAATTTACTTATTCCTGGTGGTCATGCTGTTTTTTCTAATAGAGGTATTAGAGGTGTTGTTGTATATAGACGTTCTGCTGATTTGTTTGTGGCTTTTGATTTGGCTTGCCCTCATATCAATCTACAAGATTGTTCTACCATGACTGTTGGCGCATTATTTATGACTTGTCCTTGCGATAATGAACGTTTTCAAATAATTGATGGCGCTCCCGAAAATGGCAATATTCAACATGCTGCTCGTTTTTACAATGTTACTTTAAATGGCAATCTTTTACGCATTACCAATTAAGGTTTTTAATATATCGGCATAAGCTACATTTCTTTAAATCATAACACACAGTTTACAATAAAAATTCTTATTTTTGCCTTGTAATTCTTAAAGCTAGTCTATTGAAAAACTACTATTCTTCCAATTTTAAATTAGGTATTCTTGGTGGTGGTCAGCTTGGTAGAATGCTACTTGCCGAAACACAAAAGTTAGACATTTTCGTTTCCGTTTTAGAAAGTTCTAAAAATGCTCCTTGTGCTACTATTGCTAATAATTTTGTTATTGGTAATATTAAAAATTACAACGATGTATACCGTTTTGGGAAACAAGTAGATGTTTTAACTATTGAAATTGAACATGTAAATATTGCTGCTTTATTGCAATTAGAAAAAGAAGGGTTACTTATTTATCCACAACCTAAAATATTACAGATTATTCAAAATAAAGGTTTACAAAAAGATTTTTATCATCATAATAATATTGCAACTGCTCGTTACAAACGTTTTACCAATTTAAATGCTCTTAAAAATGCTAATTTGTCTTTTCCTTTTATTTGGAAAACGGAACAGTTTGGTTATGACGGTACTGGTGTTAAAAGAATTAATTCCAATTCGGATTTAGATATACTGCCTAATGTTGCTTGTATTACAGAAAATCTTATTCCATTTAAAAAAGAATTGGCTGTCATTGTTGCTCGTAGTAATAATGGCGAAATAAAAACTTATCCTGTGGTTGAAATGGAATTTAATTCGGATACCAATCAAGTAGAATATGTACTTTGCCCTGCTCGTATTTCGGATGAAATTAGCAGAAAATCGCGAGAAATTGCTATTTCAGTTGCTAATGCTTTTACGCATGTTGGTTTACTTGCTGTGGAATTATTTTTAACTGAGAATGATACTATTTTAGTTAATGAGGTTGCTCCTAGACCTCATAATAGTGGTCATTATAGTATTGAAGCTTCGTATACCAATCAATTTGAGCAACATCTTAGAGCTATTTTAAATTTACCTCTCGGTAACACAGATAGCAAACTTGCTGCTGTAATGGTTAATTTGGTTGGCGCTCCTAATCATGTTGGAAAAGTACATTATAAAAACATGTCTAAAATTTTACAATTAAAAGGTGTTACTCCTCATATTTATGGTAAAACCATTACGAAACCGTTTCGTAAAATGGGTCATGTTACTATTGTAGATTCGGATATTTATACGGCACGTACTACCGCAGAACTGGTTAAAAATACGATTAAAGTTATAGGTAAATAATACTTGTTATTGCAACATCATTACGGCTCGTTGTAAAGCAGCTACAAAAGTATCTATTTCTTCTTTCGTATTATAAAACGAAAAGGAGGCTCTTACTGTACCTGGAATTTTATAATATTGCATTATTGGTTGTGTACAATGATGTCCTGTACGCACAGCAATTCCTAATTTATCTACAATACTACCAATATCAAACGGGTGAATATCCTTTACATTAAAAGAAATAACACTAGCCTTTTTTTCTGCTGTTCCGTAAATTTTTAAACCATCTATCTGTACTAACTTTTCGGTAGCATATTTTAGTAAAGTATCCTCGTAAGTAGCAATATTTTTAATACCTATTTTCTCGATGTAATCGATAGCTGCTCCAAAAGCTATTCCAGCTCCAATATTAGGAGTTCCTGCTTCAAACTTATGTGGTAAGTCGGCATAGGTAGTTTTCTCAAAGGTTACCAATTTTATCATTTCTCCACCTCCATGATATGGTTTTAATTTATGTAACCATACCTCTTTTCCGTAAAGGAAACCAATACCTGTTGGGCCATACATTTTATGCGCAGACACACAGTAAAAATCACAATCTAAAGCCTGAAAGTCTGCTTGTATATGTGGTGCCGCTTGTGCTCCATCTATTAAAACAGCAGCCTCAAATTGGTGTGCTTTTTCTATAATTTTTTTTATTGAATTTATAGTACCTAATGCGTTAGATACATGACTTACTGCTACTAATTTAGTTTTGTTACTAAGTAGTTTTTCGTATTCGGAAAGAATGAGTTCTCCTTTGGTATTTATTGGAATTACACGAAGTTTTGCTCCTGTTCTTTCGCATAATAATTGCCATGGTACAATATTAGAATGGTGTTCTAAATAGGAAATGATAATTTCATCATCCTTGTTTAACAAGGACGTAAAACTACTTGCGACCAAATTAATACTTTCGGTCGTTCCTCTAGTAAAGATAATTTCATGGTTGTGCTTTGCATTAAAATAATGCTGAATTTTATTTCGAGTAAGTTCATACGCATCTGTTGCTAACTGACTTAAAGTATGTACACCTCTATGGATATTTGAATTTATCTCTTTATAATATTTTTCAATTGCATCAATAACAACTTGTGGTTTTTGACTTGTTGCTGCATTATCAAAATAAACCAAAGGTTTTCCGTTAACTTGTTGTTTTAAAATTGGAAAATCTTTTCTTATTTTTTGTACATTCATCATAATTTCTTTATTTAGAAGTATTCTAAATACAAAAATACAATTAATTATGAAATCGAATTTATAAAATCAAAATTAAATGTACTTTTACATCTGCTTATACCGATAAAGAAAAAAGTTGGTATGATTCTTGAAAAAGTAAAGATAAAACAACAAACCATGTTAAAAAAAATACTATCCGTTCTCATAATACTAGTCTATTCTAGTTCTTTTGCACAACACAGCATAAAAGGGAAAATGATACCAGCAAAAAAATATTCTTGGGCAATATTATATAAGTTAAATGGTGTAAAACAAAATTATATTGCGAATACAACCGTAGAAAATGGAGAGTTTGCAATTACTATTCCGAAAGGAAGCGAACCTGGAATGTATCGTATTTTATACGACAATAACAATAATAAATTTGTAGATATTATTTACAATAAAGAAGACATTGATGTAGAATTTCATCCAGAATATCCATTACAATTAGTGAAATTTAATAAATCCGAAGAAAATAAACTATACCAAGACTATATTGAAAATATTGCCGATGTTCAAAATCATTTGGACTCTATTCAAGTGGTTTATTTTCAAACAAAAGATACGAAAGAGGATAAAAAATTACACAAATTATATACTAAAGATTTAGAAAAGTTAGCTACCATTCAAAATACTTTTGAAAAAAAATCTAATGGAAAAGTTGCTGCTAATTTTATAAAAGCAAGCAACCGTTTTTATGCTAAAAACCTAATTAAAGATACCAACAATTATTTAAAATTAATCAAAACACATTATTTCGATTATGTAGATTTTGATAATAAATTTCTTGCAAAATCATCTTTACTAATCGATAGAGTAATGGATTTTGTAATGTACCTAAACACTTCGGATGATTTAAATACATTGATGGAATTACGTAAAAATGCAATTGTAACATCTTTATCAAAAATTAAAAATGTACAATTAAAAAAGGATGTAATCGAATCTTTAGCGTATACTTTTGCTCAACAAGAAAACATTACCTTAGTAAACTATATTTTAAAAAATCATTTTAATAAATTACCTGTTGCTTTACAAGATTTTGAGTTTAAAAATGTCGTTATGGATATGATTAAAACTACTATTGGGCAAAAAGCTCCCGAAATTCTTTGGAAAGAAAAAGGAAAAGAAAAAAGTTTATATAAACTCAAAGGTTCTAAATATTATCTAGTGGTTTTTTGGAGTTCAACTTGTCCACATTGCTTAAGAGAATTACCTATTCTTCAAAAATTTTTAGAAGACAAAAAAGAAATTAAAACCATTGCTATAGGTCTTGAAACAGAAGAGTCTAGACTTGCATGGAAAGAAGAAACTTTTTATTATGAAAATTTCATTCATATTTTAGGAGAAGGTAAATATAAAAATAGCTATGTAAAAGATTATGGCGTTTCTAGTACTCCGAATTTCTTTTTACTTAATGAAAATAAAACGATTATTGCAAAACCTTACGATGTAAAAGCATTAAAAAAGATTTTTGAAAATATTAAATCTGAGAAAAAAAAGTAATTTATTTGCAATTCTATTATTTAGTTTGTTTACACTATTTGCTGAATTCCCATACCAATTTATTTATAATTTAAGGTTTACAGATAGTAAAAACTCTATTGATAGTTTTACTAAAGCAATAGATGAGCCAAACAATCAACTTACACGAATACAAAATAATTAAATACACTTACAAACTAGATTAGAGGTCTTATTTTTCTTATTTAGATATTGCATGATAAATCAATTATCATGAAAAGACTAATAACAACATTTTTAAT
>JALSLK010000007.1 GCA_026988355.1 Flavobacteriaceae bacterium
CATAACCTAAAATCATTACTAAACTAGCGATAAACTGTCCTAAAGGAGTATGCGGAGCTAAATCTCCATAACCTACAGTTGTAAGCGTAACAATTGCCCAATACATGCTATGTGGAATATTTGTAAAACCATTTTCAGGACCTTCAACTAAATACATGACTGTTCCTAAAATAATGGTGATGACTAATACACTAAATAAAAATACAAAAATTTTAATTCTGCTTGCTTTTAGTGCAGAAATTAAATTTCCAGAAGCTCCTAAATAGCGTGTTAACTTTAAAATTCTAAATACTCTAAGCAATCGTAATGCACGAAGCGCAACTAATGCATGCGTTCCTATAAAAATAAGTGATAAATATTTTGGGATGGTTGCTAAAAAATCGATAATCCCATAAAAACTAAAAATATAACTAGAAGGTTTTTTAATGGTAATAATACGCGCAATGTACTCTATACTAAATAATAATGTGATTACCCATTCAGCAATATTTAAAAAATTATGATATTCTTTATCAATGCTTTCAACACTTTCAAGTGTAACTAAAAGAATACTAATTAAAATAACAATTATTAAAATAAGGTCGAACCATTTTCCTGCAGGAGTGTCGGCTTCATAAATAATTTCATGAAGTTGATTTTTCCAGTTTTTAGTTTTGCGTTGTTTTTGTTTCAAATTTATGTTGTATTAAACTTATGGACTAAGTTAAATATTTTATTTTAATTGTAAGTACTCACCTTTTTATAAGTGATTTTATATTTTTTTAATTTCAATGGGCGTTTTTTGAGAACTTATAGTTTGATTGTACAAAATTTTTAATGTTTGATATTCAGTGTGCCTGTTGAACAAGTTGATTCAAATATAGCTAAAATAAGTTGTAAAAGTGTAGTAAAATTAGTACTTTAATGGTATGCAAGGTAAGAAAGAATATCAAGAAAAACTATTCGCTAACTTTCAGTTAAGTGAGCGAGTACCAGGACACAATTTTTATAGGAGTGGACTACCTAGTAAATTTGGTACAATTTTATTTTAAGCCGCTTTGTTAATAATTCCTTTTAGTTTTAATTCTATTTCTAGTGGTGTACAGTACCCTAAACTAGAATGCAATCTTTCTGTATTATACCAGTTTAAATATTCCTTAATAGAGCCGTATAATTGATTATATGAAGTATACTTAAATCTATTAATCCATTCATATTTAATGGTCTTAAAAAAACTTTCAGCTACGGCATTATCCCAACAATTCCCCTTTCTACTCATACTTTGAGTAATTTTTCGATTAAAAGAAAACAAGGAAGTTATTTTGTTTGACGCATATTGCACACCTCTATCTGAATGAAAAATACATTTAGCATTGATAGCTCTATTCCTTCTAGCACAAATCCAGGCCTTTAGAACGGTATTTTCAGTTGTCATATCTTCACTTAAAGACCATCCAATTATTTTTCTGTCAGCTAAATCCATTATTGTTGTTAGGTAATTCCATTGTTGATTAACTCTTATATAAGTAATGTCAGAGACCAGTTTTTGCCCTAATGAAACACTAGAAAAATCTCTATTTAATTTGTTCTCAGCTATTTTAAAGCTGTGATTTGAATCTGTGGTTACTGTAAATTTTTTCTTCAATATACTTCTTAAATTCATTTCTTTCATAAGTAGTGCTATGTATGAGCGAGAATAAACTATATTTTCTCGTTCTAGTTGTTTTTGAACCCTATAACTACCATAAATCTGCTTACTATTATTAAAAATGATTTTTATTCTTTCTTTTAAAAGCATCTTTGAGGTCTTGGAATATGGAGTATCCTTAGTTCTAAGCCAATGATAATAAGCGTTTTTACTAACCTTCATGCATTTACACATCTTTTCAACAGGATAAGAATTTACATTTGATAAAATGAAGTGATATCTTATCTGTCGCTCTTGGAAAAGATGCTTACTGCCTTTTTTAAGATGTCTCGCTCCATTTTAACATCTCTTAATTCTTTTTTTAACGCTATGAGTTCCTGATTTTCTATAGATCTAGTTTCTGTCTTAGAAAAATCCCCTCCTCTAGAATCGTATTCTCGTCTCCATCTATTAATAACGCTAGAATGAAGCTCATACTCTTCGCTTAGTTGTTTTGTTCGTAAACCTGATTTTAATAAATCTACGATCATTAATTTAAATTCGTTGTCATATCTTTTTGCCATAAGTCAAATATAGTATTTACTCTCTATAAAATCGTAACATCAAAGGTAGACACTTCATACCAAATGTATCACGCTATCGTTTTATTACTTATTGGTAACCGCTGTTGTTATCCCATAATGTTAAAATCTACATTCCATTTTTAAGAGTACGAACCTTTTGAGTAATCTATATTCAGTTGTTGATGTACTAATATCACTTATTGAAAACGTCCTAAATGTTTCTGTATTAAATAAGTTTTTCCCTGTAAGTGCTAAAGTCAGTTTATTCTTTTTTATGGTATATCGAGTGTCAAAATCCAAGAAATAATAGGTGTTATTATTCTTATCGAGGTTTCCAAAAAAGTAGCGTTCCATTTGAAATTGCATATTAAACTTATCATTAAACACAAACGATAAATCTAAAAAACTTACATTATCTGTAAAAGAATTATTAATTCCAGATGCTTCAATTTCATTAGTTGTCCATTTTGTGCCAAAGTGATAATTAAAAATCCCTTTGAAACCAGAACGTAATTCTAAACCATAGTTATAATTGTTAGATTTTACTTCTCGTAAATCAGAATTATTTACAATATTTTTATAATTTGATTTTGAATAACCTACATCTAATTTTAAATTAGATGAAATTTGTTTAAAATAATAATCTAATTTTGAATAAATGCTTAATAATTCTCGGTCTTTGATGACTATTCTTTCCGATTGTGTAAAATTTTGATTGATTAGGGTATTGCTCGAAAAGAAATCAAAATTTTTGTTATAAAACACAAAAGGCCCTTAAAAAGAAGCTATTGAGTTATATGTTATAATTTTTTAGTGCCTTGCGCAACGATTACCCGTGTTGGCAAACGTTGCTTTCCTATTCTGTGTAATATCTCGCTTCATTTTCAAAAAAACTTGTATTATAATTATTACTTAAATCATATAACCCTCGCATTGTTAAAAAGTTAAAGTCTGTATAAAATATTTTATGGTAGATTTTTATCCATTTATAATCTAATTTTAATTTATTAGTAGGTTTATTAAGAAAAGAATTTAGGCTAGAGAAACTTTCATATTGATAAGTGTGAATAAGTTCATGGGAAATAATAGTTTTTTTTGAAAATATTGAATTTTTTAAAACTAATATTGAATTACCTATTGCTTGTCCAGATGAATTAGCTACACTGTTGGATTTAATCTTATTTGCGACAAACACAAAACTTCCTACTTTGAGAGAGGTATTTATATCTAATTTACCTTGTGTAAAACCATAAATAGTATTACTCAAAGCAAACGGCATAATTCTATACGTCATTTTAAATTTATTTTTAGTGTAAAATTCAAAACGATTAAAGCCAAAATTGATATGCCAACGTTCCCAAAAATTTCTGTTGGCAGATGCATTTTCTATGATAGATATCCCTGCACTATTGATAAGTTTTGATGGCCATACATAATTATAGTTTCTAGTTTTACCCAATTTGCCAACCAAACGTTTACTTTCAAAAAGCATATATCCCCCTAATGCTCCCTGATAAAAACCTTTTAAAAAGACCTTTCCTGTTTTTTCGTTGGGCTTTTTATTAATTATTGCACCTATACCCCCTACAACTCCACCAAAACCAATATTGAACAAACCCGCCTCAAAATCATTTTTATGTTGTGCGCTCAAGAGATGATTGCTAGAAGTTACAAGTAGTATTGATAAGAATATTGTAAAACGAGTTGCTTTCAAATTATTAGTATAATAGTAAAAATCAGGTTGAATTAGTAATTAACCAACCTGCCTTTATAGTTAAAATTTACTCTTTTGCAATGGTAGTTAAATCTTTTACCAAAATAATTGGAAGTCTTACATGAGATTCCGCAAAAAACTTGTACAATTCTCCCTCTATTTCTTGTATTGTTACATTACCTCTTAGTAAAACTAAGTGAACAATACTTAAATTAGGTATATCTTTGAATAAATCATTGTTTAAAACAATATGTCCACCATCTGTATCAATAATATCGGTATTTAAAATATGTTCATTTGTAGAATTTTGAGGAATGGCATTATTTCCAAAATACTCTACAATTACCACTAAACCTTCTTCATTATTAGGGTCTGCATTCCATTCTAAAACAAAATCCTCATAATAACATATAGGAAAAAGATTGTCTTCACTTTCTATTTTTGGATTAGTAACTTTTACCAACTCTGGAACATACATTTCCACTTCCGTTTCAGAAGACGTATCTGTACTTTTCATAGAATTAGCCCCTTTACTAATCTTAAAATGAATTGTTTTTCCATAAATATCTAAACTACTAGACTTTGATATTGTTTTAGACATTGCAAAATTATCAATAGTCTTATTGTTAATAGATAAATGTACTACCTTTTTTTCATCTTTGATGTTAATTATTTCTACTACAGAATGTTCACTTAACGAATTAGCTTTTAAAGAAGAATAACCTATACTATGCTCGGTTTGTTTAAAGTAATCGTGATACACATTAGGTGTAATATTTAATAAATTGTAGCTTGACTTTAATTCAATAGATGGTTCTTGTATGGTTGTTACTTCCATGTCTTTGTCATTGTTACATGAAAGTAGAAATCCAACAATCGTTAATAAAATGTACTGTAATCTATAATTTGTTTTTTTCATAATATTTTATTTTACATGTATACTTTCTGTCCGTTTTTTATACAAGAACCATCCTTATAAATGACTATCGAAGTAGTTCCATTAAAATTACCATAG
>JALSLK010000008.1 GCA_026988355.1 Flavobacteriaceae bacterium
ACGCTGACGGTAGATGAATGTTAATATTAATACAACTTAAATTCAAATACCACAACTATTTTTTAAAGAAAATAAATCGAACTGAGGTTAATATTTCATCGTTATTTTAGTATAAAAATATTTTTATACTAAAATAACGATATTTACTTGTAATACAATCTTAACTTTATCGACTAAATATCAAATTAAAATATTATGAATTCAACAAAAAAATTAGTAGGTATTATTTTAGTAATTTTAGGAATTGCCATGATTTATATTGGAGGTTTTCACGCTCCAAAATTAATGTTACCGCCAATTATCACAGGAATCGGTTTTTTTGCTATCGCAAGTGTATTCTTTAAAGAGAATTAATCCAATTTGAGCGAAACAAATCTCGAGCATTTTCAATTATAGCAGGTAGTGTACTCTCTCATGCCAACTCAACATCAAAATACGCTATAAACCTGAGTTCGATCTAAACTTGCAATCAAAGTTTTTAGCCTTTTTCTTAGACGAGGCGTGGCTTTGAAAGACTATTTTTAGTTTGAAAAGACATAATGAAGTATAAGGAAAAGGCAGACCCGAGCAAAGCGAACAGATGAATACCAAAAAATAATAATAAAAAATGAATAAAATCTAATAGAAAGCCTTCTAAACAGCAATCTTTGAACAATAAAAGCCTTGAATTGCGAAACACATCATGAACTCAAAATAAAAAATATAAAAGTGTGAATAATAAATCTTCGTTTTTATTGTTCAAATCTCACTATTTATAAGGCTTATTTGATGTAAGTTTAGGTCGAACTCAGGTTGCTAATCTTATTGATTTAAACATCTTGTCAAAATACCCGTTATATAGATTATAAATTATATTTAATTATTAAAATAAAGTTATAATATGTAATTAAAAACAATAACATACTTTATAAAAAGTTATTTTAAACGGTTATTTGTATATAATTTAAAATAAAATATTATGTGTGGGATATTAGCAATAATAGGAAAAGGAGTAACAATAGAAAAAGCAAGAGAACTGTCTAAAAGAATGCGTCATAGAGGACCAAACGAAAGTGATATACATGTAACCAAAAAAGGACACATACTATCACACGAGCGTTTATCTATTATAGATTTACATACAGGAAAACAACCAATACAAGGGTGTGAAACAGCATATATGGTACACAATGGCGAAATATACAATTATAGAGAATTAAAAGAAACCATATTAAAAGACCATACTTTTAGAACAAAATCCGATAGTGAAGTAATTGTACATTTATACGAAAAATACGGATATGAATTTTTAGATAAATTAGACGGCGTATTTACATTTGTAGTAGTAGATGGAGATGACTTTATAGCAGGAAGAGATGCCATAGGAGTAAAGCCGTTATATTATGGAAAAGACGCAGAAGGAAGTATGTATTTTGCATCCGAAATGAAAGTAATCGCAGACCAATGTGAAACATTTGAAGCATTTCCACCAGGACACTACTATACACCAAAAACAGGATTAGTACGTTACTATAAACCAGATTGGTTCGATGAAAAAATAGCAACCAAAGAGTTAGATCTAAAAAAAATAAGAGAAACCCTAATAAAAGCAACCAAAAAACGATTAATGACCGATGTACCATTAGGAGTATTATTATCAGGCGGATTAGATTCCTCCTTAACATCAGCCATAGCAATGCGACTATTAAAAGAGCAAGGAAAAAAATTGCATTCCTTTTCTATAGGATTAGATAAAGATTCGCCAGATTTAATAGCAGCAAAAAAAGTAGCAGAATTTTTAGAAACAGAACACCATGAACTGTATTTCTCGATAGAAGAAGGCTTAGAAATAATAGATAAATTAATATGGCACTTAGAAACCTATGATGTAACCTCAATACGAGCATCCACACCAATGTATTTAATGAGTAAAATGATAACAGAAGCAGGAATAAAAGTGGTATTGAGTGGCGAGGGAGCAGACGAAATGTTAGGAGGATATCTGTATTTTGCAGATGCACCAAACAAAGTAGAATTCCAAAAAGAATGCATACGAAGAGTACAGTTATTATCAACATCAGATTGTTTAAGAGCAGATAAATCGACAATGGCTTATGGTTTAGAAGCAAGAGTACCATTTTTAGACAAAGAATTTCTAGATGTAATAATGAAAACAAAACCAGAAGAAAAACAACCCAAAACATATCAAGGAGTAGAAAAATACATATTGAGAAAAGCATTTGATACCAAAGAAGATCCATTTTTACCAGACGAAGTGCTTTGGAGACAAAAAGAACAATTTTCGGATGGAGTAGGTTATAGTTGGATAGATACATTAATAACACATTGTGCCAGTAAAATATCTGACAGAGAAATGAAAGAAGCACAAATAAAATATCCACATAATACACCAACTACAAAAGAAGCATATTATATACGCAAAATTTTTACAAAACACTTCCCTCAAGAACAAGCAGCAAAAACGGTATTAAAATGGATACCAAAATGGCAAGAAAATACAGATCCAAGTGGAAGAGCAAATAAAAACCATGTAAAAGCAGATGTAGATATTGCAAAATCGAATATCTTGGTTTAATTGATATGATACCAATTTAATTTTAAGACGAACCAAAAAGACCAACATGTTTTTTAGTATACCATCTTAAAATTGTAAGCATAGCCTCTGCTACGGTTATAATTTTAAGTGAAGTAGAATGAAGAAAAATAAAGAGTTTATGACTTATTTTGATGTCAACTTGGTATTTTCATTTTGTTATATAAAAACTAGGGTAAATGCTTGTAAGTATGTTTAATAAATGCATAGAAACTATTTTTTAGTATATTTGCAATACATAAACTAATCATTTAACCCTATAAAAATGAAAAAAATTACATTCGTATTCTTATTCTTAACTTTTTACACACAAGCACAAAATACTTGTGAAACCGCTTTAGAAATAGGTGTCGGAAATTATAACGTTTTAACTATTGACGGAAATCCTGCACCAATAAACTGCCTTAATTATACTAATGGAGCGCAAGGCGAATGGTATAAGTTCACAGCAACCGAAGCAGTACAATTAACGGTAAGTACAGACTTAGCATCAAATATAGGTAAGGATACCAGATTTCATGTATACAAAGGAACATGTGGAGGATTAATATGTGTAGGAGGAGACGACGAGCGGTTTAGGACTTTTATCTGTATATGCCTTTAATACAGAAGTAGGTGTAACCTATTATATTGTATTTGATAATAGATGGAGTTCTAGTTCCTTTGATTTTGAATTATCGGAAGGAGGCGTAGTAGTTCCGCCAACAGATGTCGTAACATTTACAACACAAGCAATAACAAATTTAGGATCACCATATATTGTAGTAGATATGAATGGAGATCATTTAGATGATTTAGTTACCGTAAATAGGACATCGGTAAATATTAATTATCAAAAAAAGGACGATCCAACTTTTGATAACGTAACCATAACAACACCAATAGCAGATCACGATCCTAATTGGAGTATAGCAGCAGGAGATTTAGATGGTAATGGATATATGGATTTACTCTATGGAGGAGGAGGAGGAGCAACATTTATGTTGGCAAATAATTCAGAGACCACAAATCCAGAAAAAAATTATGCAACCAGTTTTACAGAAAATTCACCAGCAATTAATATATTTTCACAGCGAACTAATTTTATAGATATCAATAATGATGGTTTATTAGATGCATTTGTTTGTCACGATGTAAATGCAAACGTGTATTTTATTAATGATGGAAATGGCGGATTAATAACACACCAAGTAAATGATGGAAATAGTGTAGATTTAGGAGTATTAGGGCGTAATTATGCAACCTTATGGGTAGATTATGATAACGATCATGATGTAGATGTATTCATCTCAAAATGTGGAGGAGCACCAGATGCAACAAAAAATAGAATGTATCGAAATAATGGCGATGGTACTTATACGGATGTGAGTGTTGTGTCAGGATTAAATTCATCCATACAAACATGGTCGTCCGCTTGGGGAGATTTTGATAATGATGGCTTTATGGATGTAATGGTTGGAGCAAGTTCAGGAACCAACGAATTTATGCGTAATAATGGCGATGGAACATTTACAAATATTACAGCAGGATCAGGATTTGATACGTTTACCAATACAAGCCATGAATATATAGCACACGATTTTAATAATGACGGTTTTGTAGACGTTTATGCATCAGGATATATTTTAACGAACAATGGAGACATGACTTTTACAAAATCTATTACAGATTATGGAAGAGGAGCAGTCGGAGATTTGAATAACGATGGTTTTTTAGACTTATTTAATGGAGGAAGTCTTAAAATAAATGATAATACAGAAGGAAATTGGATAAAAGTAAATACCATTGGAACGACAAGTAATTTAAACGGAATAGGAGCTAGAGTAGAAATAAAATCTGCATTAGGAACACAAATAAGAGATATACGTAGCGGAACAGGTTTTAAATACATGAGTAGTTTAACAGCACATTTTGGAATAGGAGCAGATACAGCAATAGAAAGTGTAACCGTTTATTGGCCATCAGGAAATGTGGATATGATAGAAAATCCATCCATAAATGGAACTTTAAATATTACAGAAGGAACAGCAGCATTGCGTGTAAACGATAAATTATTGACAGGTGTATCTATTTATCCAAATCCAGTAGAAGAAGAATTAACCATTCAATCTAAGTTAGATTTAGAAAAAAGTATTATAAGTGTATTTGATTTACAAGGAAAAAAAGTAATTAATTCCCGTTTTACTTCCAATAAAATAAACGTTTCCAAATTAGAATCAGGTATTTATTATTTAAGAATTATACAGGAAAGTAAAGAAGTTAGATTCAAATTTATAAAGAAATAAAGATGATAAAAATAGACACAAAAAGCATCGCATTCTTATTCCTATTCGTAACATTATTTTCTTGTAAAGACGACGAACCTTTAGTAGTTATACCAGTAGAAGAGAATTATAGCGATATTTACGATTTGCCATCAACACCATTTAATTATAGTAATGTGGTTTTTCCAGAAACATTCAATGCATTTGTATTAGGTTTAGATAATACACCAGAAAACAATCAAATAACAGATGCAGGAGCAACCTTAGGAAGAGTTTTATTTTATGATAAACAGTTATCATTTAACAAAACAATAGCTTGTGCAAGTTGCCACGTACAAGAATTTGGGTTTTCAGATCCAAATCAAAAAAGTGAAGGTTTTGAAGGCGGACATACACGAAGAAATTCTATGAATTTAGTAAATTCAGGATTTTACCAACCAGGAAAATATTTTTGGGATCATAGAGCGGCAACTTTAGAAGATCAAGTTTTAATGCCATTACAAGATGGTATCGAGATGGGAATGACTTTAGAGTTGTTAGAAACAAGATTGTCTACATTAGATTACTACAAGCCACTATTTAAAAAAGCATTTAATAGCGAAGAAGTAACAAGCGATAGAGTATCTAAAGCATTGGCACAATTTGTAAGAGCAATTTATTCTTTTAATTCAAAGTACGATACAGGAATAGAAGCAACGAACAATATTTTTATGGATTTTCCAAATTATACAG
Source organism: Flavobacteriaceae bacterium (assembly GCA_026988355.1). Taxonomy (GTDB): domain Bacteria; phylum Bacteroidota; class Bacteroidia; order Flavobacteriales; family Flavobacteriaceae; genus S010-17. Next base: position 5,590 of record JALSLK010000008.1, read on the forward strand.
CACAAGAGAATATGGGTAAAGACATATTTAATGGAAAATTAACACCAGGAGCAAATGGAACCTGTGTATTCTGCCATATGGGAAATGATAATTTAAGATACGATGTGGCATTTGATGCAAATAGTGTAAATCAAGTAATATTTAGTGGATTAAGAACCGATAATATAGGTTTAGATGAAAATTTTAGAGATGTAGATAATGGCGTAGGAGAAATTACAGGTCAAGATTCGGATTTTGGACAATTTAAAACACCATCCATTAGAAATATAGCGTTAACAGCACCATACATGCATGATGGAAGATTAGAAACATTAGAGGCGGTTGTAGAGCATTATAGCACACAAGTAAAACCACATCCATATTTAAGCGACCACATGATAAATGGCGATGAAACACCAAGAAATTTAAACTTATCGGAAGAAGAGAAAGCAGCATTAGTTGCGTTTTTAAAGACCTTAACAGATACAGAAATGATGACAGACGTTAAATATTCTAATCCATTTGTGAATTAGATCTTAACAAAGAGTTATAAAAAAATCCGTTAGAAAATTTCTAACGGATTTTTATTTATAATATCTTAATTCACATCAGGCAACGTAGTATATCGTTTTGCATAATCTAACATTTGAGCTTCAAAGCTAGGAGGTTGTGTAACTTTAACAGCAGTAATATTACCATCAGCATCTTTTTCGGCAACCAAAACAGGATTTACAAAACCACTATAAGGAGCAGATTTAAACTTGCTGTTACGTTTTAAAATTTCAGCATGTAATTTTTGATCTACTTTTACACCATAGGTTTCTACTAAAGCTTTTCCAGCTTCAAAATCACCTTCCGATTTTATACGTTGAATTTCACGTAATAATTGACCAAATAAGTCACGTAATTTTTCATAGTCACGAATTACAAAATAGGTTTTATTGTCTTTAACTACTTTTTCAATTACCGTATCTTTTTTTCCTTTTTCAAAAGCCCAATCCGCAACTAATTGACGGTTACGCATGTGAGCTTCTTCAATATCATTGCCTAATTTTAAACGAATTAATTGTGTCATCATACCATTACGAATATAACCATCAAAAGCAGCTTTTCCAATACCTTTAGCATTTGGAGAAATTCCCATTTCAACTAATTTTTCATCAGGGAGAAAGTATAAACCAACCAAATCTGCACGAGCTTCTTCTAAAGTAGAAGCATAATTTTTCATTGTTTCTTTAGGTTGACCAATTCCGTCGTTAATACGTCCACTAGCATGTCCAACAACTTCGTGTAACGCAGTATGTAATTTATCTGCTAAACCACCATATTTTTCTTCGTACTCTACTTCTTCTTCCGAAAAGGCGAATTCTTTTAAACGACCACTACCACCAGCGTGAGCATACGCATTAATAATATTACCTAGAGAAACAGATTTAGAACCATGAACCACTCTAATCCAGTTGTTATTTGGTAAATTAACGCCAATTGGAGTAGAAGGAGAACTATCACCAGCTTCGCCAGCAACATTTACGGTTTTGTAAGAAACACCAACAACATTTGCTTTTTTATGTTCTTTCATAATAGAAGAATTATCTTCGAACCATTGTGCAGATTTTGCAACAATTGCCATTTTTTTAGACATTTCGAAATCTTTAATTTCAACGATTGTTTCGTAAGAACCTCTATAACCTTTTGGGTCATTATATACTTCAATAAAACCATTAATATAATCAATATCACCTTCGGTATTTGTAGCCCAAAGTACATTGTAGTCGTTCCATTTTTCTAAATCACCAGTTTTGTAATAAGCAATTAATGTATCAAAAGCTTTTGCCTGTTTCGCATTTTCGGCAACACCTTTTGCTTTTTCTAACCAAAAAACAATTTTATCAATTGCTGCGCCATACATGCCACCACTTTTCCAAACACGCTCTTTTAACACGCCATCTTCTTTAACTAATTTAGAATTCAGACCTAGTTCAACAGGAGTTTTATCTTTTGGATCTGTAAGTTTACTATAAAAACTATCGACATCCTCTGCAGTTACATTAGTTCCATAAAAGTTAACAGCAGAACCTTTAATTAGTCCTTTTTTAGCATCTAAATTCACTTTTTTAGCATCTTTATCATTAAAAATTACTTCGTACGCTTCGCCAGTCAATTTGGTATTTGTGTCTTTTAATAAAGTATCCAAATATGTTTTGGTAAATTCAGGTTTAAATTTATCATTTGCATAGTGATGATGAATTCCGTTAGCAAACCAAACTTGTTTTAAATAGATTTCAAAGGCTTTCCAATCTCTAGTCGTTTTATCTCCTTTAAAATTAGTATAGATATTTTCTAAAGCCCTACGAATTTTTAAATTATGTCTATAATTTTGGTCGTACATAATATCTCTACCACTCAAACCAGCTTGTGTTAAATAATACACTAATTTTTGCTGTTTTAACGATAATTTATCCCATTGAGGAATTTCATAATTTAATACTTTAAAACGTTCGTTAAACGGAATTAATGCTGCTTCTTTTACTTCTGGTTTTTTGTCTTCTTTTTTAGTTTCGGTTTTACAAGAAGAAAAAAAGATACTTAAAATAACAATACTTAATAATAATATTCTTTTCATTTTTAATGATTTAATTAATAGTAATCCTCAAAATTACTAAAAAGAGACAACTTTATATACATTGTAATGAAATTAAAATAGATAAATTGTTATAACAGCTTAAATATTGTTTAGTTTTGTAGCTCATTATTACTTTAGATCATGAAAAAAAGCATAATTCTTTTAATACTTATCGGTTTGGTTATTACTTCTTGTAAAAAATCAGAAAAAGTAAACACCGTAGAAAAACAAACAGTTAAAATTCCTTTTGAAGGAACTTGGACACGAAGTTTTAAAATGGGAGAAAATGTAGAGGCAGATGTAACGTATGTTATATCTTCGGATAGTATACGATACGAAATGAATGGTCCAATGCAGATGAAATATACCATTAAAAAAGATACTTTTTTAGTAAAAGAAAACAAATGGATTGGTTCTAAAGATGGAACTCCTTATGTTATTTTTGTAAAAAATAATACCAATGAAGCAATTACTTTATTAAAAATGAAATTAAAAACGAAAGCAGAAGGTGTTTCTATGGCATTTCCTTCGGATTCTGCAAGAAGTAAATTTAGTAGTTGGAATACGTATAATAGGAAGTAAGTTAAAACAGATTCACAGTTTTACGAATAGCAACTAATTTTGTTAATAAATCTTCCAAATAATCTAATTTTAGCATATTTGCGCCATCCGATTTTGCACAACTCGGATCAAAATGTGTTTCTAAAAATATACCATCTACACCAACAGCAATTCCAGCTTTAGCGATGGTTTCGATAAGTTCTGGTTTTCCTCCTGTAACACCACTAGCTTGATTTGGTTGTTGTAGCGAATGTGTAATATCTAAAATAGTTGGTGCATATTTTTGCATGGTTGGAATACCTCTAAAATCTACAATCATATCTTGGTAGCCAAACATCGTACCTCGATCGGTAATCCAAACTTGTTCGTTGCCAGAATCCGTTACTTTTTTAACAGCATGTTGCATAGCAGCTGCACTCATAAATTGCCCTTTTTTTAAGTTAACAACTTTGCCAGTTTTTGCTGCTGCAACTACCAAATCGGTTTGACGAACCAAAAAAGCAGGTATTTGCAATACATCTACATACGAAGCTGCCTTAGCAGCGTCACTTTTTTCGTGAATATCCGTTACGGTTGGTACATTAAAATGAACTCCAACTTTTTTAAGAATTTCTAACGCTTTTTTATCTCCAATACCAGTAAAACTATCTAAACGAGAACGATTTGCTTTTTTAAAACTTCCTTTAAAAATAAATGGAATTTCTAATTTGTCTGTAATTTTTTGTATTTTCTCACAAATTTGAAAAGCCATTTCTTCGCTTTCGATGGCACAAGGACCAGCAAGTAAAAAGAAATTACCAGAATTTGTATGTTTTATTTTTGGAATTAAATGGATGTCCATATTAAATTAATTTTTGCAAAAATAGTGTTTTGATTTTTAACATAGATACCCAAAGAACAATTCATACCAACTCAATTTCAAAATACGCTATAAATTATTTATCATTTCACGTTTTACAATCTTTAAATTTCACCTTCTTATTTGGATTTACTTCAAATTTGATGCATTTTTATTCCATTAATAAGGTCGAAATAATTGTGTTTTTAAGCTATAATTTTCTAGGGCTTTGGATGTTTTATCCGAATCTATACGTATTAAATTAGAAATGGATTTAATCTCGTCTGGCAATAATTTTGCTTGTGAAATCACTTCAACAGAGGTATTCGTTTTTTTATAACGATTGGCATATTTTTTATCAAAAATAAAATCGACCATTAACGGATTGGGATTTAAAAACTTGTTTATTGTAATATTCTGTTTTTTAAACGCTTCTTTAAATAACGTATCGATATATGGATAATGCGTACAATTATAACTCACAAACAAATTTTTATCTTTTTTATCTATTTTCTGTATCGACTCTTCTACATACTTTTTTACTAAATATTTCGTTTCCTTACCGTTTGGATTTAGTTCTATTTTTCCAGCTAAACTAGGACAAGCTTGGGTAATAATTTGTTTGTCTGAAATACCTAATTTTAATAATTTATTTTTATGAGACTGTTGGTTAACCGTTGTCTTTGTTGCAAATATAAGAACTTTAGAATCATTTATACCTTTTAAATTGTTGTTGATTAATTCTACACCAGAATCAACAACACCAACAACAGGAATTTTTACATTTTTAGAAAATGCTGTTTTATCATAAAGAACCGATAAGGTGTTACAAGCAATTAAAACCAAGTCTGGTTTTATTTTTTTATCCATTGCGTTTAATGCACTATTAAAAACGGTTACTTTTTCTTTTGTAGTTTTCATACTATTATAGCCTTTATTATTTGCAAGAAGTGCATTAAAAAAAACAATATTGACTTGTTTAAAAGTGCCTTTTTCTCGTATTCGATTTTCCAAATCTGCAGCAACAGAAATACCACCAAGTCCAGAATCGGTTACTACAATAGTAACTTCTTCTTTATTAAAAAAATGAGTTAGTTGTTGTGCTTCGGTACTTTTGTGAATGCTACACGATTGCAATAAAAATAAAGTAATAATTAGTCCAATTTTAAATACTTTTTTCATGTCTATCGCTTTAATTAAAGTTCTTACAAATATACAAAACATTAGTAAAATGTAATTTATTTTCCATCTAATACCAACTCAATTTTAAAATAAGCCATAAACTCATCATCATTATTATATTCTTTTAAATAAAAAACAAATCTAAAAGTTCGATTCTAAACTTGTAATCAAAAGTTTTTGATTTTTTTTGCTCATTTTAAAATCAAATTGATATAAGATCGTCTTTTTTTTATTTTTAACAAAAATTTTACAATTAATACCATGTTAAACATTAATTTCACACTCTAATAATGTAAAAATTGAAGCAAATTAGAACCGTTGTTTTTTCATGGATTTTACTTATTGGTTTTTTAATACCAATGAGCATTAATTTTGTGCATAGTTTTGAAAATCACGAACACATTACTTGTAATGCAAAAGATGTAAAACATTTTCATCAACTAGAAAATGATTGTAGTAATTTTCATTATATCATACATAGTTTTGTATATAGTATTTCACATTATAAACAGAGCTTTGCAAAAAAAATAAGAACAAAGACTTTATTAAATGTTACATCTAATTATTTTGGAGTAGATGTTTCATTAAAAAGTTCACGAGCACCACCGATTTTATAATTTAAAAACACTTGTTTTAAATAAAACCTTCTTCTTACAGAAAGAGGTTATACATTAAATTATAAATTATAAAAGAATGAAAAATAGTATAACGATCCTTTTTATAGGATTATTTCATGTTGTTTTTGCACAACAACATATTACAGGAAACATAATAGACAAACAAACCAACGAACCACTTTCTGGAGTAGATATTTATGCGCCAGAAATCCATAAAGGAACTACGAGTGATTTTGATGGTAATTTTACAATTAAAAACATACCAAATAAAAATATAAAACTTATTTTTTCTTATGTCGGTTATAAAAATCAAACGGTTTTAATTACTAATACCACAGCATTAAAAATTAGTTTAGAAGAAGCAGAAACACATTTAGATGAAGTCATTATCTCTACACTTTTTAATAAATTACAAAGTCAAAATGTGATGAAAGTAGAACATCACAGTCTAAAAAAATTAAAAGAATTAGGAAATGCTACCTTAATAGAAGGTCTTGCAACAATACCAGGAGTTGCACAAGTATCTACAGGTGTTAGTATTGGAAAACCTGTAATTAGAGGGCTTACAGGAAATAGAGTTCTGGTATATGCACAAGGTGTCCGACTCGAAAATCAACAATTTGGAGACGAACATGGCTTGGGAATTAACGAAGCAGGAATTGGTAGTGTAGAGGTTATAAAAGGACCTGCATCGTTACTTTATGGTTCCGATGCACTTGGTGGTGTGCTGTATTTTAACACCGAAAAATTTGCCAATACAAACGAAACAAATATAGAAGTTACCGAAAAATATTTTAGTAATACCAATGGGTTTAATACTACTGCTATGGTAAAAAATTCTAGTGAGAAGTTTAAATTTATTGGTCGAGCTACCTACGATACACACCAAGATTATAAAATTTCAAAAGGAGAAAAAGTGACAAATACACGTTATAACGAACAAGATTATAAATTAGGAATGGGTTTTAGTAACGATAAAATTTCGTCTACTTTACGTTATAATTTTAATAAATTAGATTTAGGTATTAATGAAGAAGGGATTGCTATGCAAACAAACACAAGAACACCAGAATATCCAAAACAACAAGTATTTAATCATATCGTGAGTTTACACAATCGTCTATTTTTTAAAAATTCCAAATTAGATGCTAATTTTGGTTATTTATTTAACGATAGAAGTGAATTTGAAGATAGTGATATTGCCTCTTTACGAATGCATTTAAAAACGGTTAATTATGACATGAAATATTTTTTGCCAAAAATAAAAAAAGTAGAAGCTATTTTTGGTGTACAAGGAATGTATCAAACCAATACAAATAAGGCAGAAGAAATATTAATTCCAGATGCAACTATAAATGATTTTGGCATTTTTACTACGACAAATTCCGAATGGAATACCAACGTTATTCAAGCAGGAATACGATTGGATAATCGTAAAATTAATACCAAAGAATACGGAATTGCAACAGATTTAGAATACATAAATGCAGTAAATAAAACGTTTACCAGTTTTAATGTTTCTTTAGGATATAAAACAGAACCATTTAAAAAAACCATAATGCGATTAAATATAGCAACAGGTTTTAGAGCACCGAATATAGCAGAATTAACATCCAATGGAGTACACGAAGGTACGAATAGGTACGAAAAAGGAAATTCCGAATTAAAAAATGAACAAAATTTACAACTGGATATTGCATTAGCGTATAAAAATGAGCATATAGAGGTATTTGCGAATAGCTTTTATAATAGCATTCAAAAGTATATATTTTTGGCACCAAATGGTACTGAAATAGATGGCAATAATGTGTTTAATTATACACAAGATGATGCCCATTTATTTGGAGGAGAATTTGGTTTTGATTTGCATCCACATCCTTTAGATTGGTTACACATCCAAAGTAGTTTTGAAACTGTTATTGCCAAACAAAAAAATGGCGATTATTTACCATTAATACCAGCAAATAAAATAAATACAGTTTTAAAATCGGATTTTAATATTTCAAAGTTATTGCAAGATGCTTATTTTTCAATTAATTTAAAGAATGTATTAAAGCAAGATAAGGTAAGTTCTAACGAAACAAAAAACAACGCATATAATCTAATTAATCTAGGACTTGGAGGTACAATTAAACGAAAAAACATTACCATAGATTTAAGTATAAATGCAAATAATATATTCGATACAAAATATATTTCTCATTTATCACGATTAAAAGTAGACAACATACCAAATGCAGGAAGAAATGTTGCTTTTGGATTGGATTTTAAATTTTAATGCATAATAATACCAATTCAATTTCAAAATGTGCTAAATAGATTTGAAATATTTTGAAATTGAATTGGTATTATACACGATCTCTTAAATTTATTCCAGTTAAATTCAAATAGACATCTTCTAATCGCATGGCATTTTTGGTATTGTTTATTAAGGTTTTTGGTGCTCCTTCTATTAAAATTTCGCCACTATCAATAATTGCAATTCTACTACAAAACTGCTCTGCTTCGTCCATGTGATGTGATGTATAGATAATAGTTGTTCCGTTTTTATTTAGTTTTTTTAAATGTTGGATAATTGCATTTTTTGACTGTACGTCTACGCCAACAGTTGGTTCGTCTAAAAATAAAATTTTTGGTTGGTGTAATATACCTGCAATTAGGTTTATTCTGCGTTTCATTCCACCAGAAAAGGTTTTTATTTTTTTGTCTTTAAATTTATATAGTCCTAAATCTTGTAATGCTTGATTTATCTTATTTTTTAAATCGGTTTTTTTTAGATCATACATGGCTCCAAAATAGAGCAAATTTTCGAATGCTGTAAGTGTAGGATACAAGGCGTATTCTTGTGGTACAACGCCAATGTCTTGTTGTATTTTTTTTTTGTTTTCTTGGTAATTTTGTGTTCCTATATTAATAGTTCCAGAGCTAGGTTTTAATAAGCCACAAAGCATAGAAATTAAGGTTGTTTTTCCTGCTCCATTTGGTCCTAGTAAACCAAATATTTCTGCTTTTTGTATGGTAAAATTTAATGGTTTTACTGCATAAATATCTACACCTTTGTATTTTTTAGATAATTGATTAATATGAATTATATCGAAATGCATCAAACAATTTCTTTTTTTAATCGTTTAAAAAAGTTCTCTTCTTTATCTGCTAATACAAGTAATTTATTTGCTACTTTTTCATATCCATCCGATTTGGAACTTCTATTTTTATACAATCGCGATGCATCTATGGCAAAATCTCTCCATAAATCTCCAATTGCAGTTATTTCTTTGGAGAAATCTTCTAGTTTTGGTTTTTTTAATATTTCTGCTGCTTCTTGTAAAAAAGCACCATATATAAATCGAAATCCACCGCCACCAGTTCCGATTTCTTCTTGCATTCGTACTATTTGTCCGAGGTAATGATTGGTTTTTTTTACACCAATTTTTTTTGGCCATTTTTTTATGGCTTTGGCAACGGTACGCATTCCTTTTACGCCAACAATTGGCACTGGAGCAAGCATGTCTCTGCAAGTTGCTTTTATGGCTTTTTTTATGGCTTTTTCTAGTGGTAATTTCTCTGGAAAATGTGTTGGATAGTACATTTGTCCTTTTGGCGCAAATGCTCCTTTTGCAAATCGTACTTTTTCTAATTCTTTTGCGGTTAGTACTGTCGTATTTTCCATTACAGGATCGCTAATGAGATAGGTGTCTTCTTTTTTGCCATAAACTACTAAATTATGTGCATTAAAATGGAATCGATATTCGTCTGGAAAATAGGTTAGATTATACACACCTACTTGTAATCCTACTGGAATTTTTTTTTGCAATAGATGATTTAATTCGGCTTTAGCTGCTGCTGGATTTTTAAATTTTTGTCGTTTTATTTTTATATTTAATCGTTTGCATAAACGTTTAAAAATAATACCTGGCATTGGTCTAAAACTAATTGCTGGTGCCAAATTAACTTTTAAAAATGGCAAGTAAACAAAAAAGAGACCAGAGCCAATTCCAAATGCTAATGGTTCGCTTATATTATATCCGTTATGGATTAGTAAATTGGAGATGACACCATTTTCGCAATGTGCGGATTGTTTGTGTTTAAAATCAATTTCCATTTTGTGTAATATCTTTTAGTTGTGCAATATTGATATTAAATGTATCTGCATATTTTTGTAATACTTTTTCGGATAGCTTATTAAATACAGTTGGTTTAAAATGTCTTTTTAAGGTCCATTTCCACTGGTTCATGTAACTTGCTAAAACGTTTAAATCCATTCTGTTTACTTCCATATAATATGGTATTGGACTTATTTTACCTTTTAAAAATTCTGTTTTAAAGTGTTCTTTTCGTTCTTCAATTAATTCTAGGGATTTATTTAATGCAATTGTTTTTACATCCCAACCGTCGCTTAATTTGGTTACGTATTTCCCATCTTTATTTACGGCATAACAAAGTTCTTTTGTCTTTGCATTTTTAAGGCTGCTTTTATCTTGTGGAACTTCTTCTACTTTCATGCTAATTTCTTTTTATAAATAAATTTAATTGACATTTTAGTAATAATTCATCATTGCAATGTGTTTTTCCTGTCATGGTACAAATAGTAAAATCGTCTCCATCGAATCGTGATATTAGTTTTGCGCTTGAATACAAAGTACTGTTAACGCTTGGTAATTTGTATATGTCGATGGTTTTAATGGCGCTAATAAAACCGATTACGTCCGAATTGTTTTCGCCATCTTCTTCATTAAAATAGGAACTTCCTACAATAATAGAGCAAGTTTGTGCTATATTTTCTATTAAACCAGATTCTATAAAGGTATTGTTTTCTACAAAAATATTAGATGTTGTTATTAAAAATTTTGTTTCTACAATAGTATCTGTAAGTTTCAAATGCTTATCTACCATTAACATAGATTTTCTATGTGGCAAGTATTTACGAACATCGGCATTTGGTTTTAAAGACATATTATTTTGCTAAAACGGTTTTCATTTGCCCTTTGGCAATCCATTCATTTTCAATTTTTACTTCAATTTCTACTAAGGTTATTCCCATAAATTCTTGTAGTATAGAAATGGTTGTTTCTAATACTTCTCCTGTTTTTGGAAAACGGCTTATTTCTACATTTTTTATAGAACCAATGTATCCTGTTGGTGCTTCTTTATGCATTAAAAAAAACTGATAACCTGTATGTAATGCTACAGATTGTGCCATGTGTTCTATAATGCCAGACTCTACAAAAATATTTTTATCTACAAATAAATTATTTTTGGTTATTGTAAAACTTGATTTTAGGCTTTCCTCTGTATAGCTTAGCAATGTATCTACCATTACAAATGGTGCTTTTTGTGGTATTAGTTTTTTTACATGTTCTTGATTTGCTATCATATTAAATTTAACAAACGGTTAGTCGTGCATAGGTATATGAAAATCGAGCACTTTCTGGAACGGAAAGTAATATGACATCTCCTTTTTTTAATTTACCAGAATGTACTAATTCTTCTAGCATTATATAGATAGATGCAGAGCCAACATTTCCTACTTTTTCTAAATTAATAAACCAATTTTTCCAAGGAATGTTTACGCCTTGTTTTTGCATTGCGTCGTATAAGCCTTCTTTGAAGTAATACGATGAAATATGTGGTAAATAATACGTAATATCTTCTGCTTTTAGGTTGTGTTTTTCTATGGCATTTTTTAGACTTTCTACTCCTTTTACAAGTACATTTTTTCCTAATAACTTGGTATCTTGTTTTATTGCAAAAATAGATTTTTCGCCCCAATCTTTCGATTCAAATTCGCTCCAAGGTTTTAAAAATCCATTTTCTAGCTTGTCTGATCCGGAATACATACATGCTTCTAGTTCGTGTGCATAAGAAAAACCTTCCATCCATTCTATTTTTAATGGTGTTTTTCCGTTTGGTTTGTCTTCTAATAAAAATGCTCCTGCTCCGTCAGATAACATCCATCGTAAGAAATCTTTTTGAAATGCGATGATTGGTTTTTCTTCTAAGGCTTTTAAATAGTGTGCTTCTTCTTCAAAAAGGTTCGATTTCATCCAAGTTGATGGTCGTTCGGAACCTGTACAAACTGCATTTTTTGTTAGATTAGATTTTATGGACATAAAGCCATATTTTAATGCATTCATTCCAGAGCAACATACTCCTGAAACGGAATTTAGTTCTGTATTTCCATTTTTTAAAAACCCATGAACCATAGATGCATGTGATGGCATTATTTGATCTGGACTAGATGTTCCACAAGATAATAATTCTATTTGATTGGCTTTAAAATCGCCATCACAGAGTAATTTTATAGCTTCGGTTGTTAATTGTGCATTATTATGTGTAACATTTCCTTTTTCGTCTAATGCGTAATATCTTGTTTTAATTTGGTTGTTTCGTAAAACAATTCTTCGTGCTTTTGAAGGCATGTTGTTAATAAGACCAAGCCTTAACTCCATTTCATCGTTACTTACAGGTTTGTTAGGCAAAAATTTCGCAATCTTTGTAATGTAAACTTCCTTCATTTATTAATCATTTTGTTTTTACAGACGAATAGTATTTTTTATCTTTTTTTATTTTCAAAAATGTAAAAGGATAAGTCAGCAAATATAAGATAAAAACCACAGGTGCAATAATCCAAATTGCAAATAGTAAATAAAAGTTAAATATTTTTAACCAAAAGATACGTTTTGGACTATTTTTATTGCCTTTTTTTACGATTAGATTTGCCCATTTTTTAAATAGTAAGTTTGCTCTTTTATCTACGGTTACTAAAAAAGGTTTAATTTTTACGGCTTTTTTTTGGACTAACATTTTTTGAAGATTACTATATTTTTTTGACAATATTGCATTTAAAATTGGTTGTCCAAATCTTTTGGAATCCGTAATGTCTTTTTCTGAGACTCCTGGTTTTGGAAAAATACCTAGGTATTTTTTCTTTACTCCAGAAAACATCCATTGTACAATTGTGATTACACTTATGTGATTTATATGTTTATCTATCAGTACAATATTTCCTACTAATTTTGCTTTGCTGTTGGTTAATAAAATTTTCATTTTTTCTTGCGCCATTATCCACATATTTCTACAACCAATTACTGTAATTATTGGAGTATTCTCTAGTACTGTTTTTGTTTTTTTATTTTTTAAAAAGGAATTTATTGGTATAGATGGCGATAAATACCATACTTGATATGCTACTATAATTAAATCGTATTTTTTTTGTAGTATTGGATTGTCTACATCTTCTAATTCGGTTGGTATTTGTAAAAATGATTCTGGAAATGTTCCAAAAAATTCTTTTTTATTCCATGGAAATGGAAAATTATTCTTTAATTTAATTTTGTAAAAACTAAGTGAAACTTCTTTTGAGTCTTCTATATCTTGCGTAACATTTTTTACAATTTCCAATAATTGTCCAGACTGTGTGTAATAGATTACGAGTACTTGTTTCATGGTTGTATTATTTCATGTCATTCCAAAAATCAAAAAAATTAAACCATTGTGTTGGATATTTTTTTAATATGCCTTCTATACTCTTAGTATAATTTTCTAACAAACCGTTAACATCTCGGTTCTTAAAATTGGTTTTTCTTGCATATAAATGATAATGTTTTGCGGTTTCTTTCATTACATATACAAATAGTACTGGTACTTTTAGTCTTGAACCTATTAAAAATGGTCCTGCTGGAAATTGTGTTTCTTTTCCTAAAAGTGTTCCTGTTATTGTTTTATTGCCTTCAAAATAACGATCTCCTGTAAAACAAATTAGTTCGTTATTGTTTAGTGCATTATTTATCTCGAAAATATGTGACAAATCATTTTTTACAATAATAAATTTTAGATTTGATTTTGATGCTACTTTTTCTAAATACTCTTTTATTGCTCTATGTTCTTGGTCGGTTGTTACTAAGCTTATTTGCGACTGCTCTTCTAATTCATTAAAGAAATATTCGGCAATTTCAAAATTACCAACATGTGCACTTATTAAAATGCCTCCTTTTTTATTTTTTAATAATTCTTTTAGATGATGTTGTCCGTCAAAATCGTAAGTAAATTTATTTCTTAATCCTGATGGTATTGCCACTTTATCTATTATAGTCTGACCAAATGAAAAGTTGGTCTTATATACATTAATGATACTTTTAAGTTTGGAATATTTTAATCGTTTTCGAAAATAATAGTAACTTGCTTTTGTTCCTTTTACAGAAAACAGTAAGAAATAAAACGCAACAAAATAAAGAAAAAAATAGGTGGTTCTAATACCAAATTTCTGTAAGATAAATACGAACAATTTGTAACCAAAAACGGTACCTCTTGATTTACCTTCCCACTTTGTCATTTAAAAAAATAGGTTTAATTTATTTTTGTATCAATTAAAGTGTAAAAATTATCTAGCGTATCTACTCCCATAAAATCTTCTGCTACTAGCTTTACACCAAATTCGGATTCTACTGCTACTACTAAATCTACAAAATCCAAACTATCTAATTCTAGGGTTTCTTTTAAATTTGCTTCTGGAAGAAGTTCTTCTATTTCTGCTTCGAATTCTTCTACTAGAAAGTCATTTACTTTTGTTATAATGGTACTCTTTTCCATTTATTTAAACTTTTTTATTATTATTGCTGAGTTTGTTCCTCCAAACCCAAAAGAATTCGACAAAAATACGTCAATTTTTTTATTTATGGTTTTTGTTACTAGATTTAATTTTTTTGCATCTTCATCTGCTTCTTCTAAATTTATGTTTGGAGCGATAAACGAATGTTGCATCATTAGCATGGAGTAAATAATTTCACTTGCTCCAGCCATCCAGCATTCGTGTCCTGTCATCGATTTTGTAGAGCTTACATACGGATTACTATCTTTAAAAACATAGTGTATTGCTTTTGCTTCATTTTGATCTCCAACTGGTGTTGAGGTTGCATGTGCGTTTACATAATCAATATTTTTTGCTGTTACTTGTGCTTGATCTAACGCTTTTTGCATGGCTCTCGATGGACCATCTACATTTGGACTTGATATATGGTCTCCGTTAGATGAGAATCCATATCCTACTACTTCTCCTAAAATAGTTGCGCCACGTTGTATTGCAGAGGCATAACTTTCTAGTACTAAGGTTGCACCACCTCCACTTGGTACTAGACCGTTTCTATTTTTATCAAATGGCTTACATGCTTTTGTTGGATCCGAATCATCAGATGCAAATACACCTAATCCATCAAAACTTCCCATGGCAAATTTATTAATTTCTTGTGCTCCTCCACAAATTACCATTTCTTGTAATCCACTTTTTATTAAATGAAATCCTAATCCAACAGAATGTGATCCACTGGCACATGCTGCACTAATGGTTAAGTTGATTCCTTTTAATTTGAATATGGTTGCTAAATTCATAGTTACTGTAGAATTCATACTTTTAAATATGCCTCCTGAACCTACTAATGTAGTATCTTTTTTTTCTCTAACGATGTCGATAGATTCTATTATTGCTTTTGCGGTACTATCGTTTCCAAAAATGATTCCGACTTCATTATTGTTTAGATAATCCATGTCTACATTTGCATTTTTTAGTGCTTCAAGTGTAGCGATATAAGCGTACTGTGCTTCTTCTCCCATGCTTATACGTTGTCTTCGAGTAAGCAACTTTTTTAAATTTGGTGTGGCTACTTTTCCTGTTAAGGCAGAGCGATATCCAAAGTCTTTTCGATCTTGATCAAATACAATTCCCGACTTACCTTCGTATAGGGAGTTTTTTACTTCATCTAAATTTTCACCTAGACAAGAATATATTCCCATTCCTGTAATAACAACTCTTCTCATGTCATGAATATATTCCTCCGTTAATATTTATAATTTCTCCTGTAATGTACGAAGCTTTTTTTGATACTAAAAATGATACTAAATCTGCTACTTCTTCGGCTTCTCCAAATCGATTTATTGGTATTAATTTTTTTAATTCTTTTTCGTCTAAATTTGCTGTCATATCCGATTTTATAAAACCTGGAGCTACTGCATTTACGGTTATTTTTCTTTTTGCTACTTCTTGTGCTAGTGCTTTTGTAACTGCGACTATTGCTCCTTTTGCTGCAGAATAATTGGTTTGCCCTGCTGTTCCTTTTACTCCAGATACAGAAACCATATTTACAATTCTACCATATCTATTGCGTAACATTTTTTGCATGATGTGGTTTGTAACGTTAAAAAAACCTCCTAAACTAGTATTTATTACGCTATCCCAATCTTCTTTTGGCATCCACATAAATAGACCGTCTTTTGTAATACCTGCATTATTTACGATTACTTCTATAATACCTTCTTTGTTATTTTCGTACCATGTATCTAGGCTATTTTTTACTTCTTCTGCATTTGCTACATCAAAAGGTATTATTTCTCCAGTATTTCCATTTTCTTTAACTAACCTAAGCGTTTCTTTGGCAGCGTCTTTATTTGCTCTGTAATTTATCAATATATGATAGTCAGATTCTTGTGCTAATTTTACACAAATAGCTCTTCCTATTCCTCTTGATCCTCCTGTGATTAATGCCGTTTTCATACTTACTTTAGAGATATTTTAATTGTTATTTTTTAAAATTATGAACTCTTTGAAACCAAGTATTTGCTAATAAATTACCTTTGGTATCAATAAATCCCCATTTTTTATTTAAGTTTACTTTTGCCAATCCATTTATAAATCCTTTGGATTGTTTTTTAAAGATATTAAATGATTTTGCTGTAATTATGTATTTGTCTTTTATTACTAATTTTCCTGTTTTGTCAATAAATCCCCAAAACTTTTTTAGTTTAACTGGTGCTAATCCATCTTTGCTAAATACTTCTGCATCTCTAAATTGTTCTTCTATTTGCATTTTTCCAGTTGCATCTATATAACCCCAAAGTTTTCCTTTTGTACTTACTGGTGCTAATCCATTTTTAAATTTGCGTACTTTCTTAAATTGTGGTTGTATTATCCACTCTCCATTTCGATTAATAAATCCTATTTTTTTATTTTTATCTAATGCATAGGTTATATTTTCTCCATCTACAAAGTTCCAAATTTTTAATACGTCTAATTCTTTAAATGTATTGTTAATTATTAAACCTATTTTCCCATCTTTTTTTGCTTTTACAACACCATTAGTGTATTTTCCGATTCCTTGATAATTTAGGTCAATTACTAATTTTCCTGTTTTGTCAATTAATCCAAAAGATTTATCTAGTTTGACTTTTGCATATCCTTTAAAAAAAGGAAATATTTTATGGTATTTTGGTTCTAAAACAACATCGCCATTTGAATTTATTAATCCTGTTAAATCACCTCTTTTAATAAAAGCTAGTCCGTTTTTAAAGTCAAATACCTTATTAGAAGCTGGCATTTTTACTTCTTCTCCTTTTTTGTTAATATAAAACCATAATTTATCTTTGGACACTACTGCTATTCCAGAATCGAATGCTTTTACTCTATCGAATTTATAATCAATTACAACTGTATTATTTCTGTCTATAAATCCCCATTTTACACCGTTAAATACAGCTGCTAGTCCGTCAGAAAAACTTGCTGCTTTTAGATATTGTGGTTTAATGAGCCAACTTCCATCATGATTAATATATCCAAATTGGTCATTTTGTCTTACTAATGCTGTTTGTTGTGCGAATGCATTATTACTTACGAATACGATTGCAATAATTAGTACTATTTTTTTCATAATATATAATTTTATTTATTAATTTTCATTAAATGTTCTTTTACTTGATTTACATAAGGATACATGATTGTATCTTCTTTAAATGCTGGTACTATTTTTCTAATTTCTTTAAATATTTTTGAAGTATTGGAACATATTTTGTCTTGGTATTCTAAATATTCTATTGCTTGAACAATGGTTATTAGTTCGATAGCTACTACTTCAAAAGCATTTTCGATTACTTTATTGGTTATTAATGCTGCATTTGTTCCCATACTAACAATATCTTGATTGTCGTTATTGTTTGGTATGCTATGTACATACATTGGATTGGAGAGTGTTTGGTTTTCTGCTGTTGTGGATGTTGCCGTAAATTGTACTCCTTGCATTCCGAAGTTTAACCCTAGCTTACCTAAATTTACAAATGGTGGTAATATATCGTTTAATTTGTGGTTTAATAGATAGTTTAGTTGTCTTTCGGATAACATACTTAACTTAGTAACCACCATTTTTAGTTTATCCATTTCTAGTGATACATAATCTCCATGAAAATTCCCTCCATGATATACGTGTTTGTTTTTTACATCTACTATTGGATTGTCATTTGCAGAATTTACTTCTTCAATAAGTGTTTTTTCGACATTATTTATAGTATCTAAAACTGGGCCTAAAATTTGTGGCACACATCGTAAGGAATAATATTCTTGAACTTTTTCTTTGAAAACAGCGTCGTTTGCTTTGGCGGAGTATAAATGTTCTTCTCTGTTTCTAATTAGTTTGCTATCTGCAAGGGTTTCGCGCATTATTTTTGCTACTTTTCGCTGTCCTTTGTGTTTTTTTACTTGATTTAATTCTAAGGATAAATGATCGTCGTAGGCAGAAACTATTTCGTTTATTGCTACAGAACAATCTAAAGCAACTCGTAATAATTTTTTTGTTTGTAATACATTTACAATTCCGATTCCTGTCATTACAGAAGTTCCGTTCATTAATGCTAGACCTTCTCTGAGTTCTACTTTTATTGGTTTTAGGTTTTCTTGTGTAAAAACATCGCTTGTTGGTTGTAGTTTTCCTTTATAAAAAACTTCTCCTTCTCCTATTAATACTAAAGCCAAATGTGCTAATTGTACTAAATCTCCACTTGCTCCAACACCTCCATGCGAAAATATTAAAGGTGTTATGTCTTTATTTAATAATTCGACCATTAGATTAACAACAGATGGATGTACGCCAGAGTTCCCAAGACATAAAGTGTTTAACCTTGCTAAAATGGCAGATTTTACTTTTATTGGATGTAGTGGTTTTCCAGTTCCTGAGGCATGGCTTCTAATTAGATTATATTGTAATTGAATTCTGTCTTTATCTTCAATTTTATATTGTGCCATTGGACCAAATCCAGTATTTACACCATAGATAACTTTATTTTCAGAGAATTTTTTTAAAAAGGTAAAACTATCTTCTACTCTTTTTTGAATTTTATCGCTTATACCTATCTTTTCATTTTTATAAAGAATTGTGTGAAAATCCTTTAAATCTAACTCATTATCTATGTAGAACATTTAAAATTTTTTTTTGATTTTTTTTGATTAATATTAGAGATATATTAATTAACTTTATCGGCAAAATTAAGGATTTTTAATTAAATTAGTATAAAAATGAGTAAAGAATCAGTAGATGTGTTAATTATTGGGGCTGGACCTTCTGGTTGTGTGTCCGCAGCATATCTAATTAGTAATGGAGTAGATGTTAAAATTATTGAAAAATCTAAATTTCCTAGATATGTAATTGGTGAAAGTTTATTGCCAAGATGTATGGATCATTTTGAAGAAGTTGGTTTGTTAGATTGCTTAAAAGCTGCAAATTTTGAAACGAAAAAAGGAGCGCGATTTTTAAGAAATAAATCTATTTGTAATTTTGATTTTAGTAAAAAACATTTTGAGGAGGGTTGGGATTGGACTTGGCAAGTTCCAAGAGATACTTTTGATGATGTTTTGGCTAAAGAAGTACAAAAAAAAGGTGTTGTAATCGATTTTGAAAGTACAGTTACAAATGTTGTTTTTGATGGTTCTAATTCAGAAACTACTGTATTGGATAAAGATGGTAATAAAAAGGTAATTAGTGCTAAATTCATTATTGATTCGAGTGGTTATGGACGTGTTTTACCTAGAATTTTAAATTTAGATAAAGAATCTAACTTACCAAAACATTCTTCTATATTTACTCAGGTAAAAGATAGTAAACGTCCAAAAGGAGAGGAGGGAACCTTAATTTCTTTCGACATTTTAGAAACTGAAGTCTGGCTTTGGGTTATTCCGTTCTCTAATGGCAACACAAGTATTGGTTTTGTTGGCCCTACGGAATTTATTAATTCGTTTGAGGGTACTCCTAAAGAAAGAATTAGAAAAATGTTGAAGCTTTCTTCTTATTTTGATAATCGTTTTAGTGATTTAGAGTATTTATTTACACCAATTATCATTCAAAATTTTTCAAAATCGGTAAAGCAACTTTATGGAGACGGTTATGCTTTAACAGGAAATAGTTCGGAATTTTTAGATCCTGTCTTTTCATCTGGTGTTGCTTTTGCAACAGAGTCTGGTTTATTGGCAGCTAAATTAGCTGTAAGAGAGTTAAAAAATGAATTAGTCGATTGGGAAAAAGAATATACCGAATATATTGCACATGGTGTAGCAGTTTTTAGAACTTATGTAGATGAGTGGTATTCTGGTAACTTACAAGAATTATTTTTTCATCAGCCAGAAAATCCAGAAATTAAAAAGCAAATTTGCTCTGTTTTAGCGGGTTATGTTTGGGACAAAACGAATCCTTTTGTTACAAAACACAAACGTATTATTAAATCGGTTGCGCATTTGATTAAAAATAGTATATAAGACATCTATACTTACACTTACGTACTTAACTATGTTTTCTGATTACATAAAGAATAAAAAAAGCCATCAATTAAAGTTGATGGCTTTTCTAGTAGCGGGAACTGGACTCGAACCAGTGACCTTTGGGTTATGAG
>JALSLK010000009.1 GCA_026988355.1 Flavobacteriaceae bacterium
AATAGTGTATTTTTAATGCTCAAAATTGGGTGGTTTTAAAAGTAATATTTTTGTTTGTTTGCACTATAAAAATAACACTTTTCACCCAATTTTTTACTATCTATGATGAATTTTTCGGGTTAAATCAGCCTTAAAAAAAGATAATTAGAAACATTTTTATGAAAATTTCTATTTATAATTATACATGTCAATAGTTATTGTAGTATGTAGATATTATATTTGCTGCAAAAATAAGAAAATATCAAAAACATTTTTTATTTCTAAAAATTAGTATACATTTACAATACGAGATTTTAACAAATTATACCCCTGAATTTGAAAAAATATTTATTCATATTGACGTACATTATTTTGAACTCCAATTTGTTATTTGCGCAAATGGATTTAAAAACGGAATCATTAAAATTTGATGATGGAATACATGAAAAAATGTATGTCATTGGAATTGACGATTACCAAGTAATTAAACTAACAAAATTAAAAGATGGAAATTATTCTGGAAATCTAACAAATTATATTTGGGAAAGTAATGATAATGGCGATAAAGTGAAACAAAGATCTCAAAAAAGAGAAATAACTTCCTTAGTGGTAGAAGAACTAATGAACGCCTTAAAATTAAACGAGTTTGAGACAATTCCAGATGGCAAAAATGTTAAAGGATGTATCGTTGGCTCTGGAGGAGTAACAATATCATTAACAACCAAATATCTTAATGAAAGACATACGAGTAAATATTGGGAGCCTCAAAGTATGTTATATTATAGAAATACTAAAATTTCCGAAATTTTGAGAGTTCGTGAAATTTTAAAAATGATTAATGTAGCTATTAATTATGAAGCACAGTACGAAAAATTTGCTAAAAGTATGCCAGATGGACAATATGTATATGGATCGATGAGTTTTGATAAAAGAAGAAAACGAGATTAATAAACCCTTTTAATGCTTAAAAACAAGTTTCTTTAAATAAACCATATTCTTTTTATAATCAATTATAGCATTTCCTTTATTTAAAATATCTGCGCCAATAATGCCATGAACAGCTTTAGCATTGTGTTGAGTTAAAGCAGAATTAACATGAGATAAATCAAAAATAATTAAATGAAGTTTGTTAAATATCCATGATTTAGAATTTTTAACATTAGATATTTTAATTTTATTGTGAATGGATTTTTTAGTTATCATGCCAACAGCACCAGCACCAGCAGCTTTAGTATCCGAGTCTTCGGATTTAAGATTAAAATATGCAATATGCTCAAAGCCTACACAAGAATTTGAGGCACCAGTATCTAAAATAAAGCGACCTTTAACATTATTAATTTTAGCTTTTATTTCATAATGATTGGTTGCAGTTTTTTTTAGTTTTATAGCAATGTACCCTTTTCTAATTAAAATATTCTTTAATTTCATTCGTGTTTTTAATAAAGCGAATACAAATATATTTATATAAACTACAATAATGAGAATAAATGCTAATTATAATAGAAAAATTAAAAAAAACGCTTAAAACCAAAAGGGCTTAACGAGCGTTTTGCAAAATTTTTAAAAAAAGAAGCCTGTCCAAATAATCTACTAATTACAATTAATAGTGTAAAATAAACCAACGATATAATAACAAAATAGAGTATCCAATAAGCAATATAATGGATATTATTCTTAGTAATACCAATAAAAGAAAGGGCAGGTTTAGTAACAATACCAGATAAAGAACCATTAATAGCAAATACAAGTAAAATGAGAATTAACTGAGTATTTGATGAAATATTCCAATGATTTTTTAACTTATCCATATAACACAAAATTAAGCGATAAGAATAATTAAAAGTAACGTTTAAAGAATAAAAAATAACGCAAATAAAAAACTGCTACTAAATTTAGTAACAGTTTTTATTATTAACTTGAGTTTGACTAAGACTTCATATTTACAGAAAATGAAGAAATGGTAAATATTACTTACCAAATAGACCACCGAGTAAACTACCAAGTCCGCCTTTTTTACCACCACCTAAAAGCATTCCAGCAACATCATCAATAATACTACCATCGCCATCAGCATCTAATAGACGGTTAACAAGGCTTTGTTGTTCTTTATCACCACCACCAAGCATTCCACCTAGTAAATCTCCTAAACCACCTTGATCAGCAACTCCTTGAGAACGAGCTTGTTTTCCTAAAGCGCCCATTAAAAAAGGACCAGCAACTTTTAAAATATTCATAGCAGAACCTAAATCAATACCACTAGATTTACTTACAGCTTGTGCAACATGTTCTTGTTTTCCACCAAAAACGTGACCTAAAATACCTTCACCATCTTGTAATACATCATCATCAACACTATCTCCTCCTAAAATACTTCCTAACTTATCCATGATGCCACCATCATGCTTACCGCCAGTAAGAGCACCTAATAATCCAGAAGCACCATCTGGTGTAGATGCATTGTTTTTCATTGCACCTAAAATTAGAGGCATTGCTGCACTCATAGCTTTTTGGGTAGAGCCTTCTCCTAAACCAAATTGTTTACTTGCTCCGTTGATAAGCATTTTTCCCATAGGACCGCTTAATAAATCTAATATTCCTGCCATTTTTCTTTTTTATAAAATGATTAATAATTGTTTTCGCAATTTACACATAAATTGTCACTTTTACAAATGAAAATACCATGCCAGAAATTTAAAATTAGATGAATTAATAAAAAAACAGAATTTAAAATTTAGGTTTATAAGTTTTTTTGCTTTAAGTTTGCACTATTAAAGTTCAATAACTTATTGAAAATGTTATCAAGAAAGGTGGAGGGATTAGACCCTTAGAAACCTTGGCAACCCTTTATTTATATAAAGAAGGTGCTAAATTCTACCAATTTATTTTGGATAGATAACGCAAAAACTACATGCTGTAGTTCTTATGTAACTCTTTTTAACATTTTTCTCAAAGCACACTTTTATAAAAGTGTTTTTGGCTTTTAATTTATTTATTAATTTAAAAAGTAAAGAAAAATGAATGCAGTAAATCTAACAACAAAAATGTTATGCCTTAGCAATTATTTCAAAATAAAAGGAATAACAAAATGTATTGTAGAATACCAAATACAAAAAAATATAAGCAAATGAAAATAGAACTGAATCAATATAACAAACATCAAATTTTTAAAGCAACAAGTGAATCAGGATATTCATTATTAGTTGGAAGAGCAGAAGGAAATAATATCAATGCAATAAAACCAATGGAACTACTCTTAGTAAGTCTAGCAAGTTGTAGTAGTATCGATATCATAAGTATTCTAAACAAACAAAGACAAATAGATTTTAGCTATCAAGTAAAAGTCGATAGTAAAAGAAAAACAGATGAGGTACCAGCAATCTTTGAAGAAATAACCCTTCGTTATATTTTTAAAGGAGATGTATCTCCCAAAAAAGCCAAAAGAGCAGTAGATTTATCTTTAGAAAAATATTGTTCTGTCTCAAAAATAATAGAAGAAACAGTAAAAATTAAATATCAAGTAATTGTAAACGGAGAGAATTATGAGTAAGCATTTTGAAACACAAGCAATAAGAAAACAAACAGAACGCACACAATACGCAGAACATTCTACACCGTTGTATTTAACATCGAGTTTTGTTTTTGAAGATGCCGAAGACATGAGAGCCTCATTCGCAGAAGAAAAAGAGAAAAATTTATATAGCAGATTTACAAATCCGAATACGACCGAATTTGTAAATAAAATGGTAGCAATGGAAGAAGCAGAGGCAGGATATGCGTTTGCAACAGGAATGGCAGCAGTATTTTCAACTTTTGGAGCATTGTTAGAAGCAGGAGATCATATCGTATCGTGTCGTTCCATATTTGGTTCAACACATACGCTATTTACCAAATATTTACCAAAATGGCAGATAAAAACAAGTTATTTTAAAGCAATAGATTCAAAAAAAACGATCGAAAACCAAATACAACCAAATACAAAAATACTGTATGCAGAAACACCGACTAATCCAGCAGTCGATATTTTAGATTTAAAACTGTTAGGAGAAATTGCTAAAAAACACAATTTATTATTGGTAATCGATAATTGTTTTGCAACACCATATTTACAAAATCCGATAAAATTTGGAGCAGATATTGTAATACACTCCGCAACAAAACTAATAGACGGACAAGGAAGAGTTTTAGGAGGTGTAGTAGTAGGAAAAAAGGAACTCTTAAGAGAAATCTATTTGTTCTCAAGAAATACAGGACCAACAATGTCGCCTTTTAATGCATGGATAGTATCCAAAAGTTTAGAAACATTAGCAGTTCGTGTAGAAAAGCACTGTAAAAATGCAAAAAAAGTAGCCAAGTTTTTAGAAAAACATCCAAAAGTAAGTGTGGTAAAATACCCTTTTCTAAAATCACATCCACAATATAAAGTGGCGAAAAAACAAATGAAATTAGGAGGGAATATTATCGCTTTTGAAATAAAAGGAGGTATAACAGCAGGAAAATACTTTTTAAATGCCATAAAATTATGTTCCTTATCTGCCAATTTAGGAGATACAAGGAGTATCGTAACACATCCAGCATCTACAACACACCGTAAATTATCCATAGAAGATAGACAAGAAGTAGGAATAACAGATGGTTTAGTAAGAATTTCCGTTGGATTAGAACATGTAAAAGACATTATAAACGATTTAAACCAAGCATTAAATGAATAAGATAAATAAAGAATTGCAAAAAAGAATATTAGTGCTAGATGGTGCTATGGGAACTATGTTACAACAATATAATTTTACAGAAGAAGATTTTAGAGGAGAACGATTTAAAGATTTTTCAATCTCTTTAAAAGGAAATAACGATTTGTTATCATTAACGCAACCAAAAGCATTAAAAGAAATTCATGCCAAATATTTAGAAGCAGGAGCAGATATTATAGAAACAAATACGTTTTCAGGAACAAGTATTGCTATGGCAGATTATCAAATGGAAGACTTGGTATATGAACTAAATTACGAATCGGCAAAATTAGCAAAAGAAGTAGCAGAAATATATTCGAAAAAACAGCCAGAGAAACCACGATTTGTAGCAGGATCTATAGGACCAACAAACCGAACCGCAAGCATGTCTCCAGATGTAAATGATCCAGGGTTTAGAGCAGTAAGTTTTGAAGATTTAAGAAAAGCATACAAAGAACAATCAGAAGCCTTATTAGATGGAGGTGTAGATTTATTATTAGTAGAAACCGTATTTGACACATTAAATGCGAAAGCAGCATTATTTGCCATAGAAGAAATAAAAGAAGAACGCAAGATTGAAATTCCGGTAATGCTAAGCGGCACCATAACAGATGCGAGCGGACGTACATTATCTGGTCAAACTGCAGAAGCATTTTTAATATCTACATCACACATACCATTATTATCCGTAGGATTTAATTGTGCTTTAGGAGCAAATTTGTTGCAACCACATTTAGAAGCAATAGCTTCCAAAACAAATTTTGCCATATCAGCACATCCAAATGCAGGACTTCCAAATGCTTTTGGAGAATACGATGAAACACCAGAAGATATGGCAGCACAAATAGAAGAATATCTAAAAAAGAATTTAATAAATATAATAGGAGGATGTTGTGGAACAACACCAGAACACATTAAGCAAATAGCAAAATTAGCAGCAAAATACAAACCTAGAAGAGTAGGTAACATCTAGTTAAATAAAGCAGAAATGGAAAACAACAGAAGATACATGCAACTTTCAGGATTAGAACCCTTAATAATAACACCAGAAAGTAATTTTATTAATGTAGGAGAACGAACAAATGTAGCAGGATCACGTAAATTTTTACGATTAATAAAAGAAGAAAAATTTGATGAAGCACTAGCAATAGCAAGACATCAAGTAGATGGAGGAGCACAAATCATCGATATCAATATGGACGACGGACTAATAGATGGCAAAATAGCAATGGTACGCTTTTTAAACCTCATAGCGGCCGAACCAGATATTTGTAAAGTTCCAATTATGATAGATAGCTCAAAATGGGAAATTATTGAAGCAGGTTTGCAAGTAGTGCAAGGAAAGAGTATCGTAAACTCCATATCCTTAAAAGAAGGAGAAGCAAATTTTAAATACCAAGCAAAACTAATAAAACGATATGGAGCAGCAGTCATAGTAATGGCATTTGATGAAAAAGGACAAGCAGATAATTACGAAAGACGCTTAGAAATAAGTAAACGTTCCTATCGTATTTTGGTAGAAGAAGTGCATTTTCCATCAGAAGACATCATATTTGACCTAAATATATTTCCTGTCGCAACAGGAATGGATGAACATCGAAAAAACGCCATAGATTTTATAGAAGCAACACGATGGGTACGAGAAAATTTAGCAAATGTAAGTGTAAGTGGAGGAGTGAGTAATGTATCCTTTTCATTTCGAGGAAATAAAGCAGTTAGAGAAGCTATGCACTCTGTGTTTTTGTATTACGCCATACAAGCAGGAATGAATATCGGTATTGTAAACCCAGCAATGTTAGAAGTTTATGACGATATACCAAAAGATTTATTAGAACATATTGAAGATGTTATATTAGATCGAAGAGAAGATGCAACAGAGCGATTATTAGAATTTGCAGAAACGGTAAAAGGTGTAAAAAAAGAAATTATAATAGAGGATGCATGGCGTAAAAAAACGCTTCAAGAACGAATAACTCATGCTTTGGTAAAAGGAATAGACACACATATTATAGAAGATGTAGAAGCAGCGAGGAAACAAGTAACAAATCCGATAGAAATTATAGAAGGACATTTAATGATAGGAATGAATGTGGTAGGAGATTTATTTGGTTCAGGAAAAATGTTTTTACCACAAGTAGTAAAATCGGCACGAGTAATGAAAAAAGCCGTCGAATATTTGAATCCGTTTATCGAAGCGAGTAAAGGACAAGAGCAACGAGCCCTCGGAAAAATATTAATGGCAACCGTAAAAGGCGATGTACACGATATAGGAAAAAATATTGTAAGTGTTGTTTTAGGATGTAACAATTACAAAATTATAGATTTAGGCGTCATGGTACCACCAGAAAAAATAATAGAAACCGCAAAAAAAGAAAATGTAGATGTTATTGGATTATCAGGACTAATAACACCATCCTTAGACGAAATGGTCTATTTAGCTAAAGAAATGGAACGACAAAATTTTACCGTACCATTACTTATAGGAGGAGCAACAACATCCAAAGCACATACAGCAGTAAAAATAAATCCAGAATATAAAAATGCTGTGGTACATGTAAATGATGCATCTAGAGCAGTAACCATTGTAGGCGATTTATTAAATAAAAAAACTAAAAATGAGTACGTAGCAAAGTTAAAAAAAGATTACGATGCATTTCGAGATAAATTTTTAAAACGAAGTACAACAAAAACCTATGTAAGCATAAATGAAGCAAGAAAAAATAAATTTAAAATAGACTGGAATACAAGTAAAATAGTGAAACCAGCAGAAATGGATGTGCAAATATTAAAACAATTAAGTTTAAAAGAATTGTTGCCATTTATAGATTGGAGTCCTTTTTTTAGGAGTTGGGATTTACATGGAAAATATCCAAATATCCTAAACGATAAAGTGATAGGAAAACAAGCAACACAACTATTTGCCGATGCACAAGAAGTACTGCAAAAAATCATAACAAACAGATCGTTAAAGCCAAAAGCAATATTTGGTTTGTTTGAAGCAAATACAATTCATGACGATGATATATCTATTCAAAAGAAAGGAAAAGAGATTGCGATATTTAGAACCTTAAGACAGCAATCAAAAAAAAGAGAAGGAGTGCCAAATATTGCATTAGCAGATTTTATAGCACCAATAGAAACAGGTAAAAAAGATTATATAGGAACCTTTTGTGTAAGCATATTTGGAGCAGATACATTAGCAAAAAAATACAAAGAAAAAAATGACGATTATAATGCCATAATGGTACAAGCCATCGCAGACCGTTTTGCAGAAGCATTTGCAGAATATTTACACAAACAAATACGAACAAAACATTGGGCGTATAAAACAAACGAAAAATTAACAAACGATGAACTAATAAAAGAAACCTATAAAGGAATACGACCAGCGCCAGGGTATCCAGCATGTCCAGACCATCTAGAGAAAGAAACGATATGGCAATTATTAAAAGTAGAAGAACGCATTGGAGTTACACTAACCGAAAGTTTGGCAATGTATCCAGCAGCATCAGTGTCAGGTTATTACTTTGCCAACGAAGCAGCAAAATATTTTGGTGTAGGAAAAATAACCAAAGACCAAGTCGTAGATTTTGCAAAAAGAAAAAACATCACTAAAGAAAAAGCAACAAAGTGGTTACATCCAGTAATAGCAGATTAAAACCATCAAATTCTTTGCGTAAAAAAGAATTAAAAGAAAAAAGTATCGATTATTTTAATTGAAATATACCAAAATAACTCCTCTTTAAAGAGAGGTTAAGAGAGAAATATGAAAGTAACAGAACACATAAAAAAAGCCAAAGGAAAGACACTCTTTTCCTTTGAAATAATACCACCACAAAAAGGAAAAAACATACAAGCATTGTATAACAATATAGATCCGTTAATGGAATTTAAACCACCATTTATAGACGTAACAACATCGCGAGAAGAACATATATATATCGAAAAAAAAGGCTTGTTAGATCTAAAAATAACAAGAATGCGACCAGGAACTTTAGGAATATGTGCAGCCATAAAACACAAGTACGATGTAGATACCATACCACACGTATTATGTGGAGGATTTACCAAAGAAGAAACCGAATATTTATTAATAGATTGTCACTATTTAGGTATCGATAATGTGATGGCGTTACGAGGAGACTCTATGCGACACGAACAGTATTTTAAAGCAACAAATGGCGGACATAAGTATGCAATAGATCTAGTACATCAAATTCAAAACTTAAATAAAGGAACGTATTTACATGATGTAACAGATGTAGATGACAAATCCGATTTTTGTATTGGTGTAGCAGGATATCCAGAAAAACATATTGAGTCACCATCCTTACAAACCGATTTAAAACGTTTAAAAGAAAAAATAGATAAAGGAGCAGACTATGTAGTAACTCAAATGTTTTTTGATAATAAAAAATATTTTGATTTTGTAGCAGCAGCAAGAGAAATAGGAATAACAGTACCTATAATACCAGGAATCAAACCAATATCCGTAAAACGACATCTACAACTCTTGCCACAGGTATTTAAAATAGATTTGCCAGAAGTATTAATTGCAGAAATAGAAAAATGTAACAATAATAAAGAAGTAAGACAAGTAGGAATTGAATGGAGTATACAGCAAAGCAAAGAATTGTTGGCAGCAGAAGTACCACTATTACATTATTATTCCATGGGAAAATCGGACAATATAAAAGCAATT
Organism: Flavobacteriaceae bacterium; assembly: GCA_026988355.1. Lineage (GTDB taxonomy): Bacteria > Bacteroidota > Bacteroidia > Flavobacteriales > Flavobacteriaceae > S010-17. The sequence continues at coordinate 9,409 of JALSLK010000009.1, forward strand.
GCCAAAGAAGTATTTTAAAAAAAGGCAATCTTTTTTAGAAAAGGGTCTTAAAATAACTCGTTATTCTTTCAAATAATTTATTTAAACCGTACCTTTTATTTGATTTCTGTAAATAGAATTCTTAGCCGAACTTACGTTTAGATTATTATTATTTGTATTCCATTTAAAAAACGAACAAAATTTTATATATTAGTCCGATAATTATAAAACAAATAGATGAAAAACTTAGCGTTACATTGGAAGATATTAATTGGAATGGTTTTAGGAATTATTTTTGGAGTTTTTATGATAAAAATAGATGGCGGAGAGCGTGTAGTAACAGATTGGATATCGCCATTGGGAATTATATTTGTAAAAATGCTAAAATTAATTGCAGTACCGCTAATAGTTGCGTCGTTAATAAAAGGAATATCGGATTTAAAAGACATTTCCAAATTTAAAAAAATGGGATTGCGAACCATGATAATTTATGTTGTAACAACAATAATAGCAATTACAATAGGATTAGCATTAGTAAATACCATAAAACCAGGAGAAGGAATTAGTCAAGAAACAGTCCTAAAACTAAAAGATAAATATGCAGATAATAAAAGTGTACAAGCAAAAATCGCAGAAGCAGGAAATCAAAAAGAAAGAGGACCATTGCAATTTTTGGTCGATATGGTACCAGATAATGCATTTAAAGCAATGAGTAATAATAAATTAATGCTTCAAGTAATCTTTTTTACCATATTGTTAGGAATAAGTATGCTACTTATAGATGAAAAAAAAGCAAAACCATTAAAAGAGTTTTTCGATTCGTTAAATGAAGTCGTCTTAAAGATAATAGATTTAATAATGCTAATAGCGCCTTATGCAGTATTTGCCTTATTGGCAACAGTAATTGTATCTGCCGATGATCCTACCATATTATTGGCATTACTAAAATATGCATTGGTAGTCGTATTAGGATTGGTATTGATGATAGCATTCTATTTAATAGTAATTTCTATATACACAAAAAAATCACCACTTTGGTTTTTAAAACAAATTTCACCAGCACAATTATTGGCATTTTCAACAAGCAGTAGTGCAGCAACTTTACCAGTTACTATGGAAAGAGTCGAGGAACATATAGGAGTAGATAAAGAAGTAAGTAGTTTTGTATTGCCAGTAGGAGCAACCATAAATATGGATGGAACAAGTCTATATCAAGCAGTAGCAGCAGTTTTTATCATGCAAGTAATATGGCCAGAGGGATTGGTGTTTAGCAATCAATTAATAATAGTATTTACAGCATTAATGGCATCAATAGGATCTGCAGCAGTACCAGGAGCAGGAATGGTAATGTTGGTAATTGTATTAGATGCAATAGGATTTCCATCCGATTTATTACCAATAGCACTAGCACTTATATTTGCAGTAGATAGACCGTTAGATATGTGTCGAACAGTAATTAATGTAACAGGAGATGCAACCGTATCTATGGTAGTAGCAAAATCTTTAGGAAAACTAGGAGAGCCAAATGTAAAAAATTGGGATGATAATTACAAAAAATAGCTAAAAATAGAAACCAATCAAACCTAAAAATATGAATATTTGTTTTTTAATGTACCCTTGGCACACGATAAAAGCGCCAGAAAATGATTCGAGTGTATGCTTAATACACGAATGTGTAAAAAGAGGACATGGAGTAGCTGTTTGTACACCAGCAAACTTAACCATTCGAAATAGTATAACAAGTGCTTTTTGTACCATTATAAATAAGATGGAAAAAGTCCCAAACAATTTAAAAACCTTTCATAAAAACGCAAAAACAAGAGAAGAAATGTTGCCATTAGCAGGATTTGATGTCATATTTATGCGAGCCGAACCGCCACTAGATCCATTGATGTTAAATTTTTTAGATTCTGTAAAAGAAGATGTGTTTATAATGAATTCTGTAAATGGAATGCGAGTAGCAAATAACAAACTATATACAGCAGTATTTGACGATCCAAAAAATGAAATAATACCAGTAACACATGTATCAAAAAGCAAAGATTATCTCATAAAAATGATAGAAGAATCAAAGTCCGATAAAATGATATTAAAACCATTAAACGGATTTGGAGGTTCGGGAGTAATATTAATAGAAAAATCAGCTATGGGAAACATAAATTCCTTACTAGATTTTTATTTGCAAAATGCCATTGGAGGAAGTGATTATGTCATCTTACAAGAATACATAGAAGGAGCAGAAAAAGGAGATGTAAGAGTGTTACTATTAAACGGAAAACCAATAGGAGCAATGCGAAGAATTCCAGGAGAAAAAGACCATCGATCTAACGTAAGTGCAGGAGGAAGTATAGCCAAACATACTTTAACAGCAAACGAAAAAAAATTATGTGATAAAATAGGTCCAAAGCTTGTAGCTGATGGATTAAATTTTGTAGGAATAGACGTAATTAGCGAAAAATTAGTAGAAGTAAATGTAATGAGCCCAGGAGGTATTACTTATATGAACAAAGTATATCGCACCAGAGTACAAGAAAAAGTAATAGACTACTTAGAAGATAAAGTAGAAGAACTAAATGCAGGATTTAACCGAAGAGCAAGGTTACGAAAAGCGGTAGACGAAGCATAAGCGTACTTTTAAAGCTAAATTAAAAAAATAATATTGTGATAAAAATAAAAGAATGGTTATTAAATAATATAGGATTAATATCTATTTATCTTATAATTACAAGTGTCGGAAATAGTATATTATTCCATTTTTTTAAAAACACAAATATATTGAAATTTACAGATCCAATTTTTGGATTTGACTATATAAATTTGAATTTTTTTAATCTAGATATATTTGATATGCGTATTGCAATTGATGAAAGTTCTTATTTTTCATTTACATACTTAAACTATATTTTTTATTTGTTCTTTTTAGTTGGCGTAATATTATATTGGCATTCAAAACAAAAAGAGAAACGAATTTTAAAATTTAGCTATAGCATTATATTTATTTTTAGTTTTTTGAGTTTATTTAATAGAATTAAATATCTTTTTAAAGCAGAAGAATTTAAACCACTTTATATTGTATTTTTTATGAAGATTATTTTAATTATTTACCTCTGTTATATAATCTTAAAGTATTGGAAAAAGAAAGAAAAATATATAAAAATAGAAAAATTACAATTAATAGATTATAGAAAATTTAAGTATAAAAGGACAATCACTTTTAATCGATTTGTACATTTTAGTATAGATACATTTTTAATTTTTAGTATTTTTTCGAACTATGTTCGAAGGCTTCCAAAAGAATGGATTCGGTTTTTAGAAAACGAATTTGGTAATGATATTTCAAGATTTTTACTATTTACCATATTTAGTACTATTTATTATGTGTTTTTTGAAGCAATATTTAAAACAACACCAGCTAAATATTTAACTAATTCTAGCATAGTAAGTTTAAAAAATAGTCCCCTAAAATTTGAAAATATTCTAGGAAGAACATTAGCAAGACGCATTCCATTTAATTCCTTTTCTTTTTTTGGAAAATTAGGATGGCATGATATGGCATCAAATACAACAGTGGTTCAATTAGAAAAAGATACAGATGCAAAAAAATACGATATAATAATTTCAATTATAGTAATTACAATTATAGTATTATTTACCTATCTAATTGTACGTGAAGATTATTTTAATTTTTTTTAAATCATGATGCAAAAATTAACCATACAAGAAATTATTTCTAAAATAGAAAATGAAGAGAAATTCGAAGCAGTTTCTAGCGATTATTCCTTTACCATAAAAATAGAGAGTTATGTACATTATGTATGTGGAGCTGTACATGATGGACATCAATTTAGAAAAGAACTGTGGCATAAATGTCTGCATACAGAATACGAAAGATGGTTTGAAGAAGATCCAGAAACCAAACAAATGGTAGAAACACATCCGATAGTTATTGCAGGATGTGACTCTAGATTTGAATACGATTTAAACCGAGCACCAGAATCTGCCATATATACAGATGCATGGGGAAAACAATTATGGAAAATACCATTGACCGAAACAGAAAAACAAAGCAGTTTAAAAAAACATGCTAATTTTTACAAAGTAATACAAGCGTTAATAAAAAAACTCGAAGATTTATTTGGAATAGTGATAGTATACGATATGCATTCCTATAATTGGAAAAGATGGAATAGAGAAGTGCCAACATTTAATTTAGGAACAGGAAAAGTAGATAACCAACGCTTTGGAGAAAGTATCGAAGCGTGGAGAGCGTCTTTATCCGAAATAAAATTACCAAATGGTATAAAAAGTACAGCGCTAATTAATGACGTATTTAAAGGAAATGGATATTTTTTAAATTATATAACAACAAACTTTAAAAATACCTTAGTTTTGGCAACAGAAGTAAGTAAAATATATTGCGATGAGTTAAAACAAATCGAATATCCAGAAGTAGTGCAAGCTATTGAAAAAGGATTAAAGAAGCGATTAAAACAACATGCAATGCATTTTTATAAAGAATACAAAAGCAACTAAAATTTGACAACAACAGAATCCATCATATTAGAAATAGATACAAAGTTAGACTTTCTAGTAAAAAAAATAGAACTATTAAATTATATAAATCCATTAAACATAGAAGAAGAGAAACATAAGTTTTTTGAATCTAATTTTTTGAAGAATCCAAAATTTAGTTATCCAAAGTTAGATTTTGATGCTTATAAATTACAAAGACAGTTATTTGCATTAGAAATAGAAAACATTCAAGATAAAACCATAAAAAAAGTATATGAAGATATAATCTACGAATATTCAGGATTAATAGAATGTATAGCAACCATAGGAGAAGGAAAAAAATTCTATTATAATTCATTGCGATCATTTGGAACGCCAACAGAAAAAGATGTAGAAAATGCAAAGTTCATATTACATTTTGATGACGAAATAAATATAGAAAAAAGTTTAGGAAGATTTAATGTAAAAGAAACAGAAGCGTATTTTCGAGAATATTCAAAACAATATGATTTTACCTATCAAATAAAACATTCCGATAAATTATCAGCAATAGCAATGGTGCTTAGTAATGATAAAACCTTAGTATTAAATAAAAACCATACATTTTCTCAGAGCGATATCGATATACTTACCAATCATGAAATAGGAGTACACATGGTAACTACGATGAATAGTATGAGAAATCCGTTAAAAATATTTTCACATGGATTTCCAAACAATGTAGAAACACAAGAAGGACTTGCAGTATTAAACGAATATTTGTCCAATAGTATAACCATAGAACGATTAAAACGATTGGCATATCGAGTAATAGCAGTAAATACCTTAGAAAAAGGATATGATTTTAGGCAGACATTTAAAATGCTATATAATAACTATGATTTACCTAAAGAAATGGCTTTTAATATTACATTACGAGTACATCGAGGAGGAGGATTTACAAAAGATTATTTGTACTTAACAGGATTAAAAAAAATTTACTCGTATTATAAAAAGAAAAAATTAGATAGTTTATTTACAGGAAAGACATCTTTAGAGTATGTTAAAGACATAGAATATTTAATAGAAAATGGATATGCAAAAAACGCAAAGTACATTCCAAATACCTTTCAAACAAATGCATGCGATAGTAATACCATAAATTTTATTTTAGAAAAATTAAAATAATATTTTAACCAGATTATAAAGTTGCATTGATTTGATACTATTTTAATAATTTTTTTTTGAATAAAAAAATAATGCATTTATTCAGATGTTTTAACATTTAATTGTTAGATAGTTAAGAATTTTGTTTAACTTTGAGAATTAAACTAATATTAACATATATAAAAACAACAATTATGAGAAAAATTTTACTATTTATTATTACATTAACAACAGCGATGGCTAGTTATGCTCAATTAACTGAGGATTTTGAAGGAACTACTTTTCCACCAACAGGATGGACACAATTTGCAGGTACTAATGGATTAGGAACAACAATCTCTTGGGATCAAAGTGGAACAACGAATAAATTTGCAAGATGTGTTTGGGAGAATGTAGTTGGAGGTACAGCAGAAGACTGGTTGGTAACACCACAATTTACAGTAGATGCAGCAGCTCCAATATTAGCTTTTGATAATGGAGATAGTGTTGCACAAGAATATGGTTCTATTTATACAGTTAGAGTATCTACTGCTTCACAAACAACACATGCAGATTTTACGATTGTAGATACACAAACAGAAGCAGAGATTTTTCATGGGTTTGATTTTACAGGACAGACACATATTGTAGATTTAACTGCATATGTCGGTCAAGCAATATATGTTGCGTTTGTAATGACAAATGATGATGGTGATTTATGGATTATAGATAATGTAAACATGATAGCAAATGGAACATCTCCAGATAATGCCGTTAACCCTTCTCCAGCAGATGGGGCAATGAATGTTTATATTAATCCAACTGATGGACCAGATGCAGATACGGATCCAGACATGAACGTAGTTATTTCTTGGGAAGGTGCTACTACAGGAGATTTAGCAACTTCTTTTGATGTTTTTATAGGATTAGATCCATTAGCATTAACATTAGGAGGAAATTTCTCTACAGCTCCATTTAATATAAATTGGGGAGGAAGAGCATACTCAACAACATATTATTGGAAAGTAGTTGCAAAAAATGCTTTTGGAGAATCAACGACTTCTCCAATTTGGAGTTTTACAACAGCAGCAGATTCATCAGCATCTGTAGAAGATAATGTGTTAGCATCATCAGTAAGTATATATCCAAATACAGTTACAGACGTATTTACAATTAAAAATAGTAGTACAACAGCATTAACAGAAACCTCAATTTATGATGTAAACGGAAGAGAAGTTTTCCAACAAGATTTAGATAACTTAATAGGAACAAAAACTATAAATATAACAAGCTTATCTTCAGGCATGTATTTTGTTGAATTAAAAGCAGCAAATGCAAAAATAGTTAAGAAGCTAATCAAAAAATAATTAGCAGCACCATATACTGTAAAAACCACTTATAGCGATATAAGTGGTTTTTTATATTAATTGCACATAAAAATAGTTCAAATCTATTTAGCGTATTTTGATGTTGAGTTGGTATTATTAAATGGATGTTGTCTTGATATAGCATCAGCAGATTATAAAAACATATCTAAATGTTCTTTGGTAGGCAGCATACAAGAATCTTTCTTTCCAAACCATTTATATCTATTTTTAGCAATAAAATCATAAAAAAAATCTCGAATAAATTTAGGAAAAATAAAAAAAACAGATAACAATACGTATGGAAAAGGCATTATCGTAGTTATGTGTAAAATAGCACTAGATTTAGAATAAATAGCATTATTTTTAATTAATAATATGCTATCTAAAATATTACAATTATTTTTATCGTTTAATTGTAACAAAAGTTCCTTAGCGACGTCTGATTGTAAAGAAGCAAATAAAAATTTATTGTATTTATCTCTTTTGATAAGAAAATTAACAGAAGAGTTACAAAGATTACAAACGCCATCGAATAAGATAATATATTTGTTTTGTTTCGACATAATACAAAGTTACGATTAATATATGTACTATAAATTTTACTTTCTAAGAAAGAAAGAATAAAGAAATAAAAGAATGATAAAAATTAAAAAACTACATAAATCTTATCCAGTAGGTAAAGATTTTTTACACGTATTAAAAGGAATAGATTTACATATTAAAGAAGGAGAGTTTGTATCCATTATGGGATCTTCAGGTTCAGGAAAATCGACACTACTAAATATTGTAGGATTATTAGATATACACGATGAAGGAAGTTATTATCTAAATGGACAAAAAATTGAAAGTTTAGATGAAAAAAAGGCAGCAATATTGCGAAATAAATTTTTAGGATTTGTATTCCAATCGTTTAATTTAATATCCTATAAAACAGCATTAGAAAATGTAGCATTACCTTTATATTATAAAGGAATTGGAAGAAAAGAACGTCAAGAAATAGCCTTAAATTATTTGGATAAGGTTGGATTAAAAGATTGGGCAAAACACTTACCTAATGAATTGTCTGGAGGACAAAAACAACGAGTTGCCATAGCAAGAGCATTAGTAGCAAATCCAAAGGTAGTTTTAGCAGATGAGCCAACAGGAGCCTTGGATTCGACAACAACAGATTCGGTAATGGAATTGTTAAAAGATATAAACGATGAGGGAATGACCGTATTTGTTATAACACATGAGCAAGAAGTAGCAGACCAAACAGATAGAATAGTAACCTTAAAAGATGGCGTTATTATTAGCGATGAGATAACCGAAAAAGGAAAAAAAACAAAACATTATGTTTGATCTAGATCGTTGGAGAGAAATATTTGAGTCCATAAAAAACAACAAATTGAGAACCATATTATCAGGTTTTACAATAGCATTTGCAATTTTATTATTTACATTATTATTTGGAATAGGAAATGGGTTAAAAAATACATTTGAGAGAGAATTTGCAAAAGACTCAATGTTGTCAATATATATACGAACAGGAAAAACTACAAAACCATATAAAGGCTTACAAAGCGGAAGAAAAATTCAATTAAAAAATGACGATTATAAATTTTTAATCGACGAGTTTGATGATAAAATGCAATCCATTAGTCCAAGAATTCGAAAAAACTTGACCGCAATATATAAAGGAGAGCAAAATAATTATGAATTAAGAGCAGTATATCCAAGTTATCAAATATTAGAATCTGCCGAAGTAGAGAGCGGACGGTTTATAAATATGTTAGATATCAAAAAAAAAGCAAAAGTAATTGCTATAGGTAGACTGGTTGAAAAAGATTTATTTGGACAATTAAGCGCATTAGGAAAAGAAATAAATTTGGGAGGAATGTCATATAAAGTAATTGGGATTTTTTCTGATCCAGGAGGCGATAATGATGAGCGGTATATATACACACCATTTACAACAATACAACGATTGTATGGAAATACAGATGAGGTCGAAACATTTGGAATAACATATAATCCCAAATTAAGTGTCGATGAAGCATTAGAGTTTGGAGACCAAATAGAAAAAAAATTAAAAGAAAAACATAATGTATCGCCAAAAGATCAACGAGCAATACGAATTAATAATTATGCAGATGGAAATAAACAAGTATCCATAATGATGTTCGTGTTAAATATAATTATTCTATTTATAGGAATAGGAACATTAATAGCAGGAATTATAGGAATTAGTAACATCATGGTATACATCGTAAAAGAAAGAACCAAAGAATTAGGAATACGAAAAGCATTAGGAGCAACACCAAAATCAATTATAGGAATGATACTAATGGAATCCATATTTATTACAGCATTATCAGGTTATATGGGATTATTAATAGGATCAGGCGTTTTAAAAGCATTAGGAGATAGCTTAGAAAAATATTTTATACTAAACCCAAGTGTAGACTCAGGAGTAATAATCGGAGCAACTATAGTATTGATAATTGCAGGAACAATAGCAGGATATTTACCAGCAAAAAGAGCAGCTAGAATAAAACCAATAGTAGCATTAAGAGACGAATAGAAAAAGTATATGAAATTTATATTTGATAGAGATACATGGCAAGAAATTTACGGAAGTATACGTAAAAATAAATTGCGAACAGGAATAACCATCATTGGTGTAATGTGGGGAATATTTCTATTGGTTGTTTTGTTAGGAGCAGCAAGAGGAATGGAAAATAACTTTAATAAAATGTTTGGAGACTTTGCAACAAATAGCGTTTTTATTTGGGGACAATCAACAAGTAAACCATTTAAAGGTTTTCAAGAAGGAAAAAGAATACGATTAAAAATTTCGGATGCAAACTATGTACGATCCGAAATAAAAGGAATCGAATTTGTAGTGCCTAGAAACCAATCGCAAGGTTTTGTAGTTAATAAGTTTAAATCGCTTACAACAGGAGTATATGGAGATTTTCCATTATTAGATAAAGTACAGAAAAAAAACTTAGTATATGGTAGGTTTATTAATGAAAATGATATTAAAGAAAAAAAGAAAGTTTGTGTTATTAACGATGATATTTACAAGCAATTATTCGATAAAGGAGAATATCCAATAGGAACTTATATAAAGATAAATGATATTAATTATCTAATAATAGGACATTATAAGAATAAAAGAATGGGAGGAGGACCACAAGGAGGAATACACATACCATTTACAACATTTCAACAAGTATATAACCAAGGAGAAAATATAGGTTGGATAATGGTAACCGCAAAACCAAATGTAAATATAGTACAAGTAGAAGCAGATGCAAAATTATTACTAAATAACTTACATAAAGTACACCCAAAAGACGGAAGAGCATTTGGAAGTTTTAATTTAGGAGACCGAATAAAAAAAATAACAGGATTTCTTACAGGAATGCAATTTTTAACATGGTTTGTAGGTATAGCAACCTTAATAGCAGGAGTTTTTGCAATAGGAAATATATTATTGATAACAGTAAAAGAAAGAACAAAAGAGATAGGAATTCGAAGAGCATTAGGAGCAAAGCCAGGAGAAATAAGAAGACAGATAGTCCTAGAATCCGTTTTTTTAACAATGATAGCAGGAGCGTTAGGAATTATTTTTGGAGGATTTGTATTAATGATAATAGATACAATGTGGGGACATGGAGAAGGAGCAGCATTGGTAAACCCAACAGTAAATATACCAGTCATACTAATAGCCTTTATCACATTAATTGTTTTAGGAACATTAATAGGATTAATACCAGCACAAATAGCGGTTAGTGTAAGACCAATCGAAGCACTAAGAGACGAATAATAATAAAAGAGAATCAATATAATATATTAAAAAATGAAGAAAATTATAATATTTGGAGGAATAGCCGTTGCGTTAATACTAGTATTACTATGGTTTGGAAAGAAAAATGCAAAGTCTGTAACAGAATACGAAACAACAAAAATATCGAGAGAAACTATAATTAAAAAAACGGTAGCAACAGGTAAAGTATTGCCATTAGAAGAAGTAGAAATAAAACCACAAATTTCAGGAATTATAGATAAAATATACTTAGAAGAAGGAGAAATAGTAAAAAAAGGAGATTTAATAGCAACAGTGCGAATAGTACCAAACGAACAATCATTAACTAGTGTAAGAGGACAGATAAGTAATCTTAAAATAAGTTTAAACAATTCCCAATTATCATTTAATAGAAATAAAGCTTTATTTGATAAAGGAGTAATTTCTCGTTCCGAATTTGAAAGAGTAGAATTAGCATATAACCAAGCCAAACAAGCCGTAAAAAACGCACAAAATGACTATCAAATTATACGAAAAGGATCTTCAGGATCAGGAGGCTCAGCAAATACAAATATAAGAGCAACAACTTCAGGAATGATTTTAGAAATTCCTGTAAAAGAAGGATATCAAGTAATACAAAGTAATAACTTTAACGCAGGAACAACAATAGCATCCATAGCAGATATGAGCAAAATGATTTTTGAAGGAAAAGTAGACGAAGCAGAAGTTGGAAAATTGAAAGAAGGCATTAATATTAATGTTACTCTAGGAGCAATTGACGGCAAAAAATTTCCAGCAAAATTAAATTTTATAGCACCAAAAGGAACCGAAATAAATGGTGCAGTACAGTTTAAAATAAAAGCAGACGTAACCTTAGAAAAAGGATACTTTGTAAGAGCAGGTTATAGTGCAAATGCCGACATTGTTTTAGAAAAGAAAGACAGTGTTTTATCCATAAAAGAATCGCTATTACAGTTTGATAAGAAAACCGAAAAACCGTATGTTGAAATTAAAACAGGAGACGGAGAATACGAAAGAAGAGATGTAGAAATAGGAATTTCTGATGGAATAAATGCAGAATTAATTAGTGGAGTTACCAAAGACGATGAAATAAAAATATGGAATAAAAATTCTAAAAAGAAAAAAGAAGAGTAAAAAAACTTGGTATAGTTATTGAAATGTTTAATTTTGAATATTAATAAATAATTTTAAACAAAACATTAGATGAAAAAAATAGTTTTAGTAATTGCATTCGTATTTACAGCAGTAATCGTTAATGCACAAGAGAAAGATGCATACACAAAAGATACCGAAAAATTAGTACAAATAATTTCAGAATCCGCTTTTGAACCAGTAATTAAACAATTTTCGGCAATGGTAGCAGAAGATAAAAAAGAAGCATTCGTAAAAGATTTGAATGCAACATTTCCAGAGTTATATGCAGCGATGGCAAAAATATATAAAGACGAATTTACACATACAGAAATTAAAGATATATTAGCATTTTATGCAACTCCAACAGGAGCAAAATTAGCTTCAAAAACAGGAGTGCTATCTCAAAAAGGAATGGCAGCAGGACAAGAATGGGGAATGAAAATTCAAGCATTAATAGGGAAACACCAATAATCTTAATTTCATACAAACAAAAAACTCGATGTTAAAACATCGAGTTTTTTGTAAAATATTTTATAAAACTAATCGTCCTCACTTGCACGTTTTACAATAGCATCAGGTAAAGATTTTTTAGCTTTAGCACCTAATTTTTTAATTTTTTCAACCGAAGTAATTAAATTACCACGACCCTCAAAAAGTTTGTTCATCGCATCTTTATAGCCATTTTTAGCTTCATCCATTTTTTTACCAACTTTAGTTAAATCTGCAATTAAACCATCAAATTTATCGTATAAAGCACCAGCTTGTCTGGCAATTTCAATAGCATTACGTTGTTGTTTTTCGTTATTCCACATACTATCAATAGTGCGTAAAGTAGCCAAAAGGGTAGAAGGAGTAACAATAACAATATTTTTTTCAAACGCTTTGTTGTACAATTGATTATCGTGATTGGTAGCCACAGCAAAAGCAGGTTCAATCGGTACAAAAAGCAAAACAAAATCAGGAGATTCAATTTCGTATAGATCTTCGTATTTTTTTTCGCTAAGCTGAATAACATGACGATTTAAAGAAGCAATATGTTCTTTTAAAAACAGATTGCGATCTTCTTCTTCTTCAGCATTTACCATTTTTTCATAAGCAGTAAGCGAAACCTTAGAGTCTACAATCATTTTTTTGTTATCTGGCAAATAAATAATAACATCTGGTCTTAATCGTTGTCTGTCGCCATCATTAACCGTAAAACTTTTTTCCATTTCATATTCACGACCCTTCTCTAAACCAGATTTTTCCAAAACACGCTCTAAAATAAGTTCGCCCCAATTTCCTTGTGTTTTACTTTCGCCTTTTAATGCCTTAGTAAGATTATTGGCTTCGGCACTAATTTTAATATTTTGCTCGTGTAAAGATTTTAAATGTTCGCCCAAAGCAGCATGACGTTCAATACTTTCTTTGTTCGAGTTTTCAACCTTTTGTTCAAAATGTAGAATTTTTTCTTGTAACGGATTTAAAATTTGTTTTAAATTTTCTTTATTCTGTTCGGTAAACTTAATCGATTTTTCTTCTAAAATTTTATTGGCTAAATTTTCAAATTCCGTAGTAAATTTTTCTTGTAATTTTTCAACTTCTTGTTTATTTTCAGATAACTTAACTTGTGTATTCTCTAATTCAGCTAATTTTTGTGTTAACTGAATATGTAAAGCATCTTTTTCGGAACGAATTTTTTCACGTTCCGTTTTAATTTCTAAAATTAGCTTTTCGGTATTAATTTTCTCTTCTTGTACTAAATTCTTATACTCAATAAGTTGTTGCTGACTTTGATTTTTAAAAGCATCAAATTGTTGTGCTGTTTGTTTATTGCGTTCTACCAAAGCAGCCGTTTCTTTTTCAAATTTTAATTTAGAAAATAGTTTACCGAGAATAGCACCAATAACTAAGGTAACTATTCCGATAAAAATATATATTAAGTATTCGTTCATTTTGCGCTTATTTTATGTAAAAGTAATTAATATTTTTACAATTCTATGCTTGTAGTATATAAAACAAGACCCTTTCGGTTTTAAAAATCTATTAAATTAGAAATTACCGCTTTTATTTTTCCGTTACTGGTTCGTGGTAAATTATTTACGTATGTATATGTAATATTTAATTGCTCTAATTGACTTTCTAGTCTTTTGGTAATCGTAGCTTCCTTTGTTTTATCGAATTTGGATTGTACTACCAGTTTTATTTCGATATCTTCTAATGTGTGTTGTATTATTTGTGCCGATTTTAAGCCTTCTATATCAACAAACAATCCATGAAAACGTACCATTTTCCGTCCGTCTTTTCCTATAATGACATCTTCTATACGTCCAACGATATCGTCTATTTTTAACATGTTTACATTAGATTTAGTGCTTTGGTCTTTTGCCAATTGTACATTATCTCCAATTCGGTATCGTATAAGTGGTTGGTCGTAATTTAAAAATCCAGTAGCGATTACTTCGCCAGTTTCGCCAAAAGCTACATCTTTTCCGTTTTCGTTTACTACTTCCATGATTCCTGTATCGGCACTAAATAGTAATTCGCCATATTTATTTTCGGATATCATACCACATGCTTCTACACCGCTGTATCCATCATAAACCTTACATTGAAAGGCTTTTTCGATGGTAATTCGCATTACTGTTGTTAATTTTTCGCTAGAGGTCAATACGGCTTTTAGTTTTGGTGTTTTGATCTTTTGTTGGTTGATAAAATCTGCCCAAAAATAAATACTCATGGCATATCCAACTAAGTATTCTACTTTATTTTTTTGTAATCCATTAACATAATTTACAACAGTTTTTTCGGATAAATGATAGGCAGAAAAATAGGTTTGTTTTTCAAAATAGTTGTATCTATAATATGGAGCTTTTGCTTTAGCGTTTGGTAAAATTCTACGTCCACCAATCATGCCTCTTGCCATTTTGTAGTTTACTCCAGCCCAATTTCTAACTCTTACTTCATAGATTGCACTCCACATTTGATGAAATGTTTTATTAAAATAAATTTTAGTTGGCGTTCCTGTACTTCCGCTACTTGCTATAAATTTTCCTTTTTTTCTTTGGTTTGAAAGTAAGGTAGTAGTTCCGTATTTTCGGAGATCTTCTTTTTCTAGATATGGCAATCTTTTTAAATCGTTTAATTCAAAGTTTTCAAAATCTTTTAATGTAAAGCCAAGTGCTCTATATTTTTCTTTATAATAGGGAACATTAGTAAATGCATGAATGAGTATTTTACGCAGTTCTTTTGTTTGGTAATCGTTCCATTGTTTTTTTGAAAATTTTTCATGTTGTTTGTATGTCGGAATTGATATATGAAACTCCTTTCCTAAGCGTTGTTTTTTCCAATAGAAACCATAGATACTTATCAGTATATTTTGGATAAATACTGGTAGAATTGCATATATTTTGGTTATTAGTTTCAACATTTAAGATGTTAATATATTATTCCATTGTTTTATTATTTTATGCCAATCGAATGTGTTTACAATTTCTTGTGCATTTTTATGAATGTCTGCACATAGTTTTTTGGATTTTAATAATTGTGTTACTGGTTCGACAAATGCTTCTGCTGTGATATTTTTTGTTAGTAATATATTTTTCTTATCTGTCCATAAAAAGGGAATTTCTCCTACTGCTGTGGATACAATTGGTATACCACATGCTGCTGCTTCCATGACTGCTGTTCCAAAACTTTCGTAAGAGGTTGTATTTAAAAACACAGTATGATTTTGATAATATTGTGGTAATTCCTGATTTGGTATTGGTCCTAGAATTGTTATATTTTTTTCTAAATTCAGTTCTTTTATTAATGCTTCTATTTTGGATTGTAACCCTTTATTTGGTCCAATCATACTAAGTTGAATTGTTGGAAACTCTTTTTTTAGTTGGTGTACTAATTTTACTGGAATTTCTGGATTATAAATACTTGTAAAAGCTCTTACCCAAAGTAAATGTAATGGTTT
>JALSLK010000010.1 GCA_026988355.1 Flavobacteriaceae bacterium
TTCTTCGTTCGTCTGCTCTTGATTTCAATTCTGTTATCGTACTATTTAACGGTGATATTTCTTTTTTTACTTCTTCGTCTAATTGAACTTCTGAAGTTGCTACTATTTTCGTTTCTATTTGTAATTCTGGCTCTACCTCTTTGGCAATCATTTCTTCTTTTGCTTCATTAAGTGTATCTTCTAATTGCATATAATCTTCTAAACTATACACTTTATTTTTGGATACAATTTGAGTATCTACTAAATTTATTTCTTTTGCTTCTTCCAAATTTGATTTCATTGAAATTTCTTCTATTTCTTTTGTTTCAATTTTTGGTTTATTCTCAAGCGGCATATCAAATACAAATGTCATTTGATTTTTTTTATGTTCATTTGGACTAATTACCTCCATATCTACCACTTCTATATCTGCAATTGCTGAAGTTATAATGAACTCTTCTTCATCTGTTACTTTTTGTTCTTTTTCTTCTACAAAATTAGTTACTGCAACCTTATCGTACATTACATCTATCTCTTTTAGGATATCTGTTGTTGGTATAAGTTCTAATTCGTTTATTTTTTCATTCTTTAAATCTTTTTTTATTTCTCTCAATTCACTTAGTGCATTTCCTCCTAAAAATCCTTTATTGGTTTCTTCTTCTTCATTAACTTTAATACTTTTTTTAGTAATAAATTCAAAATCATTTACATCGATATCAAATAGTCGTAATGGTTTATCTTTTTGTTGTTCTTTTTCTTCTAATTGATGTACTATTTTTGGCGACTTAGCTTCTATTTCTTTTTGTTTATTTCCTTTCTCTTTTTTATTTTTTTCTTTTTCAAAAGAAAATGTTGTTTCTATTTTTGATGTATCGTTTAAGCTATATACTATTTTTTTATTTTCTATTTTAGAAATCTCCGTTTGTTGCTCTTTGTTGAATCCTGTTGCTACTATGGTAACCGAAATAGAGTCTCCTAATTCTTCTTCGTCTCCTACTCCCATTATTATATTTACGTTTCCTTTTGCTTCACTTTGTATATAATCGTTTATTTCTCCTATTTCATCTATGGTTATTTCTATATTTCCTGAAACTATTAATAGCAATACATTTTTTGCTCCTGTTATTTTATTATCATTTAATAATGGTGAATCTAATGCTTTTGTTATTGCTTCTTGCGCTCTATTTACTCCTTCTGCCATTGCTGATCCCATTATTGCTGATCCGCTATTTGCTAATACTGTATTTGCATCTTTAAAATCAATATTTTGCGTATAATGGTGTGTTATTACTCTAGCTATTCCCATTGCTGCTGTTGATAAGACTTCATCTGCTTTTGAAAAGCCTGATTTGAATCCTAGATTGCCATATACTTCTCGTAGTTTGTTGTTATTTATTACAATTATGGAATCTACTTGTGCTCTTAGTCTTTCTATTCCTTTTTGTGCTTGTTCGTTTCTTGTTTTTCCTTCAAAACTAAATGGTGTTGTTACTATTGCTACGGTTAACAATCCCATTTCTTTTGCCATTTTTGCTATTATTGGTGCTGCTCCTGTTCCTGTTCCTCCACCCATTCCTACGGTTATAAATACCATTTTGGCTTTGTTTCCTAACATTGCCTCGATTGCTTCTTTACTTTCTATTGCAGATTGCTCTCCTACTTCTGGGTTTGCTCCTGCTCCTAAGCCTTCTGTCAAAGACGCTCCTAACTGAATTTTTATTGGTACTGGACTATTATTTAATGCTTGTGCATCTGTATTACAGATTGCAAAATCTACACCTTCTATGCCTTTTTTAAACATGTGATTTACGGCATTACTTCCTCCTCCTCCTACTCCTATCACTTTGATTACACTTGAATGGTTTTTTGGTAAATCAAATGCTATGTTTTCAAAATTTGTTATCTTATTGTCCATATTTCAATTATTTTCGGGTCTTCTACTATTTCTACGTTACTTTTTTTCTTGATTTTCTTATTCTGCATTGTCTAAAAACTCTCTTAAATTATGTATAAATTTTTCAAAAAAGGAAGGTTTTTTCTCTTTCTTTTCTGTCGTTTCTATAAAAATTTCTTTTTCTTTTTCTTCTACTTCTTCTATCTCTTCTTTTGTTTCTTCTACTTCTTGTTCTGCTATTAGCTCTTCTTCTTTTATTTGCTCTTTCTGTTGTTGTTTTGCTTTTTGTTCTAATCCATTCATTAACAATCCTACTGCTGTCGCATACATTGGACTTGATAATTGTTCTTCGGAATCGCTTGCTAGATGTTCATTTGGATATCCTATTCGTGTATCCATTCCTGTTATGTACTCTACCAATTGCTTTATATGCTTTAACTGCGCTCCTCCTCCTGTTAATACGATTCCTGCTATTAGTTTCTTCTTAGATTCTTCGTGTCCATAATTTTTTATTTCTAAGTACACTTCGTTTATTATTTCTACTGCTCTTGAGTGGATTATTTTGGATAGATTTTTTAATGTTATCTCTTTTGGGTCTCTTCCTCTTAATCCTGGTATGGACACTATTTCGTTATCTTTATTTTCTCCTGGCCAAGCGGAACCGAATTTTGTTTTTAATAATTCTGCTTGTTTTCCTATAATCGAACATCCTTCTTTTATGTCTTCTGTTATTACATTTCCTCCAAATGGTATTACTGCTGTATGTCGTATTATACCATCTTTAAATATTGCTAAGTCGGTTGTTCCTCCTCCTATATCTATCATTGCCACTCCTGCTTCCTTCTCTTCTGCACTCAATACTGCTTCTGCGGACGCTAATGGTTCTAATGTAATGTTTGACATTCCTAAACCTGAACTTTTAATACATCTTCCTATATTTCTAATGGATGCTACTTGCCCTACTACCACATGGAAATTTGCTTCTAATCTTCCTCCAAACATCCCTATTGGTTCTTCTACTTCATTTTGCCCGTCTACTTTATAATCTTGTGGCAGTACATGAATAATTTCTTCTCCTGGAAGCATTACTAATTTCAGTACTTGATTTTTTAATCGTTCTATATCTTCGTCGTCTATTACTTCTTCTGCATTTGGTCTCGTTATATAGTCACTATGGTGTAGACTTCTTATGTGTTGTCCTGCTATACCTACAACGACATTTTTTATTTCTATATTGCTTTCGTTTTCTGCTTCTTCTACTGCTTGTTGGATGGATTGTATGGTCTGGGTAATATTATTTACTACGCCACGATGTACTCCCATACTTACTGCTTTTCCGGTACCAAGCACTTCTATTTTTCCATATTCATTTTTACGCCCAATCATCGCTACAATTTTGGTTGTTCCAATATCTAAACCTACAGCTACTTGATTCTCCATAATTTATTTATTTGTACAAACTATTTGTTTGTTATATTTTAAATTTATTTTACTATATTTATTTAATATTTTATCTTTAATTGCTTTCTGATAAAATGCTTCTAATTTTTTTATTTTTTTATCTATCTCTTTTAATTTTCCAAATTCTATCAATTGGTTTCCCATTCTTGTTTTTAAAAGGAACTCTTTTTCTGTATTAATATCTATTGCTATAATCTGCTTTTGCATAAATGTGTCTTTTAACACTTTTGTCACAAATTGATATACTTCTTCTAAATCCGTTTTTTCTTTTACTCCTGTTACTATTGGCACTCTTGCTGAATAATTTATGGATAATGGCATTTTCTTACCTTGTCTATCTAGATAATATGAATTTGTATTTTCTTGTATTCTTGCAATTGGTTTCCGTTGCAATACTTTTGTTTTCAAAACACCATCTACGGTTACAAAAACTTCTGCATTTTCTATCATTACATTTTTTTCAATTCGCTGTTCTACAACCCTCAAAAGTAATTTTTCTTTTGTTGTATTTTTCACATTTCCCAAACTTTGTATTAACAATTTATTAACCATTTCGGATGTTATATACAGATTATCACCTTGTTCGAATTCTATTTGGATATCTACTATTTTTCTTGTTGCATTTCGATAATTTGCAAAACCATACAATCCTACAATACATAGTATAAAAAATACTGCTTTTATGTAAATTTTATATTTAATCATTTTCTAAAATCGTCATTTCTTTACAAACGTCTTTTATTATTTCACCTATATCTCCTGCTCCTAACATTGAGACTACTGTATTTTTCGTTTTTATATGGCTTAATACTGCTTCTTTTGTTGATGCTATACAGTTTACATTTTTATGATACTTTTTTATTTTTTCTGCCAACCATTTTGATGTTACTCCTTGCATTGGCTTTTCTCTTGCTGGATATATATCTAATAATTTTACTGCATCAAATTGCGCTAAACTCGTTGCAAATTCTTCTATAAAATCTTTAGTTCTACTATATAAATGTGGCTGAAATATTACCATTTTATATTTATTTGGATACAATTTTTTTATTGTTTTATAAATTGCATTTATTTCGGTTGGATGATGTGCATAATCATCTATCAACACTAAATTTTCTGTATTTATTTTTATATCAAACCTTCGTTCTATTCCTTTAAAGTTTACTAATGATTGCTTTATTTTTTCTAATGGTATTTCGTAAAAATCTGCCATTGCTATTGCTCCTAATGCATTTAAAACATTATGTGCTCCTAATAATTGGATTTTTACATTACTTATCGTTTCTGTTGGTGTTTTTACATCAAAAACGGACATGCCTTTTTCTACTCGATTATTCTTTACTTGGTAGTCTGCTTTTTCTTCAAAGCCAAATGTTATTCCGTTAAGGCCTAAGCCATACCGAACAAATAATTTATTGGTTACTATTTTTGCAAACTCTTTAAAAGTTTCTTCTAATATTGTTGCTTTTTTATAAACATCTAGATGATCTGCATCCATCGTTGTTATGCATGCTATATTTGGTCTTAGCTGCAAAAACGATCTATCGTATTCGTCTGCTTCTACGACACTTATTTTATTTCCTCCTTCTATTAAATTGGATTTATAGTTTGTTGCTATTCCTCCTAAAAATGAGGTTGCATTTATTCCTGTTTCTTTTAATACATATCCTAATATTGCCGTTGTTGTTGTTTTTCCATGTGTTCCTGCAACTGCAAAACAAAATGTTTCTTTAGTTATTAATCCTAATAATGCTGCTCGTTTTAATATTACATATTTATTTTTTATAAAATAATTTAGCTCTTTATGTTCTTTTGGAATTGCTGGTGTATATACAATTAGTGTTTTTTCTTTTTCTAAAAGTTGTTTTGAAATTAATCCTATATCTTCTTTATAATGTATTTCTATTCCTAATTTTTCTAAACGTTTTGTTATGTTACTTGGTACTTTATCATATCCTGCTATTTTTTTTCCTGTTTTTAAAAAATATTGTGCTAATGCAGACATTCCTATCCCTCCTATTCCGATAAAATATAGATTTTTGTATGCTGATATGTTTATTTGCACGTTCATATAACTTAACCTCAAGGTTAACTTGCGTTTATTTTATAATTTTTATAACCTCATCTACAATATTTTTTGTTGCATTCGGTAAGGCTAGTTTTTTTATATTTTTTCTTAATTCTCCTTGTCTATTTTCATCTTCTAGCAGCCCTGTAAATACCGTCTGGAATCTTTCTAATTCTCTTTCTTTTAGTAATATTGCTGCTTTTTTATTTACTACTGCTTCTGCATTTTTGGTTTGATGATCTTCGCTTACATTTGGACTTGGTATAAAAATTGTTGGTTTTCCTACGATACATAATTCGGATATAGATCCTGCTCCTGCTCTACTTATTATTATATCTGCTGCTGCGTAAGTCAAATCCATCTTATTTAAGAATGCATGTGTTTGTACGCCTTCTATTTCATCGTATTTTTTATATGCTTCGTAATATAACTTTCCTGTTTGCCAAATAATTTGCATTTTTTGCTCTACCAACCAATGTACTTGACTTTCTATTAATTTATTTATTGCTCTTGCTCCTAAACTGCCTCCTATTACTACTAGTGTTTTTTTACTTTTATTTAGTTTATAATACGACAGACTTTCTTCTCGTTTTACATCTATTGTCAATAAATCTTGTCGTACTGGATTTCCCGTTTTTATTATGTTTTTTTTGGGAAAAAATCGTTCTAATCCATCATACGCTACACATATTTTATGTGCTTTTTTTGCTAGTAACTTATTGGTTATTCCTGGATATGAATTTTGTTCTTGTATCAATGTCGGTATTCCTTTTGCACTTGCTCGTATTAATGTTGGTCCTGATGCAAATCCTCCTGTTCCTATAACCACATTTGGCTTAAATTTTTTAATTATTTTATTTGCATTCCACAAACTACTAATTAGCTTAAATGGAAACATCATATTTTTTAGTGTTATCTTTCTTTGTATTCCACTTATCCATAGTCCTTTTATTTCGTATCCATTTTGTGGTACTTTTTCCATTTCCATTCTATCTTTTGCTCCTACAAATAAAAATTGCGCTTCTGGATAACGAGATTTTATCTCATTTGCGATTGCAATTGCGGGATATATATGTCCTCCTGTTCCGCCTCCTGATATTAATATGTTTATTTTTTTTTCGATTGTTTGTTTTTATCTATTTTATACTTTTATCCTATCGCTTCGTGCAATACTTCTAACGGATTATCGGTTTCTGTATTTTTATTTATTGTCGATATATTTTCTCCTTTTGCTACACTAACACTTAATACGATTCCTATTGCAAAACAGGTCATCCAAATGGAGGTTCCTCCTGCACTAATTAATGGTAATGGTTGCCCTGTTACCGGAAACAATCCTACTGCGACTGCCATATTTGTCATGGCTTGAAATACAATTGGTATGCCTACACCCAAAACGGCTAATGTTCCAAAAATGGTTTGTGTTTTTGTCGCTACCATTACAATTCTAAATAACAACAGCATGTACAACACTATTAATGCCAATGCTCCTATTAGCCCATATTCTTCTGCTATAATTGCATATATAAAATCGGAAGAGGACTGTGGTAAAAAATTTTTCTGAATACTTTTTCCTGGTCCTTTTCCTGTAATTTCTCCTGAATATATTGCTACTTTTGCTTTAAACGATTGGTATTGTTCTTTACTTTCTTTATCCGAAAAATTCTCTACTCTATTTATCCATGTTTGTACTCTTGAATTTTTAAATTTTTCTGGAAATGCTTTTACGGTTATTATGAATATTGCCAATACTACAATTCCCATTCCTATAATTGATACTATATATTTTATTGGATAATTTCCGAAAAAAGTTAACATAACTACCATAATAAACAACATTGCTGCTGTTGAAAAATTTGCTGGAAATATTAATCCTAATATAGCTGCTACTGGCAACCATAGCGGCAACAAACTTTGCTTAAATTCTATTTTTTTATCTTTATTTCTTGCAAAATATCTTGCGACATATATCATTAATATTACACCTGCTAATGTGGACGTTTGAAATTTAAAACTTGTAAACGGCACACTTATCCATCTTGCTGCCATAATTGCGTTTTCGTTTCTTGGCTGAAATAACGTATACGCCAATAACAGCAATACTATTGGTATCATTATTACAGACAATCCACTAAAATAACGGTATGGTATTTTATGTGTTGCATATATTATTATAAAACCTAATAACAACAAAACAGCATGTTTTATTAAATGCCCTGTTGTTGTACCGTTTGAAACTACATATACTAAATTTGTACTTGCGCTATATACTGGCAAAAAGGAAAATATTGCTAACATTGCAATTATTGCCCAAATTGTTTTATCTCCTTTTATATGTGTAAATATGTTGTTCAATATACTTTTTGTTTTCTTTTTTTGTTTCTCTACAAGGTGCTTAGTTGTTTTTCATTCATTCTCTTTTCTGCCAACTCTTCGGCATTGACTTCTACAATCGTCTTACTGCTGCTTTAAATTGTCTTCCTCTATCTTCATAATTTTCGAACAAATCAAAACTTGCACATGCTGGTGACAATAATACAGTATCTCCTTTTTCTGCTATTTTATATGCTACTTTTACGGCTTCTTCTGCTCCTTTTGTCTCTACTATTAAATCTATTACATTAGAAAATACTGCTTTTATTTTTGCGTTATCTTCTCCTAGACAAACTATTGCTTTTACTTTTTCATTTACATAAGGTAATAACTCATCGTAGTCGTTTCCTTTATCTATTCCTCCTACAATCCATACTGTTGGCGTCTCCATACTTTCTAACGCATAATAGGTTGCATTAATATTTGTTGCTTTACTATCATTTATATACTGAACGCCATTTATTTTCAATACATTTTCTAATCGGTGCTCTACGCCTTCAAAATCCGACAGGCTTTCTCTTATGGTGTTTTTTCTTACCTTTAACAATGTTGCTGCCATTGTTGCTGCCATCGCATTTTTTACATTATGCTTACCTAGTAGTGCTAAATTTGCTATTCCCATTATAAATGTGTTTTCGTTTAATTCTATTATTATTTTATTGTCTTCTACGTACGCTCCTTCTTTCGATTCTTTTATTTTTGCACCTAATGTAAATGGTACCAATTTTGCTTTTGTTTTATTGTTTTGCATCCATTTCTTAATTGCTTTATCATCTGCATCGTAAATCAAATAATCGTTCTCTGTTTGATTTTTTGTAATTCTAAATTTTGCTTTCACATAATTTTTATACTTATACGCATATCTATCTAAGTGATCTGGCGATATATTTGTTATTATTGCTATATGCGGCGCAAATTCTATTATTCCATCTAACTGAAAACTACTCAACTCCAACACATATAAATCATATTTTTGTTGCGCTACTTGTAAGGCAAAACTTGCTCCTATATTTCCTGCTGTGCCTACATTTAAGTTTTCTTTATTTAATATATGGCTCAACAATAATGTTGTTGTTGTTTTACCATTGCTTCCTGTTATTCCAATTAACTTTGCATTGGTATACTGTTTTGCAAATTCTATTTCTGATATTACTGCTATTCCAGAATCTCTTATTTTTTTTATTAATGGAATTTCATCTGGTATTCCTGGACTTTTCATTACTATATTTGCTTCTAGTATCTTTGCTTCTGAATGTTTTTTCTCTTCAAATTGAAGGTCGTTATGTAAAAGAACTTTTTTGTATTTATCTGCTATCTTTCCTTTATCGGAAATAAACACTGCATATCCTTGTTTTTTTGCTAGAATTGCTGTCCCAACTCCACTTTCTCCTGCTCCTAATATTGTTATTCTGTTCATTCGTTTTTTGTTTATTTGTTTGTGTACTTGAATAAACAAATACCCACATCAACAAACTACACTACCTCACTTTCAATGTAACTATTGTTATTACTGCCAACATAATTCCTACAATCCAAAAACGCGTCACTATTTTACTTTCGTGTATTCCTTTTTTCTGATAATGATGGTGTAATGGCGACATTAAAAATATCCGTCTTCCTTCTCCATATTTTTTTCGCGTATACTTAAACCATGCTACTTGCATTATTACGGATAAATTTTCTACTAAAAATATTCCTGCAAGAATTGGTATTAATAATTCTTTTCTTACTGCTATTGCGATTACTGCTATTATCCCTCCTATGGTTAAACTTCCTGTATCTCCCATAAACACTTGTGCTGGATAGGTATTGTACCATAAAAACCCTATCAATCCTCCTACAAATGCACTTATAAAAATGGTTATTTCTCCTGAATTTGGTATAAACATTACATTTAGATAATTTGCAAATACTAAGTTTCCTGACACCCATGCAAAAACGGCTAAAGTCGACACTACTATTGCAGATGTTCCTGCTGCTAATCCATCTATTCCATCGGTTAGATTTGCTCCATTTGACACTGCTGTTATAATTAATATTACCATTATTAGAAATGGTATCCATGCATATTTTTTATAGTCATCTCCCATCCAACTTATTAATCTTGCATAATCAAATTCGTTATCTTTTAGAAACGGTATGGTTGTTTTTGTTGATTTCTCGGCTTCTCCAAAATACT
This sequence comes from Flavobacteriaceae bacterium, assembly GCA_026988355.1. Taxonomy (GTDB): domain Bacteria; phylum Bacteroidota; class Bacteroidia; order Flavobacteriales; family Flavobacteriaceae; genus S010-17. The sequence continues at coordinate 9,955 of JALSLK010000010.1, forward strand.
GTGCTGGATTTTTTCCTTTCACTACCTCTATTTGATTTTGATGCAATTCTTCTTTCATGGTTACATTTGGATTAAAATATAGAACCAAACCGACTATTAATCCCAAACCTACTTGTCCTACTATTTTGAATTTACCTGACAAGCCTTCTTTATCTTTTTTAAATACTTTTATATAATCGTCTATAAAACCTATTGTTCCCATCCAAAGTGTTGTTACTATCAATAATATGATATACACATTATCTAACTGTGTTAGTAACAATACTGGTATTAAGGTTCCTAATATGATGATGATTCCGCCCATAGTTGGCGTTCCTGCTTTTTGCGTTTGCCCATCTAATCCTAAATCTCGCACCGTTTCTCCTATTTGCAATCTTCTTAGTTTATTTATTATTCGTTTTCCAAAAAAGGTTGCTATAAATAATGCCATAACAAATGCTAGTGCCGAACGAAATGTAATGTATCGAAACAAACCTGCTCCTGACAGTCGATAATGTTGCTCTATGTAATCGAATAAGTAGTATAACATTTTTGGCTAATTTGTTAATTTGTCGGTTTGTTGATTTGTTGATTTGATAATAATTTGGTTACAATTTCGTAATCGTCAAAATGGGATTTAACTCCTTTTATGATTTGATATGTTTCGTGTCCTTTTCCTGCCACCAATAATATATCTCCTTTTTTTGCCAACTTACTTGCCACTTTTATTGCTTGTTTTCTGTTGGTTATTGATACTGCTTTTGCTTCATTTTCTTTAGACACTCCTTCTTCCATTTCTCTAATAATTGTTTCTGGATCTTCACTTCTTGGATTGTCGGATGTAAAGACTACTTGATCGGATAATTGTGTGGCTATATGTCCCATTTTTGGTCTTTTTGTTTTATCTCTATCTCCGCCACATCCTACTACTGTTATTACTTTATTTCCGTTTACTTTTATTTCATTTATAGTTTCTAATACATTTTTTAAGGCATCTGGCGTATGTGCATAATCTACTATTGCTGTTATTCCGCTTTCCGAAACTGTATACTGAAATCTTCCACTTACGGAGTCTAGTTCGCTTATTATTCTTAAAACTTCCATCTTATCTAAATCTAATTCTATTGCTACTCCAAATATTGCTGCCAAATTATATGCATTAAACTTGCCTATTAATTTTGACCATACTTCTGTATTATTTATCTGTAATAACAATCCATTTAGTTGATTTTCGATAATTCGAACTTTGTAATCTGCTACGGTTTTTAAAGCATAACTTTTCTTTTTTGCCTTTGTATTTTGTTGCATTACCATTCCATTTTTATCATCTATGTTTACCAATGCAAATGCTGACTTTGGCAATTCGTCAAAAAACTTCTTTTTTATATCTCGATACGTTGCAAATGTTTTATGGTAATCTAAATGGTCGTGTGTTAGGTTTGTAAATACGCCTCCTTTAAAGTGCAAACCTTCTGTTCTTTTTTGATGAATTCCATGCGAACTCACTTCCATAAAGCAATGTGTAACACCTTGCTCTACCATCATTTTTATATATTTATTTATAGTTAAACTATCTGGTGTTGTATGTGTTGCTTCTATTTCTTTTTCATCTATTTTAACTACTACTGTAGATAACAATCCTGTTTTATATCCTGCTTTTTTAAACAAATTATACAACAATGTTGCTATGGTTGTCTTTCCATTTGTCCCTGTAATTCCGATTAATTTTAATTTTTTAGACGGTTTTCCATAATAATTAGATGCCAATACTGCTAATGCTTTATTTGTATCTTCTACATATATATATGTAATATTTTTTTTATCTATACTTGTGTTTTTTTCTTGACAAACAATTGCTTTTGCTCCGTTTTCTATTGCTTTTTCTATAAATTGATGTCCATCAAAATGCAAACCTTTTTGCGCTACAAATAAATCTCCTTTTTTTATTTTTCTAGAATCGAATTGTATTTCATTAATTGACATATCTGTACTTCCATAAATTGTATTTATGCTTACATTTTCTAATATGTCTTTTATTTTTTTCATTTATTTTTCAATCAGACTCTTATTTTTTTAACTTAATTCTAATACTATCGTTCTTCCTTTGGTTAGTTTTGCTCCTGCTTTTATGGATTGATTTTTTACTTTCCCACTTCCTTTAAAATGCACTTTAAGCCCTAAATTTTCTAGTATTGAAATGGCATCCATTCCTACCATACCTTTTACATTTGGAATATTTTTATATTGCTTTTGTGATTTTTTATAATATCCTTTATAAGCATTTTCTAAAGATGCATAGTTCGTTTTTAGCTTTTCAAATTCGTTTAATATTGGTGTATCTGTATATAGTTTTTGTGCTATTTTTTGAAATACTGGTGCTGCTACTATATTTCCGTAATATCCTACTGTTTTATCTGGCTTATGTATTACTACAATACAAGAATATTTTGGATTATCTGCTGGAAAAAAACCTGCAAATGATGCTATATATTGTGTTTCTTTTCCCTTTGCATAGTCTACCAAACAGGTTCCAGTTTTTCCTGCTAAGAAATAATTTTTGTTGTATATGTTTTTTGCTGTTCCTCTTTTTACCACATTTTTAAGCATTTCGGTCACTTTGTTAATTGTGGACTGCGAACATATTTTTTCATTTATCACTTCTGTTTTAAATGTTTCTAATACTACATCTTGTTGTTTTATTGCTTTTACAAAAAGCGGTTTTACCATTTTTCCGTTATTTGCTATTGCATTATAAAAAGCTAGTGTTTGCAATGGCGTAATTTCTACTCCATATCCAAAGCTCATCCATGGTAATGTTGTTCCATACCATTTTTCTTTTATTTTTGGATTTGGCAAATACGGCTCTCCTTCTCCTTTTATTGGTAGATTTAATTTAAAACCTACTTCCAGTTTATGTAGTCCATCTATAAATTTTTGCGGATTATGCTTATAATTATTTTGAATTATTTTTGCGATTCCTACATTAGAAGACAATTCTATAACTCTTGCTGCTGAAATTTTACCATATCCTCCACGATGTGAGTCTTTTACTATTCTTTTCCCTACTTTCCATCTTCCATTTTCGGTATCTATTACGGCTCCACTATCTATTACTTTATCTTCTAACGCAACTACCATACTCATTAGCTTAAATGTTGATCCTGGCTCATGTTTTTCTCCTATTGCATAGTTAAGCCTTTCGTAATATTTTCCATTTTTTACTCTTCCTAAATTAGATATTGCTTTTACTTCTCCTGTTTTCGTCTCCATTACTATCACTGTACCATGTTCTGCTTTATACTTTTCCAATTGTCCTAACAATGCATGATGTGCTATATCTTGTATATTCGTATTTATCGTGGTAATTATATCTTGCCCATCGACTGGTTCTACTTCTTGCGCATCGAAAATTGGTTTCCATTGCCCTTTCGCTATTTTTTGTTTTAAACGCCTCCCATCTTTTCCTCTTAAATACTTTCGATAATTTCCTTCTAAACCAACTCTTGCCGAAAACTCTTTACCATCTGCTCCTATTCGTTTTTCATCCCAACCTATGGTTCTTTCTGCTATTCTACCTATTGGTCTCTCTCGAACTGTTTTTTGTTCTTTTATAAACCCTCCTTTGTAAGCTCCTAAATCAAACAATGGAAAATTCTTTACCTTTATATACTCTGTATAACTTAAATTTCTTGCTATTAAGTAATAACGGTTTTTATCTTTTTTTGCTTTTCGTAATCTCGTTTCGTATTCACTAGCTGATTTTGAAAACATTTTCGCCATCGCTTTTGCTAAGCCTTTTACATGTTTTTTAAAATTTTTATCCGAAACAGTAACTAGATCCATCCTAATATCATATCTCGAAACTGATGTTGCTAACAGGCTTCCATCTGCCGAATACACATTTCCTCTATTTGCAGGTATTGGAAATCTCTTTACGGTTCTTGTTTTTGCTTCTTCTTTGTACTTATCGCCATTTATGATTTGAATAGATATCAACTTATAAACAACAACTAGTGCAAACAACAACAATCCTATTGCTACAGGATATAATTTTGCTAATATGTTCTTTTTTTCGGTTGCCATTCTTTACTAAAATCTTATTTTCTTCTACTCGTTATTTTTATTTTTATTGGCGGTTCTGCCGACACTATCAATCCTTTATTTTCTAATTGTTTAACTACCGACGATTCCATTTTTAGTTTCATCAGATCTGACCTTGTTGCTACAAACTCACTTCGCAACTCTTTTTTCTGTCTATTTAATTTTGCTATTTTTTGCACTTTTCTATCCACACTATGCGAACTCGATATCATTATTAGTGCTAAAAATGTTAGAAACAGAATAAACATCCAATTTTTAAACGCATCTTCGTCTACAAGGAATTTTCCTTTTAAAATATCGTATATCTGTTGTTTTCTACCCATTATATTTTAAATGCCACACGTAATTTCGCACTTCTTGCTCTACTGTTTTTACTTATCTCTTCTTTATTTGGAACGATTAACTTTCCATCTTTTTTAAATGGAACTGTAAAATTTCCATAAAAATCTCTTTTCGGTTCTCCTTCAAACATTCCTTTTTGTATTAGCCTTTTTACCAATCGATCTTCTAGCGAATGATAGGATATTATACTAATCTTCCCTCCTTCTTCTAATAAATCTATCGTTTGTAGTAAAAACTCTTTTAACACTTCCAACTCTTTGTTAACTTCTATCCGTATTGCTTGAAAAATCTGAGCCAATATTTTATGCGCTTTTGCTTTTGGTAAAAACTTGCTCAAAACATTCTTTAATTCAAAACTTGTTTTAATTTTACTTTCTTGCCTCGCCTCAACAATTTTAGCTGCCATCGCTCTAGAACCTCGCAACTCTCCGTATTGAAACAATACATTTGCCAACACCTCTTCGCTATAAAAATTAACAACATCGTATGCTGTTTTTTTACCTTCCTGATTCATTCGCATGTCTAATTCTGCATCAAATCTTGTAGAGAATCCTCTCTCTGCCACATCAAATTGATGTGAAGAAACTCCTAAATCTGCCAATATTCCATCTACTTTTTTATATCCATTAAGGCGTAAAAATTGTTTTACAAATCTGAAATTCTCATTTATCAAAACAAACCTCTCATCATCAATCGTATTTTTTATTGCATCTAAATCTTGGTCAAAAGCAAATAATTTTCCTTTTTCTCCTAGTCTTTTCAAAATTTCTCTAGAATGCCCTCCTCCTCCAAACGTAACATCTACGTAAATTCCATCTGGTTTTATATCTAAACCATCTACACTTTCTTGAAGCAAAACTGGATTATGATATTCCATCTTCTTCATTATTTCCCATTACCTCCTCTGCTAAATCTGCAAAATCTACCGTCGCATCGTTTATTGCCTTTTCGTATTTATCTTTATCCCAAATTTCAATGATATTTACTGCCGATGCAACCACTATTTCTTTAGATATTCCTGCAAACGAATGCAAATCTTTTGGAATCAATAATCGTCCCGAAGCATCTAATTCAATTATTTTAACTCCTGCCGTAAATCTTCTAATAAAATCGTTGTTTTTTTTCTTGAATCGATTCAACTTATTTACTCCTTGCATCATTATATTCCACTCGCTCATTGGATACAACTCTAAACATGGCTGAAAAACCGAACGTTTTAAAACAAACCCCTCCTGCAAAACAGCATGTAGCTGTTTTTTTAATGCAGAAGGTAGCATTAACCTACCTTTTACATCTGCTTTACACTCGTATGTTCCAATCAGATTTACCACTTTAATTGCTCAATATCCTTATTAAAGCACAAATATACGTATTTTTCCCACTTTTATCCATTTTTTACCACATTGTTGATAACTTTATATTTTAATTTGTATTTATTTGATTTTCAATATTATAATTACACCAAAGTATATTAATACTAAAATACCATGCTTCATCTGCAATTAAAATTGTATTTTGAAACAAAATGATTATCTTTGCAACTTGATTTAAACAGAATGTTTTAATGAATAAAATTTTAAAAAAAGAAGGTGGTTTTCAATATTTAGAAATTGGAGAAGGAACACCAATTATTATCCTTCACGGATTGATGGGGAATTTAAGTAATTTCGAAGGTGTTTTTGAATATTTTCCTCCTAAAGGATATCAAATTTTAATGCCTGAATTACCAATATATGATTTACCATTATTAAAAACTAATGTTAAAAATTTAGCTAAATTCGTAAAAACTTTTATTGCATTTAAAAAAATTGACAAGTATATCCTTATGGGAAATTCTCTTGGTGGTCATGTTGCTTTGTATTTTGCGAAAATGTTTCCAAAAAACGTAATCGGAATGATTTTAACTGGAAGCTCTGGATTATATGAAAATGCAATGGGTGGAAGTTTTCCGAGAAGAGGAGATTACGAATACGTAAAGAAAAAAGTACAAGATGTATTTTATGATAATGATATTGCTACTAAAGAGATTGTAGATGAAAGTTTTGCTACAATTAACGATAGGAGCAAGTTGATTAGAACTCTTGCCATTGCAAAAAGCGCAATTAGACACAATATGGCAAACGATTTACCAAATTTAAAAATGCCTGTTTGTTTAATTTGGGGGAAAAATGACGAAGTTACTCCTCCAGAAGTTGCTGATGAATTTAATACTTTACTACCTAATTCGGATTTATATTGGGTTGAAAAATGCGGACATGCTCCTATGATGGAACATCCTGATCGTTTTAATGAAATTATTGAAGAATGGCTAGAAAAGCAACAACTTTAGCGAATACGCCTTAATAAAAAATTATGCATATTAAAAACGCTTCGTTTGTTATAAGCAACACCAATGTAAATAAGTGTCCAACAGAACAGTTACCAGAATATGCTTTTATTGGAAGATCTAATGTTGGGAAATCTTCTTTAATAAATATGCTAACCAACAACAAAAGTTTAGCTAAAACTTCTAACAAACCTGGAAAAACACAATTAATCAATCATTTTATTATAAATTCCAATTGGTTTTTGGTAGATTTACCTGGCTATGGCTATGCAAAAGTTTCCAAAAAAGCTAGAAGTAAATTTCAAGATATTATTTACGATTATTTTAGTAAAAGAATGCAATTAGTTTGTTCTTTTGTTTTAATTGACTCTAGACATGAACCGCAAAAAATTGATTTAGAATTCATGCAATTTTTAGGCGAAAATAACATTCCTTTTTGTATTATTTTTACGAAATCGGATAAACTCACAAAAGCACAATTACCAAAAAATATTGCTCATTATAAAAAAGAAATGCTTCGGTATTGGGAAACTCTACCTACCTATTTCATTTCTTCTTCTGTAGAAAAAAATGGAAAAGAAGATATTTTAAATTTTATTCATAAAATAAATAGCGACCTACAAAAACCAGAACCAAATTAACCAGAAATTCCAATTGCGAATAATCACAAATAAAAATAATCTACAAGTTATCTACGAAGACAATCATCTTATTATTGTTAATAAAAGAGTTGGAGATATCGTACAAGGAGATAAGACAAAAGACAAGCCACTTAACGATATTGTAAAAGAGTATATTGCGGATAAATACAATAAACCTGGTAATGTATATTTAGGAGTTGTACACCGATTAGATAGACCTACAAGTGGTATTGTAATATTTGCTCGTACCTCAAAAGCCCTTAGTCGCTTAAACAAAATGTTAAGAGATAAAGAAATACAAAAAACATATTTAGCAGTAGTTAAAAACAAACCTACTAAAGAAAAAGATACGCTTATACATTATTTACGCAAAAATACAAATAACAACAAAGCCATTGTATTTAATCGAATTACCGAAAATACAAAAAAAGCGATTTTACATTATAAAATTTATCAAAATTTAGACAATTACCATATATTAGAAATTAATTTAGAAACTGGTAGACATCATCAAATAAGAGCGCAACTTTCGAGTATCAAATCTCCAATTAAAGGCGATCTTAAATATGGCTTTAATAGAAGTAATAAAAATGGCGGAATACACCTTCACGCTTATAAAATAAGTTTTATACATCCTGTCAAAAAAAACAATATGGACTTAATTTGTTACCCTCCAGAAGATTCTATTTGGAATTGTTTAAAACATTAATCAAAAAATCTAAAATTATTTCTATTTGAATTATTTTTTTCTTATATTTGACAGTTAAAAATAACTAAAACCCCCCTTTAGTATGAAAAATTCAATAAAAATTAGCCCTCAGGTACCCAAAAACGATTTTTTAATTTCTATTCAAAAAGAACTTAATGCTTATTTATCTATACCTGACAATACAAAAACAAATAATACAGCAACGGTTAAAAAAACAAATTCTGTCGAACAAATATCGACTATTGAACATTTTAAAACCAAAGAAAAGTTCAAGTTTAAAAAAGAATATCAAAATTTTACAAGTGTCATTGATGAAATTAATCATAGTATTTTACCCTCAAAAAAGAATACATCTTCTTTACAAGAAGTAAAATCTGCGAAAAGTATTATTGAAATTAATAAAATTCGAAATGCTGTCACTATTTTAGAAAATAGATACGACAATTCTATTGCAAAGAAATATTTAGTTGGTTTTTTAGAAGAAAAAGGATTTACTACTTTCAATGAATATGTAAATAGCCTTGCTTAAAACTCATAAATGAAATAAAAGGGGAAAAATCCCCTTTTATTTTCAGGAAAAACCCTTGTGTTTTTATTATCTTTAAGGTATAATTTTGTCATCATAAATAAAACCCTCTAATTATGATGCCTTTATTAAAATCTAGACCTGAAACATTTGCTACTAAAAAGAATTCTGCAATAAAATATTTATTACCATTAGAAAAAGATATTATAAAAAATGTTTATGGTAATGATAGTGAGATTCCTCAAACAATATATAACCACATCCAACATAACTTAAATCTTGGAAAAAAAGCCTATGCTATTCTTAAAATAAAATTTAAAAATGGCAATTCGTATTGGACAAAAAATATTTTTGAACCAAAGATGACTCCAAATTCTAATAAAAATAGTTTTACTATTAAAACGGAGCTTTCGGATATAGAAAAAATAGCAACTGCTAAAAAACTTTATAAAATTTTAAACAAAATAGAACTAGCTACTAATGCAAATCTAGCTAGTAAATTTTTAGAAGGCTATTTGGAAGAAAAATGCATTACTTTTAATGAATTTACTTCTTTAAATTAATCATTTAATAATTATACCTCTTTTATTAAGAGATTTTATCATCCTTTGCGCACTAGTTTTTATAGTATTTTTCTTTATTAAAAATGTTTTATCATACAATTTATTATTCGCAAAAAAAGTTACTTTAAATTCATTATTCAAAACCAAAACCTCGTCTTGCATAAATTCAATCTTTATTCCTGAATTTGCTGGTAAACTTTCTACTTTATGACGCATGGTTGCAGTTTTTCTTGTATTATCGTAGCCTCTAGAAAGTATCAATACCATTTCTATGGCAATGTCTTTTTCATTTAACAAATAAACATTCCAATCGTTTGTTTTAAATGTTTTATTATAATCGTGTACAACAGCTAAACACACATCTTCTACCTTTGGTATTACAATATCTTGTTTCATTTTAATGTATAATTTAATTTTTAGTATAGATTTTAATACATTCCTTTTTTGTTCTTACCTTCTAATTTTAAAAAATCGAAAAGTTTCATCTATAAATCATACAAATATAATAAACTTGTTTTATTTTTGGACTTCAAAAAAACAAATCAAAAATTGAAAATCTTTAGAGGTTTATCGGAATTTAATTTAACAAAAAAAAGCACCATAACGGTTGGTACTTTTGATGGTGTACATATTGGGCATCAAAAAATAATCCAAAAAATAATTGCTAATAAAAAGGATACGAATTCTGTATTACTTACCTTTTTTCCACATCCAAGAAAGGTTCTTCAAGATGGAAGTATCTTAAAACTACTCAATACCTTAGACGAAAAAATTATTCTTTTAGAAAAAGCTGGTATTGATTGTTTGATTATCGAACCTTTTACCAAAGATTTTTCTCGACAAACTGCATTAGAATTTGTTCGTAATGTTTTAGTAAACAAATTACATATAAAAAAACTTGTTATTGGCTACGATCATCGCTTCGGTAAAAATAGAGAAGGTAATTTTGAACAACTTCAAGAATATGGTAAACTTTATAATTTTAAAGTAAAAGAAATTTCTGCTAAAGAAATTAAAAGTGTCAATGTAAGCTCTACTAAAATCAGAAAAGCATTAGAAGAAGGCGATATTAGTACTGCTAATAAATATCTAGGATATGAGTATTACATTACCGGAAAAGTTGTTAGAGGTCAAGGTCTTGGAAATAAATGGAATTATCCAACCATAAACATTCAAATTGCAGAAGCTTCTAAATTAATTCCAAAAAATGGTGTCTATGTTGTTTGTGCAAAACTAAAAACAAAACAATTTTTTGGCATTATGAATATTGGACTTAGACCTACTGTAAACGGAAAAAGTAGAACTATTGAAGTTCATCTATTAGATTTTAAAGCAGATGTTTACGGAGATGGTATTCAAATATGTATTCTAAAACGACTTCGTGATGAACATAAATTTCCATCATTTGATGCTCTTGTAGAACAAATAAAGTTGGACGAAAAAGAAGCAAGAAAATATATTAAAAATAAGTACGAACCAAGTTCCTAAATTTTAAAAATAGTTTTCTTACCAACAATATTTTAACCACTTCGATATTAAATTTTGAATTTTAACTATCTTTGTTCCTTAAATTAAAAAGAACGATGTTACAAGTATCATTTATTAAAGAAAATAAAGAAGAAGTCCTTAGAGGATTAGCTGTTAGAAATTTTGCTGATGCAGAGAAAATGATAGAAAATGTATTGTCCGCTGATGAAAACAGAAAAGTCATTCAAACGCAATTAGACAATACACTTGCTGAAGCAAATATATTAGCAAAAGAGATTGGTAACCTATACAAATCTGGTAAAGCAACTGAAGCAACTATTTTAAAAGAAAAATCTAGTTCTCTTAAAACTTTATCTAACGAATTAAAAGAAAGTTTAGCAGAAAATAATACCGTTTTAAACGAATTATTATATGAAATACCTAATATTCCTAATATTCTTGTACCTAAGGGAAGTAGTGAAGAGGACAACGAAACTATCTTCCAAGAAGGAGAAATTCCAACATTATACGAAGGAGCTATACCACATTGGGAATTAGCAAAAAAATACGATATTATTGATTTCGAATTAGGTAATAAAATTACTGGAGCTGGGTTTCCTGTATATAAAGGCAAAGGTGCAAGGTTACAACGCGCATTAATTAATTATTTTTTAGATAAAAATACTACTGCTGGATATGACGAAGTACAAGTGCCACATTTTGTAAATGAAGCTTCTGCTTATGGCACTGGACAATTACCAGATAAAGAAGGACAAATGTACCACGATGCAAAAGATAATTTGTATTTAATTCCAACTGCCGAAGTTCCTGTAACTAATATTTTTAGAGATGTTATTTTAAAAGAAGAAGATTTTCCTATCTGTAAAACTGCATATACTCCTTGTTTTCGTAGAGAAGCTGGTTCTTATGGAGCGCACGTACGAGGTTTAAATAGATTACATCAATTTGATAAAGTGGAAATTGTTCGTATTGAACATCCTAATAAATCTTACGAAGCATTAGACGGAATGGTAAATCATGTAACTGAAATTTTACGTGAACTTAAATTACCATTTAGAATATTACGCCTTTGTGGTGGCGATATTGGTTTTACCTCTGCCCTAACCTATGATTTTGAAGTATTTTCGACTGCACAAGATAGATGGTTAGAGGTAAGTTCGGTTTCTAACTTTGAGACTTTTCAAGCAAACCGATTAAAATTACGTTATAAAGATACAAATAGTAAAACGCAATTAGCACACACACTTAATGGTTCTTCTTTAGCTTTACCAAGAATTATGGCTGGACTTTTAGAAAATCATCAAACTCCAGATGGTATTAAAATACCTGATGTTTTAGTTTCTTATTGTGGATTTGATAGGATTGATTAAAACAATTATTTTTACTTTTTAATGGAATTATCTATACATTTACTATAGATAATTCCATTATATAAATAACTCAATTGGAATTATCTATACATTTATTGTATGTAATTCCAAAAAAAATAGTATTTTTACGAAGTACTTTTAAGTCCTGAAATATGATAACTGGTAGAGAATCACAAACTAAAACGCTAAACGAATTACTGACAATAAACAAATCATCATTTGTAGCCGTAACAGGTAGAAGACGTGTTGGTAAAACATATCTTATTGACACTTTTTATAAAAAAAATATTTCATTTCGATTAACTGGCATCCAAAATGCCAACAAAAAAGAACAGTTAATAAACTTTACAAACACCTTAAATAAGTATAGTAATCTTCAATTAATTTCTCCAATAAAAAATTGGCAAGAAGCATTTCTCTATCTTAAACAATATTTAGAAACACTCAATAAAAGAACTAAAAAAGTTCTATTTATAGATGAACTTCCTTGGATAACTACGTACAAATCTAATTTCTTACAATTCTTAGCTCATTTTTGGAATGACTACTTATCTAAAGAAAAACATTTCATCTTGGTTGTTTGTGGCTCATCAACGTCTTGGCTAACAAAAAAAGTAATTAATGATAAAGGTGGTTTACATAATAGATTAACTACAACTTTAAATTTAAAGCCATTTACACTAAAAGAAACCAAAAACTTTTTTAAAAGTAGAAAAATTAGTTTAAACCATACTGAAATTTCAAAAATCTATATGGCTTTTGGAGGCATTCCATACTATTTAGAACAAGTAAAAAAAGGCGAAAGCGCTACAGTTGCAATTGAAAGATTGTGTTTCTCAAATGATGGAATGTTAAAAAATGAATATGACAATCTCTACAAAGCATTATTTAAAAATGCAGATAATTATGAGGCTATTGTTGAAGTTTTAGCTAAATCTAAACAAGGTCTTACTACAAAAGAACTCATTTTAAAAAGCAAAGTAACTTCTGGAGGAACTTTTAATAGAACATTAAATGATTTACTTTTAACTGGTTTTATAACAGAACTTACTCCATTTGAAAGAAAAAAAAGAGGCTCATTATACAGGTTGAATGATGAATATTCCATATTTTATCATCGCTTTATAAAACAAAACAAACGTTATACTAAAGGTATTTGGAGTCAAATATCAACAAGTCAAAATTATAAAATATGGACAGGTTATGCATTTGAAAATTTATGTTTCAAACATTTAGAATCTATAAAAAAAACGCTTGGTATTTCTGGAGTTTATAGTCAAAACTACAGTCTACAAGTTATAGCTAATAAAGAAAAAAATCAACAAGGATTTCAAATAGATTTAATTATCGATAGAAAAGATAACGTAATTAACCTTTGCGAAATAAAATTTTATAATGCTAAATTCAAAATAGACAAAAAATATGCTGAAACACTTAGAGAAAGAAAACAACATTTTATTGATTATACCAAAACAAAAAAACAAGTCTTTACAACTTTTATAACTAATTATGGTGTTGAAAAAAGTAATTATGGTCTAGAAATTATGGATGTTGAAATTTTATTAGGTGATTTATTTAATTCTTAATCTTCTAACAACCAGTCAATAAATTATTAAACTGTTACGGATGCTTTCTTAGATTTTCTATAAAGAAAAGAATTAAAAATATTTCTTTTCCCAAAATTATTAATGGACTTACTATTCACAAATTTACCAAATAGTTTCTTATTCACTCCAAAATATTCATAGGTATTACCATCTGTAAAAGTAACTTCTAAAAGCATACTTTTATGATGAAAGTCAACAACTGGAGATTGTATCGTTATTGTATTATATTCTTCTAAGTTGGTTTCTTTCGTTTTTGGAGCGATACTAACTAAAAAATGATAACCATCAATAATTTTTTGACTTTTAACTTCTGCCTCATCCTTTTTTTCTTGGTCTTGAAATTTATCTGGATGCCAAATCTTGACTAAACCTCTATATGTAGTTTTCAACTCTTTAAGGTTAATTGCTCCTTCTACCTTAAACAGTTTTTTATATTCATTAATACGTTTCATCTTTATCTTTTTAATTTGGAGCGCAAATCTATTCCTTTTTTTTGATATAAGCAGTAGTATTTTGAATTTGAAAAAAATAAATATAATGTAATCTTATTTAACCTTTATTTTTATTTATTCAAAGGTTAAATGTATAATTTTCAAGCATTTAAAATCCTGTTATTTTTACTTTTCTCTTGCGATTTTTTTAGCTATTTTCTCTCGTTTACGTTCATACTTAACTTTTTTACGTAAATATTTATGATGCGCATAATACGTTGCTTTATCATATTTACCTGTAATACCAACTCAACATCAAAATACGCTATAAATTATTTATCTTTTCACGATTTTACTGCACTTTAAATTTAAACCATAGCTATGCTTGAAATTTCAAGATTGTAAAACATAAAAATATTTTAAATCTATTTAGCGCATTTCAAAATTGAATTGATATAACCTTAATTTTATAACCTAAGTTTTTCTTGATAAGCTTTTAATTCTCTATTTCTTCTTATCAATAATTGGCTGTGCTCTTTCTTTGAAAGAACAGGCTTTAATTCCTTTTTTTTTACAGTCAATTTCTTTCCATTCCCATTTTTCAGTGAGACTAAGACATCTATTATAACACTTACCTACTTGAACGTCTATAGGTAATAAGATAGACATAAAATTTTGTGCTCTTAATTCTAAGAAAAAAATATTAAAATAATAAATATTGTGCTTTTTTTCACTTCTATTTTTTTTATTAATCAAATATACACAATATTATAAAAGTGTTATATACTTCCTGTAAAATCATCAAAAAAACAAGAATACATAGAAGTTTACGGCACAAGAGTCCATAATTTAAAAAATATCGACATAAAAATACCTCGTAATCAACTAGTTGTCATAACTAGAATTAGTGGTAGTGGCAAATCTTATTTGGCTTTTGATACCATTTATGCAGAAGGGCAACGACGATATATCGAAACTTTTCTGCTTATGCACGACAATTTTTAGGAAGTT
>JALSLK010000011.1 GCA_026988355.1 Flavobacteriaceae bacterium
ATAGAATTAACGAACCATCTGAACTAATTTCTGATGCCGAAAAATCTATTAAAATTGCTTTGTCCTTTCTGTAAAATAGTGTATTTTTAATGCTCAAAATTGGGTGGTTTTAAAAGTAATATTTTTGCTTGTTTGCACTATAAAAATAACACTTTTCACCCAATTTTTTACTATCTATGATGAATTTTTCGGGTTAACTTTTTTCGATTTAGTAACTCTTGGTCTTTTAAAAAAGAAACAATGGATTGCCAAAATTTACTTCCCTTTTTATTGGTTTTTTAGTTTTTTAACTTTATCCTTTTTATACAGACCTCTAATTTATAATTTTTTAGATCATAAATTCGGAAGACGAATTAGTGCACTTTTAATACCTTTTTATCTATTTGTATTAATCTCTATATCATTTTATCATCAAAAATCTAATTATTTCACGCTTCAAAATGATTCTGATGAAATTATTGCAAATCATAATAATTATGAGGATTTAAAAAAAGAAAGTTCTTTTACAAATATTGATTTTACTATACAATCTAAAGTAATCACAAGTTCATTTGTAAAAATATACCTTTCTTTTCATGAAACTATTGAAAATCGCATTTATAAATTTAATTCGGAATTAAAACCAGAAAAAGACAATCGTGGTTTGCACTCTAGCTTTAGAGCAGGATATAATTCTAAGACTAAAGAATTAAGTAACTTAATTAATAAAAAGGATAGTTTAAGAAGAGCTTATATTGCTACTTTTAACCATATTTATAGTATTAAGATAGATAGTACTAATTATAAATCGGAATTTATTATTGATAAAATTGATCGAGAAAAGTTTGGCTTTGAGACCTATATTGGTATTAATCATCTAACCGAAGGCAAACATCTTATAACCATTAGTCGTTTCATTAAAAAAGATTCGGTTGGCAAAAAAGTAGTTTCTAGAATTCCGTTTTGGTATTTTAAAAACTAGTTTTATTTTTTTCTACCAATAAATCGAATTACTTTACTTTTTCCGTTGTGAAAATCTCCTTCGTTTAATGTTACCGTAACTTCTTCTAATTGAAGAATTTCAAAATCTTTAAAATCGTTTTTTATCTCCTCTTTTGAAAATAACATATCAATATTATTTGGTCCTCCAGCCTTTGGGTTTTCGAGCCTTAATGGTAAATGTTTTTTACTAAAAGCCTCAAAAATTACAATTCCGTTTGGTTTTATTAACGAAATTAATTTCTTGTGATAATCCGATTTTATTGCTGCTGAAAAATGTGCAAATATTAATCCTAATACATCAAAAGTTTCTTCTTTTAGATTTAGATTTTCAATACTTCCTATTTCATATTTAATTGCTACTTTATTTTTTTTAGCTAATACTTCTGCTTTATTTTTCCCTTCTTTACTTATATCAAATGCAAAAACCTGTAATTTTTTTTTTGCTGCATAAATGGCGTTTCTACCTTCTCCTTCTGCTGGTAATAATATGCTACCTTTTAAATTTAAATCATCTAGTGTTTCTTTAAAAAACTGATTTGGTATTTCGCCATATACAAAATTATTTGCTGCGTACCTTGTATCCCAAAATTCTTTCATTTATTTTTAGTTTGTTATTTTAATTTTAAAATTACCTCTTTTAATTTTTCATTAATTTCGTCATTAATTATTTTTGCTTCTTTAAAATTATCATAAAAACTGCCAATACTTAGTGTAGCAACTACATTTCCTTTAAAATATGGAATCGTTTTTTCTGTAATTTTTAATGCAGAATTTCCGCCACTTTTTCCTGGAGATGTACTCAGTATTACAATCTTTTTACTTTCTAAAAAATTTCTATTATTTCTAGACAACCAATCTAAAATGTTCTTGAAAAATGCCGAGATATTCCCATTATGTTCCGATACTGAAATAATTAAATTATCTACTTCGACTAATATATCTGCAAGTTTTTTTACATCGTTTGGAATTCCTTCATTTTCTTCTATATCTATATTATACACTGGTATATTATAGGAAGTTAAATTTAAGACTTTGGAGTTTTCAATTAATGTAGCTGCGTAAGTCACTAATTGCTGGTTAATCGACTTAGAACTGTTACTTCCTGAGAATGCAATTGTTTTCATATTTTTATATTTAGTTTTTATTTATCTTGTTGCAATAATATCATTTGCAATCAAATAATCTTTTGGTACACTAACGCTTCCTTCTGTATTATACGTTAATTTTCAATCGGTTCTGTTTATTGAAAAATCTTCGGATTGTAAAGAAATTTCTGTATCTGAAACTTTAATATTTGTATTAAATGAAATACTTTTTGTTGTTTCTAAAATAGTTAAATTACCTGTAACTTTCGCATTATATTTTCCTGAAGTTTCAATAATATTTGTTATTTCAAATTTTGAGGTTGGATATTTTGCAACTTTAAAAAAATCATCAGACTTTAAATGCCCTACTAATTTTGCAATTTGGTAAGTGATTAAAACCAACTCTCTCCAAAAAAAAATATCGATTTTTCTCTATTTTTACTAATTATAACAGTTGTTATTGCTGTTAACTCAGTCGATATTTATTTTTTATAATTAATTACGAACCGTAATAAAATTTTTCGTTTATAATTTTATTATCTTTCCATTGTTGTACAGAAACTTGTGTATAGTTTCTAATTCCCCATTCTTTATGTGTATAATCCCATTGCCATTCTACCATAGTTGTATTATCTTGTCCTAAGGTTACATTCAATACTTTTGCGCCTCTAAATTCTGTAATTGCACCAAAAAACTCTTCTTCTCTTATACGATTTGCATCCTTACCTATTATTTTAGGATTGTCATTTTCTTGCATTATCACATCTTCGTGATAATATTTTTCAAAAGCTTCTAGTGCTTTTCCTTGTAAAATCATATCATTTACATTGCTAATGTTTTCTAATAAATTGTTCATCTTTTATTGGTTTAAGTATTATGATGCAAATATCGAACGCTTTTACTTTTATAAAAATAAAGCAGATTATTAAATGATATTAAACTAGATTAACATTTTTAAAAATAGCTTATATTTGGTGTAAAATAAATATATTTTGTATGAAACAACGATGTAAGTGGGCAACCAAAAACGAAAAAGAGCAAGATTATCACGACAAAGAGTGGGGGATTCCTATATATGACGATCGTTTGCTATTCGAGTTTTTAATTTTAGAAGGAGCACAAGCAGGTTTAAGTTGGTCAACAATATTAGCGAAAAGAGAAACATATCGTATCGCTTTTGATAACTTTGATGCTAAAAAAATAGCAAAATACAACCAAACTAAAATAGATGAATTATTAGTTGATAAAGGTATTGTACGAAATAAATTAAAAATTAATGCAGCGATAACCAATGCTAAAATATTTTTAGAAGTACAAAAAGAGTATGACAGTTTTTCAAATTATATTTGGAGTTTTGTAGGTGGTAATCCTATTAAAAATTCATGGAAAACCGTAGAGGATGTTCCTGCAAAAACGGAATTATCAGACGCAATGAGTAAAGCCTTAAAAAAACGTGGCTTTAAATTTATTGGCTCTACTATATGTTACGCTTTTATGCAAGCTACTGGAATGGTTAATGATCATGTTACTACTTGTTTTAGATATGGTGAAACAAATTAAACCAAGCTACTGTTCAAAAATTAACTGACTTTTAATTTTGCTTAAAAATTCTTTAGTAATTCCTAAATAAGAGGCTATTAAATATTGTGGTATTTGCTGTTCTATTGTTGGATATAATTTTTTAAATACAAGGTATCGTTCCTTTGCTGTTAGACTAAAATTTCGAATGATTCTTTTTTGTGATGCAACCAATGCTTTTTCTAAAATGATTCTAAAAAAACGTTCTAGTTTTGGTATTTCCGTTAAAAGTTCTTCTCTTTTATCGTAATCGAATTGAATAACTTCTGTTTCTTCTATACACTGTACGTGATAATCTGCTGGATTCTGTGAAATATAACTTCCTAAATCGCCAGTCCACCAATCTTTTATTGAAAACATAACAACATGCTCTTGGCCATTATCATCCGAATAAAACATTTTTGTACATCCAGAAATTAAAAATCCGCTGTACTTACACACATCGCCTTGTTGTCCGTAATATTGCCCTTTTAAATACTTTCTATATTTTATTTTAGACACCAAAATTTGTTCCTCATCTTCGGTCAAATCAATATAATTACTAATGTATTTTAGTAGAGCATCTGTTTTCATTATATTAAATATATGCTACAAAGCTATATAAATAATCTTTATTTTTAACAGGAAATTTATTATTTTTTGAGTAGTTTTGCTACAATATTACACGTTTTAATACAAACTACTTAATTGCAAAATAATGACCTTAGATACTCCTAATTTTATTGTACAAAAATCTACAACCGATTTATATGATTTTTTAACAGACTTTAAAAATTTTGAACTAATAATGCCTGAAAATACGGATAAGTTTGAACTTAGAGAAGACGGTTTTATTTTTGCTTTAAAAGGAATGCCTACAATTAAACT
Organism: Flavobacteriaceae bacterium; assembly: GCA_026988355.1. Classification (GTDB taxonomy): domain Bacteria; phylum Bacteroidota; class Bacteroidia; order Flavobacteriales; family Flavobacteriaceae; genus S010-17. The sequence continues at coordinate 4,512 of JALSLK010000011.1, forward strand.
TAAATTGGTTGAAAAAACACCTCATTCTAAAATAGTTTTGGGTTCTGCTAGCGAACAATTTCCTTTTACTTTGACTGCAAATATTGCTGAAGAGGCATCTAAAAGTAAAGTAAATTTTGGTTTTGAAGGTAAATTTAATCCGATGATTAGTATGATGGTAAAAAAACCGCTTCAAAAATTTATTGATGCTTTAAGTTGTAATTTAGAAAAAATGGAATAATACGAAACGGACATCAAAATATGCCATAAACTCTTTATCAATTTTCATTTTAGCTCACTTAAAATTTTATACTAAATAGAGGCAACAATTATATCCCTATAAAGAATTAGAATAACATTTTTTCTTCTGTTTTAATTGTAATTACATCTTTATGCATTAATGTTTCTGTCAAACTTGTTGTTTTGGGCAATTCATATTTAAAATAAAATTGCATTGTTTTTATTTTACTTTTATAAAAATCGACACTATATGTATTGTCACTCTCTGTAATTTTTTGTTTTGCTTTTAGTGCCATATCTAACCATAACCAAGAAATTACTACATAACTAAGCATTTCCATAAACAGATTTGCATCTGCTAAAAAACGCTCGTAATTTCCTTTTTTGGCATATTGCATTAAAAAGGCAATTACCTTTTGTATTTTTTTTAATTCGCTTGCTAATTTCTCGCCATATTCGTTTAATATTTCGATTTTTGCTGCGTTTTTTATTGTTTTATGTATTTCTTCCGCTAATAACGCAACTGCTTTTCCATTTTTCATGGTTACTTTCCTTCCTAATAAATCAAGCGATTGTATTCCTGTAGTTCCTTCATACAAAGCAAAAATTCGAATATCTCTATAATATTGTTGCAAGATAAAATCGGTACAAAACCCGTAACCACCAAGTACTTGTACAGCATTATTTACGGATACGGCACATGCTTCGGATGGAAATGTTTTCGCAATAGGAGTTAATAATTCTAGTAATAGGTTGTATTTTTCCTTTTCCTTTTTGTCTGTTGTTGTATGTAAAATATCGTGGTATTTAGAAGTACATAAAACCAAACTTAAAGCTCCTTCTACTATTGATTTTTGTAAAAATAGCATTCTTCTAACATCTGGATGCTCTATAATTAAACATTGTTTTTCTTTCGGATTCTTTTTTCCTGCATTGGATAATTTTCTTCCCTGTGGCCTTTCTTTTGCATATTCTAGAGCTGCTTGATATGCAGCCATTCCGATTGCTGCCGCACCTCTTCCTACACTTATTCTTGCACTATTCATCATCAAAAACATATAATTTAATCCTTGATGAGGTTCTCCTACCAACCATCCATAGCAATCATCTACATCTCCAAATCCCAAATGTGTCGTACAATAACCACGTTGCCCCATTTTTTGAAAATCAGCTATGGTTTCTACATTGTTTGGTGTAAATGTACCATTTGAGTTTATTCGATGTTTTGGTACTACAAAAAGAGAAATTCCTTTAGTTCCTTTTGGAGCACCTTCAATTTTTGCTAAAACAAGATGCACTACATTTTCGGCATATTGGTAATCTCCTCCTGAAATAAATATTTTTTGTCCTTTTATTTTATAGTATTTATTTTCTGTTGGAATTGCTTTTGTTGTAATATCAGACAATGAACTTCCCGCTTGAGGTTCTGTTAAACACATGGTTCCTTGCCATGTTCCTACAAGCATTTTTGGCACGTATTTTTTTTGCAGTTCTTCGCTACCAAAATTTACGATTAATTCAGCAGAACCTTGTGTTAATGCTCCAAATCCAGGTAAATGATTATTTGCAGCATCTTGTATAAAAGTTGCTGCTTGGTCTGCCATAAACGGCAATTGTAATCCTCCATCATTATAATTAAAAGTAGCGGCAAACAATCCCATTTCGCCTCCTTTTTTCATATATGTAGCAACTTGTTTGTGTACATACACCGTTCCGTCCTTAAAATATGCTGGTTTTTCATCCATTTCTTTAATGTATGGAAACATTTCTTTATCCGAAAACTCTTTTACCGAATCTAAATACATGCTTATGGATTCGGTACTGTGATCTTCAAATTTTTTATTTTGGAGTATTTCCTCCAAATTATGCACCTCAAATAATTGAAATTTAAGCGTGTTAATATCTATGTAATCTCTTGCCATAATATGTTATTTATAATTAATTTTCTTAGATTAACAAATAAGTTAATCACAATAAAACTGCTGTGCCATTTTTAACTTTACTGATTATAAAGGTACTATACGTACTACCAATATAGTCTAAAATGGTTAGTTTGTTATTTAAAAATTTTCGGTATGCTTTCATATTTTCTACCACAATTTTTAATTGATAATCGTAATCTCCACTTATATTAAAACATTCTATTACTTCATCAAATTGATGTACTTCTTTTTCAAATTTCTCAATATAAGTATTGTGATGTTGTTTTAATTTTACTTGACATATAACCACAAATGCTTTATTTACTTTTTCTTTATTTACAATAGCAACGTATTTTTCTATTATTGCCTTTTTTTCTAATTTTTTAATTCTCTCATAAATTGCTGTTACAGATAAATTTAATCTATTTGCAATTTGTTTTGTTGTAATTTTACTGTCTGTTTGTAAAATATTTATTAATTTTTTATCTGTTAAATCTATACGCATTCTGTAAAAATAGCATAAATACCATACAAAACATATTTTTTATTGTAAAATATTCTATTTATTATAATTTTTAATTTAAAAAATACTATATATTTTAATATATATTGTTATTTATTCTATAATTTGTTTATTTTGATGTATAATTTTAATTTTAAAAATCATGTCTCTTAAACCTGCAAATAACATACAAGATAACCATACTTTTGGCGAATTTGGTGGTGTTAATCCATCTATATCCGATTCTGCAACCTACACTTTCTTAGCTGGGAAAACAATGGGCGATACTTTTGAAGGTAATACAGAAGGCTGTTATTTATATTCTCGCCATACTTCGCCAAGTAATCTACACCTTTCTAACGCTCTAGCAGCTATGGAAGATACCGAATGTGCTAATGTATCTGCTTCTGGAATGGGAGCTATTACTAGTGTAATCATGCAAATTTGTGGTACAGGAGATCATATTGTTTCTAGTAGAACTATTTATGGAGGTTCGTATGCACTCATGAAAAATTATTTACCGAAATTAAATATTAATACTGCTTTTGTAGACATTACTTCGTTACAAAAAGTGGAAGATGCTATTACTAAAGAGACTAAAATTATTTATTGCGAATCGGTTAGTAATCCGTTATTAGAAATTGCAAATATTCCCGAATTAGCTAAAATAGCAAAGAAGCACAATGTTTTGTTGGTTGTAGACAATACATTTTCACCATTAATTATTTCTGCTAGTAAATTAGGTGCTGATATTACAATACACAGTTTGACTAAATTTATTAATGGTATGAACGATACGGTTGGAGGTGTTTATTGTGCTAGTAACGAATTTGTTACTAATTCTAAAAGTGTTATGGATGGTGCAGCGATGCTATTTGGTCCTGTCATGGATAGCTTTAGGTCTGCTAGTATTTTAAAAAATTTACGTACACTACATGTGCGAATGAAAAAACATAGTGAAAACGCACTTTATATTTCACAACATTTGGAAAATGATGGTATTCGTGTTGTGTATCCTGGTTTAAAAAGTCATAAAGACCACAAACTAATGACTTCTTTATACAATGCAGAATTTGGTTTTGGAGGTATGTTAACTATTGATGCAGGAAATTTAGAAAAAGCGAATCTTCTAATGGAAGTTATGCAAGATAAAGGTATTGGTTTCTTAGCTGTAAGTTTGGGTTTTTATAAAACGCTTTTTAATGCTCCTGGTACTGGTACTTCTAGTGAAATTTCTTTAGAGGAACAAAAAGAAATGGGTCTTAACGATGGTTTAATTCGTTTTTCTATGGGATTAGATAACGATATTAAACGGACTTATAAAATAATGAAAATTTGTTTGCAAGAAGTAGGTTTAATCTAATTTATGGAACCCGTTTATTTAAAGTCATATACCTCTTACGTTTATATTTTTACGAAGCTCTCTCTACAAATAATTTAGACTTATATTTTTTGGTTGCAAGACTCAAGTTGTAAAATAATTATTTTTTTTGTAAGGACTTCATAATGTGACGACTAATCATTAGTCAACTAGTAGTATTTTTAATTGTAAAACATATAATTAAAGTATTTTTATTAACTAAAAACCAAATAAGATGGTAAAGAAAATTTCAATTTTATTACTAAGTACATTATTATTAAGTATATTATTTATTAGCTGCCACCACGATTATGGAGATAGAGACTTTGAAGAAGTAGTAGCAGTAGCAAACAGAGGGGCAGGAAGTGTAAGTTTTGTAGACGCTATAACAAATGATGTGTTAAGCACATTGGAAATTCCAAACTCGCAACCAATGTATGTAGTTTACGTAAAATCAAAAGACAAACTATACGTAGGAGATAGAGCAGGAAACAAAGTACATGTAATAGACCCAGAGACCAAAACGGTAGAAAGTTCTATCGATGTAGGAAATGGAGTTTTTCATATGTGGGCAGATGGACTAGGACGTAGACTTTGGGTAAATAACGATGTCGATAATACAACATCAGTAATTGATTTACATACAAATACAGTTATAGAAACAATCGATATAGGAATAAAACCACACGATGTATTTGTAAACAAACAAGGAACAAGAGCATATATATCTGTATTAAGTGGCAACGCTCAAGTGGCAGATAGTATATATATGTATTCTGCAATAACATTCCAAAAATTAGCCTCGAGGGGAGTAGGAAAAGATCCACATGTATTTCATTTAATACGAGGAAATGATTTATTTGTACCATGTCAATCAGGAACAATATATAAATTAAACGGAAGAAATCTAAATGTAGAATCTACATTAGATTTACCAGGAACACATGGCATATTTGCATCGCCAAATCAAAGAAAATTATTTGTAGCAAATATAGGAGGAGCGCAATTATATACCATAAAAGCATCTAATAACACACAAATAGGAAATGCAGTTGCAACACCAGATGTAATACCACATAATATAGCAGTAAATAAGAGAGGTGATAAAATATTTGTAACGCATTCTGGAATGACAGCAAATAAATTATCTACATATAGTGTTACAAGATCTGGAGCAATTACAGCAGATACAGATTTAATTACACTAGAAACAAATCCATTTGGATTGGCATATTATAAAAGAAGAGTAGATTAAATTTCTATTTTTATTTGAATTAATCCTGCTGCATATTTTGTAGCAGGATTTTTAATTTTATGATATTATAATTTAGGTTAAAAAACTATCTTTGCTTTTTTAGAAAAATATGTCAAAGAACCTCGATACATTAAATCCGATAGATTATATATTGATAAAAGGAGCAGCATTGCACAACCTTAAAAATATAGATATGGCAATACCACGAAATAAATTGGTGGTAATTACAGGGTTATCAGGATCGGGAAAGTCCAGTTTAGCATTCGATACCTTATATGCTGAGGGACAGCGAAGATATGTAGAAAGTCTATCCTCCTATGCACGACAATTCTTAGGAAAATTACATAAACCAAAAGTAGATTATATCAAAGGAATTTCACCAGCTATTGCAATAGAGCAAAAAGTAAATAGTACCAATCCGAGGTCGACAGTAGGAACATCTACAGAAATTTACGATTATTTAAAGCTATTATATGCTAGAATTGGAAAAACCTATTCGCCAATATCAGGAAAAGAAGTAAAAAAAGACAAAGTAGCAGATGTAATAAATCACATTAAAAAATTAGAAGAAAGTACAAAACTATTATTATTAGCACCAATTTATTTAGAAAAAGGAAAAAATGTTGACGCCTACTTAAATGTATTGTTACAGCAAGGGTATTCTCGAATTAAAATAGACGAAGATATTCTGCGATTAAAAACACCATTCGAAAAAAAAATTATAGAACAATTCATACAGGCAAAAACAATTTTTTTAGTAGTAGATAGAGTTGTGGTACAGCATAATGAAGATTTTTACAATCGTCTAGCAGATTCTGTACAAACGACTTTCTACGAAGGAAAAGGATTTTGTACACTACAAAATTTATCCAAAGAAAGTCAGCAAAATTTTAGCAATAAATTTGACTTAGATGGCATGTCATTTTTAGAACCAAACACCCATTTTTTTAGTTTTAATAACCCGTATGGAGCATGCCCAACTTGCGAAGGATATGGAAATATAATAGGAGTAGATATCGAATTAGTAATACCAAATACATCCTTGTCTATCTACGAAGATGCCATAGTACCTTGGAAAACAGAGCGATTTAAAGAATATAAAGACGATTTAATATTACATGCAGTAGAAAATGATATTCCGATACACAAACCGTATTTTGAACTTACAGAAAAGCAAAAACAATTATTATGGACAGGAAACAAAACTTTTAAAGGGCTACAACATTTTTTTGCTTATTTAGAGAAAAAAAGTTATAAAATTCAGTTTCGAGTAATGTTATCTCGTTATAGAGGAAAGACTAAATGTACTGCTTGCGAAGGAAATAGATTACGAAAAGAAACAGATTATGTAAAAGTAGGAAAAGTATCAATATCCGAATTGGTACAAAAACCTTTAGATGAACTATTGGGATTCTTCAACACATTGCAATTAGATAAATACGATGTAGAAATAGCGAAACGATTGCTAGTAGAAATAAAAAATAGATTACAATTTTTAAACGATGTCGGATTGAGCTATTTAAACTTAAATAGACCATCAAATACTTTATCTGGAGGCGAAAGTCAACGTATAAATTTAGCAACATCTTTAGGAAGTAGTTTGGTAGGATCCATGTATATTTTAGACGAACCAAGTATCGGATTACATCCAAAAGATACAGAACGGTTAATAAAAGTATTAAAAAATTTAAGAGATTTAGGAAATACCGTAATTGTAGTAGAGCATGACGAAGATATCATGGAAGCAGCAGATTATATATTTGATATAGGACCAGAAGCAGGAACCTTTGGAGGAGAATTGGTAGCAGAAGGAAGTTATGCAGAAATAGTAAAATCAGATTCGCTAACAGCAAAATATCTAAATGGAACCTTAGAAATAGAAGTACCATTAAAAAGAAGAAAAACCAAAAACACGATTAAAATTATAGGAGCAAGAGAGAATAATTTACAAAATATAGATGTAGAATTTCCGTTGCAAAGTTTAACCGTAGTAACAGGAGTTTCAGGAAGTGGAAAAAGTACTTTGGTAAAAAAAATAGTATATCCAGCAATACATAAAAAGTTAAATCAATACGGAAGTAGAGCAGGAGAGTTTACTAAAATAGAAGGAAATTTCGATACGATAAAAAATATAGAATTTATCGATCAAAACCCAATAGGAAGGTCAAGTAGATCCAATCCGATAACCTATATAAAAGCGTATGACGATATACGAGCATTGTTTTCAAGACAGCAATTATCCAAAATACGAAACTACAAACCAAAGCATTTTTCATTTAATGTAGATGGAGGAAGGTGCGAAACATGTAAAGGAGATGGACAAGTAATTGTAGAAATGCAGTTTATGGCAGATGTACATCTAACCTGTGAAACATGTAACGGAAAACGATTTAAAAAAGAAGTGCTAGAAGTAAAATATAATAAAAAAACGATAGCAGATATTTTATCGCTAACCGTAGATGATGCAATCGCATTTTTTAAAGAATCCGAAGATAAAAAATTAGTAAAAAAAATACAACCATTACAAGATGTAGGATTGGGATATGTGCAGTTAGGACAATCCTCATCTACATTGTCAGGAGGAGAAGCACAACGAATAAAATTAGCCACATTTTTAGTAAAAGGAAATACAACAGCAAAAACACTCTTTATTTTTGACGAACCAACAACAGGATTGCATTTTCACGATATAAAAAAACTAATAAAGTCATTTAATGCATTATTAGAAAAAGGACATACCATAATAGTTGTAGAACACAATATAGAACTTATAAAAGTAGCAGATCATATTATTGATTTAGGATTAGAAGGAGGAAAAAAAGGAGGGAAGCTCATTTTCCAAGGAACACCAGAAAATTTAATAAAAAATAAACAGTCATATACAGCAAGTTTTTTAAAAGAGAAGATTTGAGATAGCAAGAATTAAATTACAAATTCCCTAAATTTAACAAGCTCAGTTCGATAATTTATTTTATACCAAGTTGCTCTCAAAATAAATCAATCTTTTTTCAAAAATAAAACCACTTTAGTACCAGTTTCATCCTCAAATAAATTACCAATAGAAACCTCTACTTTATCGTGATACATCTCATTTAAAATAGCAACACGTTGTTTAATGTTTTGCATACCTTTGGATTTCTGTTTTAATTGATTTTTAGACTTTAATGCTTTCGATTGTTTGCGACCGATGCCATTATCGCTAATCGAAATTTTTAAGATGTCACTTGTCGATTGTTCGATATCAATCTGTAAGAGTCCTTTTTCTTTTTTATAACGTAAGCCATGCCAAACCGCATTCTCAATATAAGGTTGTAATAGCATTGGTGGAATTTGAAAATCATTAATTCTAACATTATCAGCAATATTAAAAACAAAATCAAATTTGTCTTCAAAACGAGTATGTTCTAATTTTAGATATAAATCTAGCAATTCAATTTCTTTTTCTAAAGGAATAAAATCTTGTTCCGAATTTTCTAAAACACTACGCATTAAAGTAGAAAAGTCGGTTAAATATCGATTAGCAGTACGTTCGTCATTACTAGCAATAAAACTATTTACAGAATTTAAAGCATTAAAAATAAAATGAGGATTCATCTGACTTCGAAGCGATTTTAAAGCCAATAAATTATTAGAAAGTTTTCGTTGTTTATTACTGCGAAACATATAAAAAAGAGAAAGTAAGAGTAAGAGTAAACCACCAATTAAAGAATAAATAATTAGTTTCTGACGGCGATTATTTTCTTCGACAAGCGTTTGCTCAGTTTTAAATAAATTTAGTTTACTTTTAGTGAGCTCTCTGTCTTTTTCAAGACTAGAGATTCTACTTTGTTTGGCAATTAAATCTTTTCCAAATGCAACAGCTTTGGCAATCTCACTTTCTTTTTGTTGGTAAATTAAATCTACTAACTTCGTATATTTTTTATAATGAATTAGCGCATTATTATCATCGCCAATTTTGGCATAAACTTCCGATAAACCTTGAATTGCTTTTTTTTCTGTTTCAATATCAGAACGATTTTCTGCTTCCACAGCACTCGCTTTAAAATATTGAATTGCCTCAGGATAATTCTGTTGTTTTTCTAAAGCATTAGCAATATCATATTTTACTTTTTGTTTGGTAATAATGACATCATCGGTAGATTCAATTTCATTGATTTCATTATCCTCTAAATCTTTTAAAGTTTCTTTACGAAGTTTAATTTCTTCCTTAATATTATTGTTTCGACCGTAAAAATCAGCAGCTTTATTACTCTGTACAATTGCCCTATTTTTACTTTCATTTTTAGCAGATTTTATCGAGTTTAAAATATAAGTTTGTGATTTATCTCTATTTCCCTGTAAATTTAAAACTTCAGCAATCTTAGCACTTAGATCCGTTATTTTAGGAATAATACTATTATTTTTAGCTATTAGCAATCCTTTTTCATAGTTAAAAATAGATTTATTATATTTTTTTTGTGCTTTGTAGATATTGGCAATGCCATCGTAAGCCATTATTTTTTGAAAAGGAACAGCATTATTATTTGTAACAATTTTTGTGTATAATTGATTGCTTTTTGTAAAATTTGAAGTGTTAAAATAAGCATTTGCTAATTTTAATTGTAATGGAATTGATTTTGATAATTTTAAACTAGCAGTAACATAATTACTTTGTGCTAAATCGTATTGTTTTAACCTAAAAAAAGCATCTCCCAAAGTTTCATAGGCTTGTGCTGTTTTCTTTTTATTATTTGTAGCATTTAAAGCTTCCTCAACAAATTGAATACTTTTTGTAGGATTTTTCTTTACATAAAAATTAGCAGAATCTAAAGCAATTTGATATTTAGAAGCGTTTGAGAATTTTTTAGATTTTTTTTTTCTTTTTAGAGATTCTTTTTTAATAGAACGGGTATTTAATTTTTCAGATTGATCTTCAATTTCATATTGCAAACTGCCATCATAGATATAAGAGTTCATTTTTTTACCATCGCGATACAAGGTAATTTTATCACCAATCTTAGCCTTAACAGAAAATTCGCCATTCATATCTGTAATATCCGAATCTCCGCCTAACACTTTTACGGTAATGCCATGTAAGCGATTTCCACTTTCATCAGCAACAAAATCACTATATATTTTTATTGGATAGGTCTGCGAATTCTTATTTTGGGCAAAACCATTTGTGGTAAGCAAGTATAATGCGAATAATAAAAAAAATAATTGTTTCATTTTTATAGTATAACACAGCAAATCTACAACTTAAAAAAGGTTTATTAAAATAGAGACTTCCCTAAAATAGCCATTTCTATAGATTTTTAATAGAATTAATTCACTTTACACATTCAAAATACACGTTTACTAATTCAAAATGGTAGTTGGCTCATTTAGATTTTTTTACAAATTTATGTACGTGTAATTTTGAGGAGAATTTAAACACCAAAACAAAATGAAAACACTAAAAATTAGTACATTAATCGCTTTAAGTTTTTTAACTTTTTCGTGTATAGCAAAAGAAAAAAACAACAAACAAGAAGAAAAAATAGCTTTAAATATTAAACGAGATAAGACAACAATAAAAGTAGCATTGTTATTAGATACGAGTAATTCTATGGATGGGTTAATAGATCAAGCAAAAGCACAATTATGGAAAATAGTAAACGAATTATCTTATGCGAAATGTGAACATGTAACTCCAAATTTAGAGATTGCTTTATACGAATATGGAAACGATGCCTTAGAAAAAAGCGATGGATACATACGACAAGTTATTGGATTTAGTTCCGATTTAGATGAAATATCGGAAAAATTATTTTCATTAGATACCAATGGCGGAAGTGAATATTGTGGAGCAGTAATAAAATCATCATTAAAAGATTTAAAATGGGGAAAAAATAAAAAAGATTTAAACATTATTTTTATAGCAGGAAATGAAGCTTTTACACAAGGAAATATATCGTATCAAAATATAATTGCAGATGCAGTAGAAAAAGACATTACTGTAAATACTATTTTTTGTGGAGATTATCAAAATGGCGTTTCAGGCAAATGGAAAAATGCTGCAAAAATTGGTAATGGAGCATATTTAACAATTAATCAGAATAAACAAATTGTACACGTAGAAACACCTTACGATGAAATTATTATTAAATGGAATAAACGTTTGAATAAAACATATATTCGTTATGGAAATCACGGAGTTAAAAAGATGAGATTACAAGCAGTACAAGACGATAACGCATACGGAATGGATAAAGAAGTAGTCGTGGCAAGAGCGGTAAGTAAAAGTTCGCGAGTATACAACAATGCGTCTTGGGATTTGGTAGATGCCAAAAAAGAAAAAGATTTTGACTATGCAAAAATAGATAAAAGTAACCTATCTAAAGAGTTACAAAATATGAGTACTGCGGCGCTTAAAAAATATGTGGAAGCACAAAGTGTAAAAAGAAAAGAAATTCAAGCAGAAATTCAAAAAATAAATAAACAACGAAAAAAATATATTGCAGCGAATAGTATAAAAAATAGCAATAAAGATGAATTAGAGAATGTGATGCTTAATGCAATAAAAAATCAGGCAAAAAAGAAAAATTATACTTGGTAATACCAATTCAATTTTAAAATGCGCTAAATAGATTTAAACCGTGAAAAGATAAATAATTTATAGCGTATTTTAATGTTGAGTTGGTATAAGAAGTTTAATAAATTTTTATCGAACTAAGACTTTCTTTTGAAACCTACTAGCTAGTTAAGTTATCTAAAATTACTATTAACATTTGGACAAGCAGAAGCTCTAGCTTCTTTACAGAATAAATCAATACCAAAAGATATTTGATGAAAACCGCTATTATCTATAACAATATCATTAAGCGATTGTGTATAAGTATATGAAATCATTACTTTGCTTAAATTAATACCTATAATTGGTGTAAGTTGAGATAATTCTTGTACTTTATTTCCATCAAAACCACGTCTATACGAAAGCGCAGCCCAAAGTGTATTGTTACTTCCTATTTTACGATATGCTTTTAAATTAATGTCCGCATTAAACTCGCCAGTTCTTTCCGAATAATTTAACATTAAAGAAGGCTCAAAAGATAATCTATTTGGTCTTTCATTTTCAAAAAAGTAACCTAAAGAGAATAGGTAACGTCTTAAATTTAAAGATTCAAAAGCACTATTTTCTAAATTTCTAGCACTTAATAATAAATTTTTAATAGTAAAATAAGCAAATCCAGTTCTATAATGGTATGCTAGACCAAAATCCGCATTAATATAATTTTCAGCAGTAACTAAACCTGAAATGACAGGATCTGTCGTGTCAAATCCAGATTCATCCAATTTACTTTCAGCAAACATACCAGATAATGCAAAAGACAATTGATTAAAATATTCTCCTCCCATATCTACATGATAGGCAAAAGTAGCTTGTGCACCAAGTTGCGAATGATTTCCATTAGAATCTTTAAAAAGGATTCCTCCCAAACCAACATTCGATTCTCCAGAAAAACGAGAGTGGTAACTTAATGTTTGTAAGCCAGGTGCATTTTTAACACCAGCCCATTGTTGTCCGTGAGATAGTCGTAGTTTAGCACAATTACCAATTCCAGCAGCAGCTGGATGTAATAAATAAACATTATCCGATAAATAATCAAAATAAATTGGAATAGTTTCTTGTGCATTTACACGATTAATAAATGTTAAAGTTAAAAATAGAATTGTAAGTTTAAATATTTTCATTTCTAATTGTTTGTTCTAATTAAGCTAAAATGTCCTTTTCTAATTATTGGCTCACCTTTATAATCTACCATTTCAGCAGTAAACCAATAGTCTGCTTCAGGAGCAGGTGCTGCTCTATAAAATCCATCCCAACCTTGATTTTGATATGGGAAAAATTGTGTCATTAATTTTCCGTAGCGGTCAAAGATATAAATTTTTGCCAAAGGATTAAAAGTTATTCCTTGAACTTTCCATATATCGTTAATGCCATCATCATTTGGTGTAAAGAAACTACTAAATCCTAAGATTTCAACAACCCTAGAAGTAATGCCACAACCGTGTATTTCTCTAACAAAAACTTCATGAACTCCTGGAGCAACATTAATAAAATAAGAATCTTCTTGATACGGACCATCAATATCATTTAATGCGTATTCATAAATGCCTATACCAGTAATTTTTACATCTAGAGAAAAATTATCTTCTCTCCAATACTCATTAACGATTAAATCTGTAATAGTTGCAGGTTCAGCAGGATATAAACTAACCGTATTTGTAGATGTGCAAGTAAAACCACTAAGACTTGTACTTGTGGCAGTAACAGTATAATCTCCAGAATCTGTAGTATTTAAGACGTCTGTATTGCTAACCTCTATACCATTAGTATCTGTCCAAGAATAGGTATAATTCCCTTGTGGATTAACAATATTAAAAGTTTTTATTTCTAGAGGTAAATTAATACAAGTGTATAAATTATCGGATACTTCAAACTTAGGAGTTTCATTAATAATAACATCAAAAGAAGTTGTTTCGTTACAACCAATAAAAGTTTTATGTACGATATTTACATAAATTGGTTGCAGATTAATAACTGTATTTTCAAAGTTTGTAGGATCGGTAATTCGATTTGTTAATGCAGCATCTGTATAATAAGTAAAAGTATAATCTGTAGCATTTTCTAAGTTTGCAATTTCAGTTTCATTTTGAGTAAGATTAATAGCAGAAGAAAAACCGTTATTATCATCATCACAAATATTTATAGGAGAAATGTTTGTCAATAAAAAATTACTAAAAACATCTACAAAACTTAGAACTATACTATCTTCGGCAGGAACATCACAATTGTCTGCATCTACTTCAACTCTATACGTGTCAGGAGTCACACTAACAGTAGTAGATGTAACCTCTAATAAAGGATTCGTTTCTCCTAAAATTTCAACATTATTTTTAAACCATTTATATTGAGCACTAGCTTGCATACCTGGATGCCCTAATACCGTATTAATTGTAAAATTTGAATTAATACAAATAGTTTGATCCTCACTAACAGTTACTTTACAAGTAATACTACAATCCAATTCTCCGCCAATATTGGTCTGTTCAAAAGTAAGTACGCCAGATTGTTCGCTAAAATTAGTAATTAAGATGATGTAATACTCACCTACCTGTGTATTTGAAATAGTTAAGGTTTCTATAGCGCTAGAAGAATATCCACATGCTATAGTATTGGCAGCAGTTAATTGACCAGTATTACAAGGTGTAGTTGGATTGTTAAAAGGGCCATAACAAATAAAATCTACATCAATTCCGCCACCACTTCCATCCACTTGAGAAATTCTTAAATCAATGTCGCCAGCGGTTTCTATCTGTAAAACATTCCATATTGGATTTGGTTGTGTTTGCAGACAACCATAATCAGGGCCATTTTGAGCAGTACCACCACTTACAACGGTAGCACGAGAGCCAAAGTCATTACAAAAAGCAAAGGCTTCATCACACACAGCTCCTTCTTGGGAATACATGAGTTTACCAATGCCAAATAGTAAGATTAATACATAAATTTTCTTCATAAATTTGAAAATTGTGCCCAAATATACATATTAACGTCGATATTACTTTATTATTATGAAGTTTAATTTAATTTATATGCATAAATGTAATGTGCTTCTAATTCTTTACTTATTTTTGCAAAAAAGAATTACATGTTTAAAATAGAAACAACAACGATAGATACCATTATTAAATTTGTATCGAGTACCATATTAACAGATGGTAGTTTTGAATATAATAACGTAGATGAAGCTAAAAACTCTAAATTAGTACAGCAATTATTTTATTTGCCTTTTGTAAAAAAAGTTTTTATTACGGCAAATTTTATAGCAGTAGAGCGTTTTAAAATTGTAGAATGGAGTGAAGTACAAGACGAACTAAACCAAATGATAAGCTCCTATGTAGACTCTTATGGAAGCGTTTTTAATAAAGAGAAAAAAGAGCAAAAAGTCATAGTTCAAGTTTATGCAGAAAGTACTCCCAACCCTAATGTGACGAAATTTGTTTCTAATAAAATGTTAACAAGACAGTTAATTGAAGTAAGAAGAGGAGAAGATATATCCGAAATGCCAATTGCAAAAGAATTATTTAAATTCGATTATGTAAAAGAAATTTTTATATCCGAAAATTATATTTCGATTTATAAAGATGAAAAATACGATTGGCTAGAAATTAATACCGAATTGAGAGGTTTTATTAGAGCGTATTTACTACAAGATGCAGAAATAGTTACGGCTAATTATATTTCAAAAACGGTAAAAGTACAAGAGGAGGTAGCAAAAATAAATACAAAATTAAATACTATTTCAAAAGAGATTATAGCAGTATTAGAAGAGTACATTAAACCAGCAGTAACCGCAGATGGAGGAAATATTATGTTTCAAGCATACGACGAAAATACTAAAACAGTAGAAGTTGTATTGCAAGGAGCATGTAGTGGTTGTCCATCTTCTACGATTACTTTAAAAAATGGAATTGAAGCAACTTTAAAGCAAATATTGCCAAATAAAGTAGAATCCGTAATTGCAATTAATGGATAAAAAAAGAAATCTCATCATCATTATCATATTCTTTTAAATAAATTTAATTAAAAAACAAATCTAAAGGTTCGACAAAGAATAGATTGTAGTTTTAAGATTAAGAAAGTCTAATTTTTTTTACTAAATCTTGTTGTAAATAAGCATTAAGCATGCGAATAATTTCTTCTTTTCTATAACTGTGCTCTTCACGAATAGTAGAAGAACGCAAAGATACGGTTAGATTGCCATTATTTAATTTAATAGCAGTTGTATAAGTCCAAACGCCTTCTCCCATAACGTGTTTCCAAGCTTTGGTAATTTGAATTTGTTGCATTCCTTTTTCCAGTTTATTTTTCTGTAAAACTTGTTGCATTAAATCTTTAATAGTAGTAAAGTGGTATTTTGTTTTATCGTCGTTCACAAATAATAATTGCTAAATAATTATAACTCAAATATTTTATAGGTTTGTTTCGTTTTTTTTATGATTTTTTCTGTTCTATTTCGGTTGGTATCAGAGATAAATAATTGTCCAAAATTCTCCTCATTTACTAATTGTACTAATTGCGATACTCTATTTTCATCCAGTTTATCAAAAATATCATCTAATAATAGAATAGGTTTAATATCAGCTTGTTTTTTTATAAAATCAAATTGAGCTAATTTTAAAGCAATTAAATAAGATTTTTGTTGGCCTTGTGAGCCATATTTTTTTATAGGATATGCATCAATTTTAAAAATCAAGTCATCTTTGTGAATTCCAATAGACGTATACTGTAATATTTTATCTTTATGTATATTTTTAGTAAGTAAATCGGACATTTTATGATTTTCAAGTTGCGATTTGTACTGTAAATTTACAATTTCACTTTCGTTAGAAATATGTTTATATCGTTTTTTAAAGATAGGAATAAATTCGTTTAAAAATTGTTTCCTTAGAATATGAATTTTTTCTCCAAGTACAGAAAGTTGTTTGTTGTAAATTTCAATATTAAGAGCATCAAAAGTATGATTAGCGGCAAAGTATTTAAGTAAAGAATTACGTTGGGATAAAACTTTTTGGTATTGAATCAAATAATTCAAATATTTAGTATTGGATTGCGAAATAACACCATCCATAAATTTTCTTCGAACCTCACTACCTTCAGCAATCAAATTATTATCGATTGGAGAAATAATAACTAATGGAATAAAACCAATATGCTCCGAGAGCTTTTCGTATTCTTTATTATTTCGCTTAATTATTTTTTTTGCTCCCTTTTTTAAGCTACAATTAATATTTTCTTGCCTTTTTTCTTTTTGATAAATAGCATCAATTACGAAAAAATCACTATGATGTTTTATATGTTGTGAAGCAACGCTATTAAAATACCCTTTTGTAAATGATAAAAAATAAATTGCTTCTAAAACATTCGTTTTTCCTACGCCATTGTTGCCGACAAAACAGTTTATTTTTGAATTAAAATCAAAATCTGCAACAGCAAAATTCTTATAATTTACTAAACTTAATTTTTTTAGATACATAATTGATGCAAAAAAACGAAATTTACCTCATTTAATTGCTCAGAATTCAATAAAAATTATATTTTTGCAAACTATCCGATTAAAGCGGATTAAAATTAAAAAAAAATATAGAGTAATGGCAACATATAAGAAAAGAGGAAATAAAACGAGAAAGCCAAAATTTAAAGATGAAGGATATTTAGAAGATGTTCAGTTTGATGGCGAATCTACAACACAAGAGGTATTTGATACATTAGATGAGACCGCATCAAAATCAGAAGAATGGTTAGAAAAAAATCAAAAAATAGTTTATACCGTTTTAGGTGCTTTTCTTTTTATATTATTAGGATATTTAGCTTATGGTAAATTTGTTAGCCAACCTAAAGAAATAAAAGCAGCAAACCATTTGGCATATTCGAAGTCAATGTTTAATAAAGCAGAATTAGCAACTGTAAATGCAGACTCTTTATATAATGTAGCTCTTAATGGTGCTGATAATAAATATGGTTTGCTAGAGGTTGCAAAAAAATACGCAAATACAGATGCAGGGAATCTTGCAAAATATATGGCAGGAATGTCTTATGTGAAAATGAATGATTATAAAAATGCAATTGATTTATTAGGACAGTTTTCTTCGGATGATGCATTATTAGGAGTAATAGCAAAAGGAAAAATAGGAGATGCATTTGCAGATATAAATCAATTAGAAGATGCTTATGCTTATTATAAGGAGGCAGCAAATTTAAAAGACAATGAATTTTCAGCACTATATTTATTTAAAGCAGGAAATACAGCAATGGAAATTGGAAAATTTGATGAAGCATTAGGCATGTTTGAGAAAATTAAGAACACATATCCTAAATCTGAAGAAGCAAAAAATATTACTATTTTTATTAATAGAGCAAAGTACGCAACAAGGTAATTAATTTGGCTTGCTTTTTGATTTGGTATGTTTGGCAAATGAAAAAACATTTGTACTAACATAACTAACAACTCAATTATGAAAATCATTATTCCCTTTTTGATTTTATTTAGTTCATTTATTGTACTAAATCCAATTAAGGTACACATCATTGGAGATGATGTATATTTACATTTTAATGATAAACTTACATTTGATAATAACAGTACTACGATAAAGTTACGTGTAAAAAAAGAATTAGATGTTTTAGCTGCTAATCTAATGGAAAGACCTGCATTAAAAATAGCTATTGAATCTCATACAGATATCGAATCTAAACCAAAAATAGCAAAAAGTATAACCAATACACGTGCCGAAAATATCAGAAATTATTTAATAGATAGAGGTGTTAATCCAGAAAATATTATTGCAAAAGGATATGGATTTGATAGACCAATAATAGAATGTTTAGATATGTTTAATTGTACTCCCGAAGAAAATAAAAAGAATAGAAGGGTAGAAATTAGAATACTTAATGTACGTGAAATAGGAGACTATTTATTGGTAAGCGAATAAAATTTAAAGCGTTCCTTAGATTTAGATTTTTAAGAAATTATTTTAAAAATTTTTTATCAAATACAAGAGGAAGTAAATCTTTTAAAGAGTTAGATTTAATAATCTTACCAATCTCACCCATAAAAAATATTTCAATATTTGTATCTTGATTTAATTCGTATTCGGCAATGGTTTGTCTACAAGATCCACATGGAGAAACAGGCTCAGTAACTTTTTTTAGATTTGATTTTGCCGTAATAAAAATTTTAAGAATTTTACTTTTTGGGTATTGAGAAGAAGCATTCCATATTGCAACACGTTCGGCACACATTCCTGAAGGGTACGCTGCATTTTCTTGATTATTACCTAAAATTATTTTATTATTGTCTAGTAATAACGCAGCGCCAACTTGAAAATTAGAATACGGAGCATATGCATTATCTCTTGCTGTTTGTGCTTCTAAAAATAAAGCTTTATCGTTTTTTGATAATTCGTTTAAATCGTCAAAAACCGTAAAGCTTGTACTTAGTTTTATTTCTTTCATATTCTTATTTTCTACTAAAACGCTTCATAAAAATCTCCAAAATTAAACGATATAGAAAAACGCAATGTATTTTCTAATGGATTATTAACATCAGACGAATTTAGTAAATAAGACACATCGATATTACTGCTTTTAAATTTAAAACCAGCACCTAATGTAAAGAATTTCCTAGCGCCTTTTAGTTCACTTTCATTAAAATATCCAAGTCTAAATGCAAAGGTGTCGTCATATAAATATTCTGCACCAACAGACCATGTAAATTCTTTCATTTCTTCGCTAAATCCTCCTGGTGCATCTCCAAAAGATTGAAACATTCCGCTAAAAGCGTCTACATCATTATCTTTACCGCTAATTATTGCTCCAGTATTTTCATCTGTAATAGGAGGTGTAGGGATTAATAGTTTTGTAGACTCTAAGGATGCTTTTATGACACTAGTATCATCTAAAATAAAATCAAAACCAGCTCCTAGTCTCATATTAGTCGGAATAAAACTTTTTTCGCCACCAACAGATAATTGTACTTTAGGTCCAATATTTGCAATGCTAATTCCACCTCTCCATCTACCGTTAAAACTACCATAATTTGCTTCTGGCGATTGATAATATGCACCAAGATCTGCGGCAAATGTATTAATAGTATTCAAATCACCACCATTTTCTAATTGTTTTAAAGACATGTCAGAGCGTAAATATCGCAAGGTAACTCCCATAGAAATATCTTCACTTAATTTTAAAGAGTAAGAGCCATCTAAGGCTAAATCATTCGGGTTTATTACTCCAGTAGCAATTAAAAGACCGTTACTGTCTACACCAGCATTAGTTTCAATTTTTCCTAAAGAAAAGTAAGTAAAACTTGCAGACCATGCACTGTTCTCATTTAATTTATTTGAAAAAACAACATTACCTAAAAAAACATCATTAGTCAAATTTCTAAGCCAAGGTGTATAATTTACGGCAACTGTATATTGTGATTCGCTAAATGCATATTTTGCTGCATTGTAATGTTGTGAATATGGATCTGGAGCAGTTGCAACACCCATATCTCCAAGAGCTCCAGATCTTGCATCTGGTGCAATAAGTAAAAATGGAGTAGCAGTTGTGAGTGCATTTAAGTCATCTTGTGCAACGATATTACTATTTGTAAAAAGTAGTAAAGTTATTGCGATATAAAATATTT
>JALSLK010000012.1 GCA_026988355.1 Flavobacteriaceae bacterium
AACAATTTAGAAGACCATATGATAATGCTGCAAGGAAATCAAAGTAGAGTGAAAAAGTATTTTAACCATAAAGATATCAAATATGCAGCTTGATATAATTACGGTTAGAGCTCGTCAGGTTAATAAAAAAAACAAAAAAAAGGTAGGGGGAATTACAAGTGAGTCGTTTTACTAATGATTAATCGATATAACAAAATTTAAAACTTAAAATAAACGATAATAATAAAACTTAAAATTATGAAAACAATAAAATTAATATTAGTCCTAGCAATCATCCTAGCAAATTTAATCTCGTGCAAACAAGATGAAGATGTAGAAAACGAAAACAATCAAGTAGAAGTAAAATTAAGTGATTCTGCAAAAACAGTAGCAAAAAACCTAAATACAAAAGTAACAACAACAAATAATGTTACATCAACAGATGTAAAACAACGATTAAAATTCGATTTCTGTTTTAATTTTGTATATCCAATTACTTTATCTTATAATAATGGTACAGAAATTGTAGTTTCAGATGATATACAGTTATTGTCTGTAGTAGAAGCTTTAACAGATACACAATACATTAACGGAATTGGCTTTCCTTTTACAGTAGAAACAGCAAATGGTTCGCAAATAATTACAAATGAAACAGAGTTTGCTTCTGCAATTAGTAGTTGTGATACGGATACTGATGGAATTCCAAATTATGTAGATACAGACGATGATAATGATGGAATTGAAGATACAGATGAAGATGTCGATAATAATGGTACAGAAACTAATGACGATACAGATGGTGATGGAATTCCTAACTATCAAGATACTGATGATGATGGTGATGGTATAGATACAGAAAATGAAGATGGTGATGGTGATGGTGATGCAACTAATGACGATACAGACGGTGATGGAATCCCTGACTATCAAGATGCAGATGACGACGGTGATGGTGTACCTACAGCAGATGAAGATAGAGATAATGATGGTGACGTTACAAACGATGATTCAGATAACGATGGAATACCAGATTATCAAGATACAGATTCGGATAATGATGGTATCGAAGATGGCGATGATACAGATGCAGATGGTAATGGTGTAGATGATGATGCAGAAGGTAATGAAGGAAACGAAACAGACGGTGAAAATAATGGTACAGATACAGATAATGACTAATAAACTAAATACTAAAACTAATTATTAGCGTTATATATTTAACTAAAAAGCTTAAGTTGGTTGTTCCAACTTAAGCTTTATCTAAAGAAAAAAAAATGAAAAAATTAATAATCACAAGTAGTTTAATTCTTTTCGCATTTATAAACTTAAATGCACAAGAATGGCATACTGATTTCTCAGAAGCAAAAAAACAAGCAACAAAAAACAACCAAAAGATAATACTGGTTTTTCAAGGATCCGATTGGTGTGCACCATGCATGAAGTTAGAAAATGAAATATGGAGTTCTAAAGTATTTAAAACGTATGCAAAAGATAATTTTGTGTTATTAAAAGCAGATTTTCCCAGAAGAAGAAAGAATAAATTATCTAAAGAACAGCAAAAAAAGAATGGTGCTCTTGCAGAAAAATATAACGAAAAAGGTATTTTTCCATTGGTAGTAGTTTTAGATAAAAACGGAAAATCATTAGGGGCAACAAGTTATAAAAAAACAACACCAGAAGCGTACCTTAAAATTTTAAACTCTTTCTAAATTGGTATTAAAAATGATTCGTAAACAATTTTTATTTCTGTTTTTTGGCTGTTTTTTTATAGTCTTACAAGCACAGCAATCGTTTCATAAAACAATGAAACTAATGGGAAGTCGTTTCGATATTACAGTTGTAGCAACAGACAGTATACTAGCAAATAAACACATAGAAATGGCTGTATCCGAAATTTCAAGAATAGAAAAAATAATTTCGTCTTGGGATGCCAATTCAGAAACTACAGAAATAAATAATAATGCGGGAATAAAACCTGTTAAAGTAAGTACCGAATTATTTAACTTAATAAAACGAGCTATTGCAATTTCTAATTTAACAGATGGCGCTTTTGATATCTCGTATGCTTCTATGGACAGAATTTGGAAATTTGATGGAAGTATGAGCGTTTTTCCATCAAAAGAAACCATCAAAAAATCGGTAAATAAAGTAGGATTTAAAAACATTATTTTAAATCAAAAAGAACAAACCATTTATTTAAACCAAAAAGGAATGAAAATTGGTTTTGGAGCAATTGGTAAAGGTTATGCTGCCGACAAAGCAAAGAAATTATTATTAACAAAAGGAATAAAAGCAGGTATTATAAATGCTTCTGGAGATATGAATACTTGGGGAAAACAACCAAATGGAGAAGATTGGATTATTGCAATTACAAATCCAATGAATAAAAATAAAACATTTGCAGTATTGCCAATATCCAATAAAGCAGTAGTAACCTCTGGAAATTACGAAAAATATGTTGTTTTTAACGATAAAAGGTATACACATATCATTGATCCAAGAACAGGATACCCTTCTTATGGCGTTATAAGTGCAACCGTTTTTGCGCCAAGTGCAGAGTTGGCAGATGCATTAGCAACTTCCATTTTTGTAATGGGTTACGAAGTAGGAATAAATAGAATAAATCAACTACCAAATATAGAATGTATTGTTATTGATGATAAAGGAAAAATTCATTATTCAACAAACATAAATATCCATAAAACCAAATAATATGAAACATAAAATAATAATAACTAGTTTACTATTATTAGCATCGTTATCGTCTTGCGTTGCAGTAAAAGAATATGAAAAAGTAAATATAAACGATCCAGATATGAGTTTAACTAGTCGAAAAGAAACCAAATTCGAAACGACATTTCAAGTATATAGAGAAGGTGCTTCTGGAGCTAATGGAGGAAAATCAGGAGGTGGTTGTGGTTGTAATTAATAACAATCCATTATTTCTTAATTAACTATAAATAGTATTTGTAAAAAACACCAACAACCTAAAGAATACAAAATGAAAAAATATGTAACCTATTTTTTAATATTTCTTCCCTTTATATTGTTCGCACAAAATAAAGAAGAAGACAATAATAACACATATAAAAAACGAGTGTTAGAAAATGTCGAAGTAGACATTCTTACTAGTTTTTATGCGCAAGATGGCGATAATGCTGCTGTAACAGGAGGTATTGGAAGTGAGAATTTAAAAGATATTGCTGCAAACATCAACATTTCCATTCCGTTAAACGCAGATGACGTTTTTACTTTTGATGCAACAATTTCTGATTATACTTCAGCCTCTTCAAGTAACTTAAATCCGTTTTATAAAGAAGGTGGTAGAAATGGAAATGATGATAACGACGACGACGACAGAAGACCTCAAAATAAAACAATATGGAATGCAAAAACGGCAGCATCTTCTGGAAATAACGGAACAGGAGCAACTATTGGTACTCCTTGGTCTGCTTCATCTGGAGCTTCTAAAACAGATATTTGGGCAAGTGGTACATTAGGATATAGTCATTCTAGCGATGATAGAGATAATATATACAATGCGCATTTGAGTTTTTCTGCAGAATTCGATTATACTTCTGTTGGTTTAGGTCTTGGTATTACCAAATTATTCAACCAAAAAAATACCGAATTCGGACTAAAAGGAAATGTGTATTTTGATACTTGGAATCCGCAATATCCAACCGAAATAAAAACATACATTAAAACAGGTGGTAATTTAAATAGAGACTTTTTTAATGGAATAGATATTTTAGATCAAAATGGTATTCCAACAGACAAAACCAGTAATAATACATGGAAACCTATACATAATTCATTTATCGATAATAAAGGGAGAAATACCTATTCTTTATCTTTAAGTTTTTCCCAAATTTTAAGTAAAAAGCTTCAAATATCTATTTTTTCAGATATTGTAATGCAAAAAGGATGGTTAGCAAATCCGATGCAACGCGTTTATTTTGCAGATAGACCAAATTATTATGTCGGTAGAGCAAGTGATATTCCAAATTATACCAATTATAAAAATCAAGGCGTATTCCAATTGGCAGATGATTACGAACGATTACCAGATAACCGTCTTAAAATACCTTTTGGTGCAAGATTACATTATTATATTAATGAATTTATTGTCTTTAAAACTTATTATCGCTACTATTCGGACGATTGGAATATTAAGTCTCACACTCTTAATTTTGAACTTCCAATTAAGATTAGTGAAAAGTATACTTTGTATCCTAATTACCGATTTTATAACCAAACTGCAGCAAAATATTTCGCTGATTACGAACAACATAACTCAACAAGTTCTTTTTACACTTCGGATTTTGACTTATCGAAATATAACGCAAATCAATTTGGTATTGGCATAAAATATACAGACATTTTTACGAAAAAGAAAGTTTGGAAATTTGGTTTTAAAAACTGGAGTTTAAATTATAATTACTATAAAAGAAATACTGGTTTATATGCCCATATTATTTCTTTTGGAACAAAATTTGTACTAGATAAATAAGTATAAAAGTTTTCTTCTTGCAAAATCAAGAAAATAATAATGGTTTTCCCCTTTACTGTTATTACTTCTGAATATCAGATATTGATTTTGCAAGAAGGGAGCTTTTTTAATAAGTACTGTTTATACCAAGTTGACCTCAAAATAAGCCATAAACTCTTTATCTTTTCTCATGATACTTCACTTAAAATCAAATTATTACAACAATGCAACCTCCTACAATAATCAAAATATCCAATTAAAAAAGACCATTAATCTGTGCATCTATTTTGTCAATAATAGATCCTAAATCTTCTAGATTTTTTACAAAATCTAAATTATTTACATCGATTATTAGTACATTTCCTTTTTCATATTTAGAAATCCAAGCTTCGTAACGTTCGTTTAATCTACTTAAATAATCGATACTTATAGAGTTTTCGTAATCACGACCACGTTTGTGAATTTGACCTACTAATGTTTGTATATCTGCTCGTAAATAAATCAATAAATCTGGTGGTGTTACTAAATTTTCCATCAATTCAAAAAGCGATGAATAATTACTAAAATCACGATTCGTCATTAATCCCATTGCATGAAGATTTGGTGCAAAAATATGCGAATCTTCATATATAGTTCTGTCTTGAATGATATTTTTACCTCCTTTTCGCAATTCTAATATTTGACGAAATCTTGAATTTAAAAAATAAATTTGTAAGTTAAATGACCATCTTTCCATTTCGCCATAGAAATCGTCTAGATATGGATTTTCATCAACAGATTCGTAATGTGGTTCCCATTTATAATGTTTTGCTAACAACTTGGTAAGTGTTGTTTTACCAGCTCCAATGTTTCCCGCAATTGCTACGTGCATGCTTTGATGATTTTAAAATTTGTGATGGGTAAAAATACTGTTTTTTTTGCTATTTTCAAGGCTTACTTTAAGTTTTTCTTATGAATTTGTTTTCCATCAAAAAAGTAAATCTGATTTTGTTTAAGGTAAAAATCGGCTTTTTTAAAATCCATTTTATTCTTTTTATTTATTGGTATTAATTCTTTAAACTTTTTCTTTTTATAATAAAAAAAATTGGTGTCTGTTAAGCAAACAATACCATTTTTATATGCAAGAGCTTTTTTAATATTCTTTATTTCTAGTTGTTCCATAAAACTTCCATACGCATTATATCGAATAGCTTTCTTAGAAGATAATAACCAAATATTTCTATAATTACTACTTGCTGTTTTGTATTTAAAATCGCTTTGTAGTGGTATATTTATTACTGTTTTTTTAGTTTTATAATTCCAAATTTGTAAACTATTATCATCCGTACTAAACAACCATAAGTTTGCATTTGTCGTTGTGCCAACATAAGAAATGTTTTTATTTAATATTATTGTAAAATCTATGCTATTTGTAAGTTCGTTTAGTTGATTATCTAATAATACTATGGAATTAAAATCTTTATAAAACACCATTATTTTAAATGCGTTTGTAATATCTACTCTATCTATTTTACCTAAATGTAGGTTTGCATAGGTTTTTAAATCTTTCTTTGTTTTTTTATATAAAACATTATTTTTTATGTAATAATAATTGTCTGTGTTGTCTGTTCCTACAAAATTAGTTGCATCATTAAATAAAGAAATGCTGTCTCTTTCTTGTGCATAGGTCGTAAAAACCGCCATTAAAATAATTAATAGATACTTCATTAGTTCAAATATAGTTAAAACCTTGTTTTTTATGGTATCTTTTATGTCGATTATTCCGTTTTCTATAAAAATAGAAACTTTTTCTTCTAAAATCCAATAATAATATTAACTTTGCAATTCAAAGTACTTTTAATTATGACTAAAAAAGATTATTTACAAGACATTTCTGAAATTAAAAATATTATGAATCGCTCTACTCGTTTTTTAAGTTTGAGTGGTTTAACAGGAATATTAGCAGGTGTATATGCTTTGATTGGCGCTTTTTTTGCACAGCAGATTCTTAAAGAATATGTAAACACAAACAACAGGTCGGTTTACAATAGTGAAATGGGTTTTGCATTAGATTTTATTATGATGGAGCTAATTGGCATTGCATTAATTGTTGCTTTGTTATCTGTTATTACTGCATATATATTAACAAAACGAAAAGCAAAAAAAGAAGGTGTTTCTATATGGACAACTACAACCAAACGTTTGTTATTTCACTTTTTTATTCCATTAGCAACTGGTGGTATTTTTAGTTTGATTATTTTAAATCAAGGGTTTTATGGTTTTGTTGCTCCTGCTACCTTAATATTTTATGGTTTAGCAATTGTAAATGCAAGTAACTTTACTTTTAGTAGCGTAAAATATTTAGGTATTGCCGAAATTATTTTAGGTTTAATTGCCTTAAATTATATTGGTTATGGCTTGTACTTTTGGGCGATAGGTTTTGGTGTTTTTCACATTTTCTATGGAACTATTATGTATTTTAGAGAAAAACCTACAATTTAAACCTTAAAATATGTCTATAATTCAACATATAAATAAAGTATTTAATCATCGTGTTAGACTTGGTATCATGTCTGCGCTTATGGTGAATGAAAGTGTTGATTTTAATTCGCTCAAAAATCTACTCGATATTACAGATGGCAATTTAGCAAGTCATATCAAGGCCCTCGAAAAAGTTGCTTATATATTAATTCAAAAACAATTTATTGGCAAAAAAACCAACACCAAATATAGTGTTACCAAATTAGGTAAAATAGCATTTAAAAAGCATATTAATGCCTTAGAAAAATTAATCTCTCAACAAAAATAAAAAATTTTATCAATTTACTTTGAAATGCAAAGCACTTTTAAAAAAATAAGGAAACATTTAATCATAAAACTTTTTGAAAAGTCACAAAATTTTTATGTGAAATATTTTAAAAAGGATAAAATAGCTTGGAATATTACCAAACAAGAATTATTAACTTATTCTAAAGATACATTAGGTTACCAATACATACAATTTATAATAAAAAACAATTTTGAGATACTTCCTAAACTAGAAAGACACGATGCATATCATATAATTACGGGTTATAAAAGTAAAGTGCAAGATGAAATTGCTTTACAATACCTATGCTTTGGAAATGGGAAATGCAGTATCTACCTCTTTGGCGTTATTATACTTGGTACTATTTTACTGCCAGATTATTTTACCTATTACTGCCAATCTTATCGTATAGGGAAACAAGCAAATCCTTTTTATAATCTAGATTATGAGAAATTACTTGTAACTAATTTAGAAGAAATACAAACCGTTATTTTTTCTAAAAAATTACAAATACTAATTAACAATAAACGAATAATAGAACACCAATAATCCAAAGAAAAAACAAAATTACTTTTGGACAAGTAACAATAAAAAATTTAACAATAATTCAAATAAAAATCATGGAACAAAATCAAAAAAACAAAGTAAAAAATTGGGTAAAAGAATCCTTAACATTAAAAATGTTTATTGTTGGCTTCTTAATTCTAATCATGTTAATTCCATTATCCTATATCAAAGCCTTAATAAGCGAACGGAAACAAAACCAAGAAGAAGTTATCCAACAAATTGATCAAAAATGGGGAAAAGAAGTATTAATTTATGGTCCTGTATTACAAATTCCTTATAAAACGTATACTAAAGAAACAACCTATGACGAAAAAACGAAGAAATATTATACTACCAAAACCGAACATATTAAAAACGCTTATTTTTTTCCAGAGCAACTCAACGAAAAAGTAAAAATAAACACACAAGAAAGGCATTTAGGCATGTATAAAGAAATGGTTTTTAATAGTACCATAAATATGGATGGTCGTTTTCCAATTCCAGATTTTAAAAGTTTGGATATAAAAGAAAAACATGTAATTTGGAATAAAGCCAAAATAATTATAAAAACAACCAATTTAAAAGGAATTACAAACGAAGTAAATATTAAAATAAAAGATAATAAATATCCTTTTAAACCTATTTACAACGATAATACACGGTATAATACACCAATAAAAACGCATACTTTAGAAACTGGAAACATCAATAAAGAAGACTTTCTACAAGAAAAAATCACGTCTTTTAGTATCGATTTTTTTGTTAATGGAAGTAAGCAATTTCGAATAATTCCTATTGGTAAAGAAACAAAATTAAACATTGTTTCCAATTGGTCTACAAATAAATTTGTTGGTAATTTTAGTCCTATTGAGGCCGAAAAAGTAAGCAAAGATGGCTTTAATAAAAACTGGAAAATCTTACATATAAATCGTCCGTTTTCACAACAATTTGTTGAAAAATTACCAAACTTAAATGAGTTTGCTTTTGGTGTAAATTTTAGAACTACAGTTAATGAATATCAAAAAAACACTCGTGCTGTTAAATACGGTTTTTTATTAATTGGTTTGACTTTTTTAATCTTTTTTTTAATTCAGAGTATTAGCAAAATCAATATCCATCCGTTTCAATATTTAATGATTGGTATTGCATTAACCATGTTTTATACCTTACTTATTGCCATTACAGAACATAGCGATTTTCAAAAAGCATATTTAATTGCAAGTTCATCGGTAGTATTGCTTATTAGTTTGTATTCCAAATCCATTTTAAAGAATCTAAAATTTCCTGTATTAATTGGTATTTCTCTAACAAGTTTATACGCTTTTATTTATGTAATTATACAACTCGAAAATTATGCTTTATTAGTTGGTAGTATTGGCTTATTTATAATTCTTGCTGCTGTAATGTTTATCTCAAGAAAAATAAAATGGAATTAAATTGGAGTAAATTACTAATTAAAATTAGTAATCTAGTAACGATTAGTTCTTATCTAAAAGGAACCATAATCTTTACCATTTTTACTATTAGCAATCAAGGAAATGGAGATATCTTATATATAGGTTTGTATTTTATCGGTTTTGCTTTTTTAGTGAATTTATTCGTATTAATTATTACTCTAGTAGTTATTCGATTTACAAAAGATAGCGAACTAAAAATCAAATTGTGGATTTCTATTGGATTTCAATTACTAAATATTCCTATCGCAATTACCTATTTGTATTTTGTTTTAAATAATTCTAGTAACATGTATTAACTGGAATACTTATACCAACTCAACATCAAAATACGCTAAATAGATTTGAAATTGAATTGGTATTACACCACAAAATAAATTTATTTTGTGGTGTGTATTTCTTAAAATCTAAAAAATGAAATCTAAAAAACAAGCACAGTTAATAATTATTTTATGTCTCTTTTTTTCGCTTAAATTTACCAATTCCATTTTGCAATATTTTTATTATTCGCAATTTTTTATTGGAGTATGGATGGTATTTTAGGTTTGGTTCTATCCATGTTTTTTTATCTATTATACTTTTGTAATGGCTAAATGTTTTAAAGCCAAATTCGCCATGATAGGATCCCATTCCGCTTTCTCCAACTCCTCCAAAAGGTAAATTGTTATTGGTTATTTGCATTACGGAATCGTTTATTGCTCCACTACCAAACGATATTTCATTTAGAATTTTTCTTTTAATTTTTTTACTATTTGTTGCGAGATAACATGCTAATGGTTTTGGTTTGGATTTTATTTTGGCAATTACGTCCTCCAAATTACGATAAGTCAAAATCGGTAATATTGGTCCAAAGATCTCTTCTTGCATTATGGTATCTTCAAAAGTAACATCCGAAACTATAGTTGGACTAATATATCTGGTTTTTTCGTCGTAATCGCCTCCAATAACTACTTTATTTTTATCTATTAGCGCTATTAGTCTATTAAAATTTTTGGTATTTATAATTTGTACATAATTCTCGTTTTTAAACGAATAATTAGATTCTATAATTGCTGTTTTTGCTTGTTTAAGAAATGTTTTCTGTAAGGATTCGTGTATATAAACATAATCTGGCGCTATACAGGTTTGTCCTGCATTTAAAAATTTTGCCCAAATAAGTCTTTTTATTATTATTTTTAGATGGCAATTTTCTGTTATTATTACTGGGCTTTTTCCTCCCAACTCTAATGTTACTGGTGTCATGTTTTTTGCTGCTGCTAGATGTACAATTTTTCCAACTGCAACACTTCCTGTAAAAAATATTTTATCGAATTTACATTTTAGTAATGCTGTTGTTTCTGGTATTCCTCCTTCTATAACTTTAAAAAAAGAAGCATCAAAATTTCTATTTATTAATTTTGCAATTACATTACTGGTTTGAATTGGTAATTCGCTTGGTTTGAGAATTATAGTATTTCCTGCTGCTATTGCTGCAACTACTGGCGCAAGAGATAGTAAATATGGATAATTCCAAGCACCAATTACCAAACATACACCTAAAGGTTCTGGAACAATAAAACTTTTTGAAGGAATGTTTAATCTATTCGTTTTTACTCTTTTATACCTTGCCCATTTTTTTGTTTTTTTACATGCTTCCTCTATTTCTGCATACAATAATCCTATTTCTGAAGTATATGTTTCAAATTCTGATTTCTTAAAATCTGCTTGTATTGCTTTATAGAGTAATGGTTCATTTTCTTGAAGTATTTGTTTTAATTTTTTTAGCTGTTTTATTCTAAATGCTATTTTTTTAGTAGTATTTGTTAAAAAAAACTCTTTTTGCGCATTAATAATATGATTCATATTGTCTTTATTCTAGTTATTAATGCAATGTTTTTAGTATCCAAATATACAATTTTAGTTGTACTATAAATTTTACACGGATAAAAAATAAAAAAAGACTCTAATTTATAGTTACATTTATTAACTTTGCAACTTCTTCTCTCATAAAAAAGAATAGAAAGTGTAAAAACACATTTTATCGCTCGAGTGGCGGAATTGGTAGACGCGCTGGATTCAAAATCCAGTTTTTTCGGAAGTGTGGGTTCGATTCCCACCTCGAGTACAAAAAGGTTTATGTAATTTTACATAAACCTTTTGTTTTTATTAACCTTACCGCTTGTTTTATAAGGAAACTATATTTAACTTTAATAAATAAACAAGGAAAATAAAGGTTATTTGGTAACACATTAGGTAACATCATTAAATTTCGTTAAATTTGAGTAACTGTAATTCAAATTTAATTCTATGTATTTTTATCTGAGAAATAACAAATCGAAACCAGAGAGTTTAATCATAATTCGCTACCATATAGGAAAGGGTAAAGATAGATTTGTTTATTCTACTGGAGAAAATATCAATCCGAATGATTGGGATTTTAAATTGAAGGGAGTAAATAAAAAAGTGGCGTAAAAAATTAGTCACAAAATTATTAGGTAGTCCACGCTTTGTTGTCTAACTTTTCTTGTATTTTTAAGGTGGTTCACATTCGGTCTAATCCGTCTATTTTTATACCTCCTAATATCGTTATCTTTAGTAGTTGGTTTTGACAAAGTAGTTGTTTAGGGTTGGTAATTTGTAATTTTTTAGTCATAATTATACATTTATGTTTACTCTAATTCAACACAGATATATAGATAACTGAACATATAAACTATAAACAATATTGTATATATAGACTTAAAGCCTTATATTTGCTGATATTTTTAACTAAAAAAGTTTTTAACTATGGTGAAAAAGGAGACTATTGGTAATATTTTAAAGCGTATTCGTAATGAAAAAGGGTTATCACAAGCAAAATTAGGCGAACTTATTGGTGTTAAAGTGACTTCTATTTCTCGTTGGGAAGTTGGACGAGTGTTGCCTAATTTAGAAACGGCTATTAAATTAGCGAACGTCTTAGAGGTCTCTATGGATGTATTTTGCGGTTTAAATGATACCGAAGTTAGTAATTTGGAGTTGTTAGCTAAAAAAGCTTGTAAATTACCTAAAAATAAAATATTGGCTTTAGAAGTGGTTTTAAAAACATTTTTGGTTTGATTTTTTTCCTTTTTTTAACCAATTAAAATAATGTAAAACAAAATTCTTGTAAAGTGTGCCAATAAAAGTTTAAATCTTAACCAAAGTAAAAGAGAAACTTTATTTTTAAAATTTCTCTTTTTAGTTTATTATTTATGATAATCTACATAAGGCTAATTTGAGACATTACCGACTCCATATATAATTTAATAATATGGTGAAAGTTTGTTACTAAAATTTACCCAAACAATACTATCTTTTTTATAATTAGTCATTCCTTATGAAGTCAAAATTAAGAAAGATAATTTTGCTTAAAAAATGGAATTTTAAATAATTAAATATTTTTTCAAGTTCCAGTTTTAATTTCTTCTTCATCTTTTTTAAATTTCAACCAGTTGCAGCTAAAAAAGCATTGATTTGTGATGAATTTTTACCGTTAAGATAGTTTTGTCCCATTCTAAAATCGGTTTTTAAATGACCAATTACAGGTTCTATCATTGCTCTTCTGCTAAAAAGGATTCATTTTCCATGCTTCTGCTAATGTTTCATCTCCTAAATTATAAATACGCTTCAACATTAAACTTCCAACCATTAATCGTATTGGCATAGCTGGCTTTCCTGTATTTGAATACAAAGAACTAAACTCGGTTTCAAAATAATTCCAATCTATTTTATTGGATAAAAGTACCAACTCATGGCTTAAATTTATAAACTCTTTTAATAAAGGTTTGAATAAATTTTGTTGATTTTGATTTGATGATTTTCCGATCATATATTGCAAGGTTTATACTGCAATATATGAAAAATCTTGCATTTAAACACTATAAAACAACAGAATTATATGAATTATTTTATTGATTGTTAGTTAATTGTGTGGTATTTAAGGAACGACTAAATAGTTATAAATAAAAAAAAATCATCTTTTATGCTATTGTTAATATTGTTTTGCTATTAGAAATATATTTAATTTTTGTTGGTGCTTTCCATTTTTTCTAAAAAGTTTGTATAAACTACTAATATATAATATGAACGATAGACTATTTTGCTAAAATCTTCTTTATTAACTTGTGAGAACATCTTATTTAGATTTTTTTGATTATTGAAACCATATGCTTCAAAATTACTATAACTATATGCTATGGTTTTAATAGGATGTGTTAATTTAATATCACCATCTTTTAATATTTTGTATGGACAATTAAAAATTCCTGAACTAAAAATATAATTGTTGAATTTAGGAAGATTAAGGTTTTCAAATGAAAAATTAATTCTATTAATAATTTTGATCGCTTTTTCTTTTTTAATAGAATTAATTTTTTTTATTAATGTTAAATAATTTTCCTTTTTATTTCCTTTTAATATTCCTTCTTTAATAAAAATATCCTCAATCAAAGTTATGTGTTTATAATAATCTTCTCCTTTTATTCCAAAACCATCTAATAAATACTTATTATATGTTTTATTTGTACAATTAAGTAGCTTTTTTTCAACTATTTTGTTTCTTGTCTTACAAGAAGTAAAAAAGATAAAACTTAGCAGAATGAATATAATAATTCGCATAATAATTTTAGTTTTTAAAGTTTTTTATTAATTTTTCCTTATACGTGTAGATGGGATAAATTTTATTCATATAATCATATACTTTATTAAAATTTTTAGAATCCATCCAGATGTTTACAGGGTTTAACCTAAATTTATTATTGGTCTTGGGGTGATGACCATAATATTCTAAAGAAGATTGTTGAGCTTTTGAAAAATACCTACCATTTCTATTACGTGTCATATTATTAATATGGGCAGGATATTTAATTGAAGTAGTCCTAGTTAATTCAAATCTATATATAGGTATTTGAAAATGAACCCTCACATTACTGCCTCCTATTCTCAAATTACCATAACCAGATATTTCTCTACCGCGATCTTTATCAGAATTATTAGCTCCTGTATTCGAAAAATAATCGGTAGTTTCCCATAAACCAGTTTCTGTAGACGAAGTTGTCATATGACTTCTAGCGAAGAAAAATTGATCTAAAAATCTTTGCATAGTAAACCTATTTGATCTTAAGTCTAATTTTAACACTTCACTTCCAGTGAGATCTTTAGCGCTTTGACCTGAAATCACACCATCCTCCATTGTATCATATAAATCATTAGCTACATTTTTATCCAAACCAAATTGACTGGCTAAAGTTTTGGCATTATCATCTTTTTCAGCTATATAAGACGTAGAGCCATCATTATTTACTACTGGTATCCATTCATTTTTCTCAACACCTTCTCCATTAATATCTATATAATAAACAGGATTGTTAGCAGCAAAAGCATATGGCGATTGTGAATAGTATTCTTCTGCTCTTGGGTCAATAGTTGTAAATGGTATTACGGCAGGGTCTGAGTTTCTTGCTCCGCAATCATACCAGTTTAAATCTAATTCGTCTTGCAATTCTTTACCGTTGTATTTATACTTATTAATTTCTCTGTGCTGTTGACCATTATACATTTAAATTATTATAAAATCACCTCTTTTTATGTGCATCTTTCCCATCTGAACATACCTTAAGGCATTCTGATTCAAATTTAAAATTCAATAATGCTTTATATATATTCTTAAAATTTAATCCGATATTAAGGTTATTTAATTTTATTAACAGCCTTTTGTATGATTTTTTTGAATTTGAAGATATATTAATATCCCGTAACATAAATAATAAATCATTACCATTAAAACCTTTTAACCTATAACTTCTGTGATTATTTACATTATATGCTATAATATATTCATAGCAAGAAGATGAATTAAAATACACTTCAATATCTTCATCTAAAGAATGTACTAAATTCTCCCCTAACTTAAATCTTAAAAAAAGCACATCTGTATTATAATCTCCTATTGTATCTAACTCAATTTTAATCAAATCAGGTCTAAATAAAAGGTCATTATTATTATTTAAAATCATAATACCTTCTTTAAGTAAATGTAATTTAAAACTCGTATTTGATTTAATATTTTCCTGCGAATAAATATTTATGCTAAAAATAGATAATATAATTAAAAGAATGTTTTTCATTTTATTTTTTTGTTTAATTAGTTATTACAACATTTACTTTTTTTTTCGCTTAAGCTTGTTGTAACTACTTTGCCAATCCATAGCAGTCTTTGATTGAAAAGTATTCCTATTTGCTGGATCTTGGCAATTGTGAGTTGTAGTGTCCTTCATCGCTTTAACTGGATTTTTTGCATTATTATAAGCATGTCCTGCTTCATGAGCTAAAACGTTACTAACAGGATTTATAATTCTAAAATCTAGTGTAGTGGTGATATTTGATATACTGTTGTATTAATTATTGCTATTTGATTAGAATCTAACTTTTACATTTAAATAGATAATATAGTCCTTATTTTTAATCCGTACTATCTTTTACATAAATTTTTTTTTTGAAGTAATATCTGTTACCAATTACTCTACTTTGAGTTGAATCACCGTAAGATTTTAATTCTAATTCTTCATCTATAAAACCAGCAATTATTCTTTTGCCTTTAATTTTAGGCTTTAAATAAAATGGAGTTGTTAAATTATGATTTATGCTTTTAGTGTAATTATAGAAAGTATCACAGTCAATTTTTCTTATTTTATATTCATCTGTTTTTATATCGAAAATATTTAAATATATAGTATGATATTTTACATCTCCATCACTTAGGTTTAGAGAGTCGCTAATGTTATTATTTAATTTAATTATACACTTTTTTAGTTTATTTACTTGAAATTCTCCATTATAATTAATGCCAATTGTAGAATTTTGTTTAATTTTTGTTTTCTTAGATCCATTGCAATTAATAAGCAAAAAAAGAAGAAGCCAATAATAATATGTTTTCATTGATTAAATTTTAATGATTATTTTGTAAACTTTGTATGTTTTTCTTAATATTTTCGTCAAAAATTTTTCTTTTATTTTTAGAAGTAACTATTGTATCTTTAAAAGGGTGTGCTCTTGAAACACCATTTTTTGTTGGTGTTGTTATAATATCGCCTTGTAAGTCTCTTATCTGAATAGTATCCATCTTAGGTGTCTCTTTTGTAGATGACTCTTGACTCTTAGATACTTTCAGTCCATTTGACAAAAAACCTCTTATGGCTTTATAAATTTTTTCATATCTTCCTCCTTTATTTCCTGAAGTACTTCCTGGTATGGGTAAATCATCCATACTCCAGTCACTTCCAGATTTTGTTCCTCTTCCTCTTCCTGTATTTTCACTACCATATCCCCAAAAAGTTATACTATCCCAGTCAGAATTATTAGAATTAGTAATATTGGTATCCGATTCATTGTTTCCTGATTCAATCGTAGTTTTATTTCCATTTGCCGCACCTCCTATTTTTACAATATCTCCAACTTTAACATCAGATTTTAAACCTCCATCTTTTCCAATATAATTTTTTCCTAATTGACTTTCAATAGCATCATTTGCTGCTTTAGCATCTACACCATGCTGAGTATGTAAACTCCATGCGCTATCGTCTTTCTCTGCTGTATATGTTCCATCATCATTTTTGATCCAATCATTACCTTCTGCCAACATTCCATCAGGGTCAATAAAATAAACAGGATTATCTAAAGCATAAGTATATGGAGAATATCTCCTAGACATTTCAGATAATGGGTCAATATTCATCCAACGACCAATAGCAGGGTCGTAGTTCCTTGCTTGGTAGTCATACCAGTTTAATCCCAACTCATCTTGCAGTTCTTGTCCTTGGTATCTATATTTCCAAGCACCATCGGTACTAGGCACAGCAGTAACTTTCTTACCACCAGATAAGTTTGGGTCTTGCATAATACTAAGTTTCTTTTTCCCATCGTTGTATTTGGAGTGTTTCAGCCCGAAAGGATAATAATGTGTCTCTTCTAATTTAACAGGAAGTCCTGTTTTTTGGTCTAAAGTATAAGACATTCTAATATTTCCAAGATGGTCTGTGTAATTATAGACATACTGGTATACAGGTTGGGTATTGTTTATATCGGTTTCATAAACTGCTTTTACGTAACCTTCAGCTGTTGGAAAATGCAACAATTGCGCATAGCCTCTTCCACCATAGTTGGTCGGCTGTGTTTCGTACTGATAACCATCTAAATAATCGGTGGTTATCGTGTTGGATGTATTGCTACTAAATTGCACTTTCTTTTTTAGTTTTATTCCAGTGGCATCGTAAGTATAGTTTATCTTTCTACTATTTGTAAACTGTATCTCCGTTGGTAGGTTTAAATGATTGTATTTGATGTTGGTAATATTTTTATTCTCATCTTTTGTCATGTTTCCATCTAGGTCGTAACTGTAATCATCACTCGTATCAGTTGCTAAACTTCCGAGACTATCATCTTTAAACCCTTGCGATGAATTAGTCAAATCTACCACTTTTTTTAATTGATTCAAATTATTTGGGTCATAAATATAGGTTAAGTTGTCTATCATTATTCCATAGGAAGCATTTTCAAAACCGCCATTTCTTTGTAAACTTTGTATGTTTCCATTCTTATCGTAGGTTAATTCCTCATTATAGGTATCGTACATATTCAAATCTAAATTCTGGGATCTTGCCTTTTTTAATCGGTTTAAATCATCGTAGGTATAGTCATACTTTCGTATCATATTATCGCTATTGCTTTGCCAATAGGTCTCGCTTATATTTCCGTTGTATAAGGCATTTGTTGCATTCTCTGGCGTATTGTATGTGATACTAAATGCAAATAAATCGTTATCGTATGCAATGCCATCTATCTCATTTATATTGGTTAACCATCCTCGTATATTATACCGATAATCTACGTTTTGTAATGGGTTGGCTGCTGTATGTCCTACATCCTTTCTTTCTAACTCGCCTAACTCTTTATAATTGTTAATTACAATATTTTCCTCGGTATTATTATTTACCTTATGGCTATTGCTTAACAATCTACCTTGTGCGGTGTAGGTAAAATTATCTTCGTTCACTACAGGCAAACCGTTAATATCTCTTTTATGGGTAGTAATGCTTTGTGTTGCTTGTCCTTCAAAGTTTATTGCCGTTTCTGTTTTGGTATATCCTCCATTTGGATAATGAATTGTACTTCCAATTACACTTGCTAATCTATCGTCTTTATAGAAACTATAACTTGTATTAGCGTTTGTATCGGTACTGTTCTCTAGTATTCGCACCCATGCGCCTGTGGCTAAGGTTTTACATTTATTGTTTGTACGCACCGTTTGTCCTAGTATAGTACTTGGTACTGTTGGAGCATTAGGATAATTGTAATTGTCGTAATAGTTTACCGTTAAGATATGGTAATTTGCTATGGGATAACTTGCATTGGTATATCTAAAACTAATGTTATTTATGCTTCTATCTTGCGCACTTTTAGATTCCGATAATTTGGTTGCTGCATTAATACTATTTTCTAATGCAATTCGTGTACTGTCATTTATTGTTGTTGCTTCTTGCCATGCGGTAAGGATTGGTCTATTGAAATTATCGTATTTGGTGATAAGCCATCCTGTGGTAGTTTTGTCTTTAAATGGCGATTTGGCTGGTGCTGTTGCTCTTACTCTATCTAACTTGTCGTATACAATATATTCCCATTGTTTGCTTGGTATTTTTTTGGCTACCAATCGGTTTCTGTGATCGTATTTGTATTGGTAACTTGTACCGTCTAATACGCTTTGGCTGATGGTTTGGTTTGTATCTACTGCTGGAGGTAATACATAACTTAAATTGCCGTAATCATCATAGATGTAATAGGTATCAAAAGTCTCGCTTCCACCATTGGTTTTTATTCGCTTTAAGACAACTTGCCCTTGTTTGTCGGTAAATTCTTCGGTTTGATTGCCTGATGTTTGGCTGTTATTCTCATCTATGGTTATGCTTTTATACAACTGGTTTTCGCCATAGTAATTGGTTGCTACTGGCAGACTGGTTTGGTATATTTTTGTACTTGCCTGATAACTTGTGGTTATATCGTACTGTCGCACTTCGTTTGCACTATTACTTTGGTAATCTAGTTTTATTTCATGTCCACTTCCCATCGCCCATGCATTCCCTGGAGCTGCTTGTTTTAATACTCGATTTAATGGCGATGCCTCGTATTGTTTTTCTGAATATGGATTGTCTGCTGCATAGTAACCGTTTGTTGGCGTATAAAAGCCTTGTACGTCGGTACTGTCGATGGCTTGATAATTTAAAGAGGTACTTCCGTTTGTAAAGGGCAGGTATTCTCTTGTTTGTCTGCCTATGGCATCGTACTCTATATGTTGGATGATGTCTTTTCCTGTTGCAGATTGTTGGTGGCTGATGCTTTGGATTGGTCTTCCTAGTCCGTCAAAGTAATTTACTTGTACACTTGCTTGTTGGGCTGTGGGATTGGTTGGTAAATTTGCCTCTGTAAACGCCTTTTTATAAACGGTTGTTTTTACCCAGTTTTGGTCAACACTTTGGCTGTATACGGTTGTACTTACTAGTACGATGATTATGTAGATTATTTTTTTCATTGCTTTTTTTTAGTTGGTTATTTTTACCACTTTCACGCTATTGTTTTCTATATCGGTCTTTACATGGATGATATAGATGCCATCTGCATAGGTCGATAAGTTAATCGTTATTAGTCGTTTTCCGTCTAGTTGTATTTTCTCTAAGATTCTTCCACCATAATCTACAACGCTTAATGTTCCATCTTTATACTCGTTTCCGATGACTATTTGTGTATAATCTTTGGTTGGATTTGGAATACTTTCTAGAGGTTCTTTTTTGTATTCTGGCTTGTCTTTATCTCGTAGTTTTACCACCCAAAAATTGG
The DNA here is from genome assembly GCA_026988355.1 of Flavobacteriaceae bacterium. Taxonomy (GTDB): domain Bacteria; phylum Bacteroidota; class Bacteroidia; order Flavobacteriales; family Flavobacteriaceae; genus S010-17. The sequence goes on from JALSLK010000012.1 coordinate 20,144, forward strand.
CATTGTTGGTTTGCTTTGCTTGTAATGGCATACTACTGCCTAATAGTACATATCCTCCGTCTCTGGTTCGGATGCTTTTTTTAAGTACTTCTTTTTTATCTGTGCCTATTTCTTTCCGCCATAGTTCTTCGCCCTCTTGGTTTATTTTGAGTACGATATAATCTTCTGTACCTTTTTGATTTCCTTTGCCTACGGCATTTCCCTTAAGGGGAATTCCTTGTTTGTTTTTTGTTGTATTCTGGTTTGGTTTGGATGTTGCATAGCCACTTAATAAGATAGTACCATCGTTATTTTGTACCATATCGGTTAGGATGTCTCTATCGGCTTGACTGTAACTATTCTCCCATAGTATTGCTCCTTCTTGGTTTATCTTTTTTACGATATAATCGCTATTTACGCCCTTGTCTCCACTTGCGCTACTTCCTCCAAGTAGGATGTCTTCTTCTTTGGTTAGTAACATGCCATTTAATTGGTCGTTGCCTTCTTCTCCAAAGGTTTTTTGCCATAGTATTGTGCCTTCTCTTGTTAGTTTTAAAACCCACCAATCGCTCAATCCTTGTTGTATGGCTTGTTTTTCAAATCCTCTTGGAGAATTCGATACTCCTGCAATAACTATTTCTCCTGTGCTTGTCTCTACTACTTTTCGTAATTCATCTTTGTATTTTCCGCCATAGTTTTTTTGCCATTGTTCTTTTCCGTCTTTGTCTAGTTTTACGAGCCAATAATCTAGATTTCCTCTATTCTCGCCTGTTTTTAGGATGACATCTTTGTTGTTTTGGAGTTCTTCTGCATAGGTATATGCATCGGATGCGGATGTTCCTGCGATTAGATAACCGCCATCTTTGGTTTTTAACACTTGGTGTACGTTTTCATTAGCTAATCCGCCTAGTGTCTTTTGCCATGCAATATTTCCTTTTTTATCTATTTTTACTAGCCATATATCTTGCTGTCCTACATTTGGTGTGGTTTTGTTGTTTTTTGCTGCGGAATTACTTGTTCCTGCTATCAAATAATCGCCTGTATAGGTACTGGTTATACTTTTTAGGACATCGGTTTTTTCGCCTCCGATACTTTTTGTCCACTCTACTGTGCCATTTTCTTTTATTTTGGTTATAAAGTAATCGAAATCACCTTCGCTTTGGCTTACGTCTCCTGTGTTATTGGACAGACTTCCGCCTACTAGTATAAATCCGTAGTCTAAGGTTGGTACGGCATCGTAAAGGTACTCGGCATGCATGCCTCCGTAAGTTTTTTGCCATAGTATTTCTTGGGAATACGTCGTTGTACTAAAAAGCATAACAAACGCATATAATATATTTTGTAATTTCATATTCTGTAATTTTTTGTTTCTTATTCAACGTTTAGTGAATCTTATAATGGTAATCGTTTTTCTTTAGGATATTACCTTCTTTGTCTTTTACGTATTGTAATCGATTGTAAGTATCGTATGTAAAATACTGGATGTCGCCTTTGGGATCGGTTACTGTACTTACTCCGATTAAGGGTTTGTAGGTCATTGTTGTTACCATGGAGTTTGGTAAAGCGGTGCGTATAGCATTTAATGCAATGGTTAAATCGGTTTCTAAATCTAGATTGGAGAGATTCCTTGCGGTTTCAAATAAGGCTTCTGTTGTTGGATCAATTACAGGATGTAAACCAGAACCTGTAGCATAGGCTGTAAAATGTTCTATTTTAGCTATTGGCTTACTGTGATTGTATCCCCAAACATAATAAACATGTACGCCATCTGCTTTGGAAATATCTAATGGATTACCATAAACATCGTAGCTATGATACGTTAATCGCTCTTCTAAAGCATTGTCTTTTTTTGCAGTTTTAATTTTGTATGGTTTTCCATGTTTGTATATAGACTGTGTTGTGGATAAAATACTACTATTCTTATACGTTTTTGTAAGTATTGGTATATTTATAAAATTTTGATTTATCATTTCATTTATAAGCACATTCTCCTCACTATTAAATGCGGATGCATTATAGTTTGGTGTGGCATAAACCATCTCTTTTTTATAAATGGCATTTTTACTATCTGTTGTTTCTATTGCTTCTAGTTGGTAATTCTCTAAATTATAGGTATAATCTTCTTTTGTCTCTGTTATATTTGGACTAGAAGTAGAGGTAGGGTAAAAGTAATCTTTTGTTGTCATTGAAGTTAAGTGTACTTTATATGAAGATTCATCGTAAATCGAAAAGTTATTAACTGTTAAAGGTTCAATGGCTAATTTTGTAAATAACTCCTTAGGTATAACAAAATTTTCAAGAAAGTATTTTACGGTTGGAGATCCATATCCTGCACTACATGATGATTCTTGTAGGTTGTTAGAGTTATTGATATAGAAATCATCAAAACTACTATAAGAAGTCTTCATCACATGAGAATAAGATAAAGCTAAAGTACCTAAATTGCTATAATCTGCATTAGGTATCTCAAGGTTTTGACCATTACCAATAAAAAACATTGATATTAGAGTATCATCACCAACATTTGCAAGTATGGTTTCATTTTCATGACGAAATAAAAATTTACCTACGACTTTTTCTATATTATTTTCAATATCAAAATTATAAATATTACTCCGTTCTTTTACTAACTGATTATTTTTATTATAAACACTTTGCTTTCTTAAATTACCTCTTAAATAGTCTTGTTTTTTTATATACGAAAAAGGGTATCCATAAAAAGCAGGATAAGAAGGGTAATCAATTGCTGAATCATAAAGGTTTTTGGTTATTGATTTATTAGTAATAGGTATATTATCATTATTTCCCATTTCAGAACCAGAAATTTTATACTCAGACACATCTTTATATCCTATATAACTTCCTTGAGTCAACTGTGCTTCCAATTCATTAAGACGTTCCTCAACATCATAATGAATTGGAGACATGCTTTTTTGAGGTATTAATAATAATGGTCGAGATACTATGGAATATTTTCTGATTAAATTTGTTAAACCATCCATAGAACCACTAGAATAATAATGTGTTGGATTCGAACTAGGTATTAAACCCATATTTTCTGGATAATCGTTAGGTATAGGAATTATAGTTTCTAAAGCATAGTTGTATTTCGTTTTTATTTTAGTTTCTTCGTTATCAATATCTTCAATAGATTTAATACGTAATCCACCTCCATAGTTAAACCAATTTAAAGACCCTGATTTGAGTTCTTTGCTATAAATATTTATATTTACTTTTATTTGTTCGGATAAAGTAGATTGATTATATTCTGAATCTACTTCCATAAAAGGATCTTGTGCTATATAAAATTGGTATTGGCCTTTTAATAATTTTATTCCTTTATCTGAGTATTGTAAATAATTATCTATTTTTCTTGAAACAATTTCTCTAGTACTATCTTCACTTCCGTCAGAAAGTACAGGAACAAAATAAAATGAAATATTATATGGTTTAATAAATTGTTGACTTGCTTGTCCTGAATCGTTAAATAAAAAATTAAAAATAAGTTCTACCTTTTGCTTAATATTAATATTTATTATTTGTGGAGTACTTTGATTTAGTGTACTTCCTTGATTTGTATAAGTTGCATGCATTCTAAAATTATCTTGTATAATATAATTATCTGGATTTGTAAATATTTCTTCAAAACTTAATAAACGATTACCATTATAACTATAGGTATTACTCTGCCAATTAAATAAGCGTTTTCCTTTAGTTGGATATACAATACTTTTTAAAGCTCCTAAAAGAGCATCCGTTTTATGAATATTTGCATTTAAACCAACACGTTCATAAAAAGGTATATTTTTATGATAATAACCAAAGTTATCTTTAGGGTTTTCTCCAAAAGCTAGTAATTTTTCAATATTCTCATAATCAAAAACATACTTAAACTGATTGGAGTTATTTACTTTAATTTGATCTAAAAATAACAAGGCGTGATTATGCTCAGACGAAGGTGAACCAAAAACTGGCGGAGCAACATATTGTTGCATGTGAGCATTATAAGTAAAGTCAATGGTTTTATTTACATTGTTATTTTCATCATTTATACTTATTTGATTTAATTTTTCTCCATTGTATTCTGGATGATCTAAAGAACTATTAAAAATTAATTTTATTCCATCATTAAATAAAATTTCTTGAATTTTTTTAGAATTTATTGTTTTATCATTATTTGTATGAATTGAATGAGGTTTTAATGCCGAATTAAAACTTTCTGTCTCACATGAATCACAATTACTACACAAATTATTTGAAAATGAACGTTTATATATTGTAGAACTAGATGGATTTTTTGGTTCTTCAATAACATCTTTATAGGTAAAACTTACTATATTTAAGTTGTTATGTGCTAAACTAACATTACTTAATTTCCAAGCGGAACGAAATGCTGGTATTTCTTCTAATACAGGCACTGTTTCTGAAGAACTCCTTGAGTATGTAAAAGTTGTAGTTTTATTTAAAGTTTCTTCAACAACATCAAAAGTATATAT
>JALSLK010000013.1 GCA_026988355.1 Flavobacteriaceae bacterium
CAAAATAGTATTGACTATCAGTTAGTTATATTAAAAACACATCAATACAAGGGTTAAAAAGCTGCTTTATATAGCAGCTTTTTTATTTTATACTAAAAAAATATACAGATACTTGAGTTAATAAATAAATTACCTATTTCATAAATACAAGTCTATAAACCTAAGTTCCTCTAAGACTTCTTTTTACAGAAAATGAAGAAATGGTGAGATTTGAAGAACAAGAAATGTAGAGAATAACCGAAATCATTACAGAAAATTAAAGTTAATAGATCGTTTTTTATCTGTTTTAAAAAAAATATTTATCCCTAAAAGCATATCCTTTTAAAGAAAAAAACGTATATTTGTTTAAAGTTAATTAGTTTAAGACTAATTAATCTTTTTCATAGCAATTTTCCCCCATTAATCAATGATTAATGGGGGTTTTATTTTAACAAATCACTTGTAATCTTAACTTTATACCTTGAGTTTAATACCAATTCAATTTCAAAATTCACTAAATAGATTTGAACTATTTTGAGGGAATTTTATTTTACACTTTCTTTTGACAATATTTTTTTCTCATCTAAGATTAAATTAAAGTAACAAAAATATCTTTTCCTTTTTTCTTTTTGTTTTAACAATTTTATATAAATTTCTTTTTTTAAATTGCTTCTAGTAATATTAATTTGATTAGTTTTGCGATTATTGAGTAACAACTTTAAAATTACTAAGTTCTTTTAATTTATTATTTCCTATCGCAATATTTGTCCTATCTTTTTTGGATTTTACAGTTTTGTTGAATAAACAAATCTATCCTTCGATAGAATTAATGCGATATTTTAAATAAAAGAGCCTGTATATTTTCTTTAGGTTCTTTAAAAAGCATGTAGGTGTTGGGTTTGGTGTTAAATATAGTATGTCTAATTTAGATTTAAGTAATGATTACAAGTATAACTGGTTTATAAAAACCATATTAACTTTTATAATTATAACATTTATAAAGATTACGTATCTGTGTAGTGTTTTTCATCTTCCACCCATAATACAAAAAGGAAATTATAAAAGTCTCCTTTTATATTTTCGGGGTGTAGCGTAGCCCGGTTATCGCGCCACGTTTGGGACGTGGAGGCCGCAGGTTCGAATCCTGCCACCCCGACAAATTATATTTATACACACACATTTAAGTGTTTAACAAATTGAAGATGTTACAATTTATTTTAGATAGTGTACAAAAAAGTCAGGGTTTCAAATTGAAACCCTGACTTTTTTTATTTGTATCTAAAGATAATTATTTTTCTTCTTCTACTTCTTCAAAATCTACATCCTCTACATTATCTGCTTGTACATCATTTCCGGCTTCTGGTTGTGCTCCTGCTCCTCCTGCTTGTGCTTCTTGCTCTGCTTTGTACATTTCTTCACTTGCTACTTTCCAAGCGGCATTAATTTTTTCCATTGCTGCATCTATTTCTACAATATCTTTAGATTCATGTGCTTTTTTTAATTCTTCTAAAGAAGTTTCTATTGGTGTTTTTTTATCATCCGATAATTTATCTCCAAACTCTTTCAATTGCTTTTCTGTTTGAAATATCATCGAATCTGCAGCATTAATTTTTTCTGCTGTTTCTTTCACTTTTTTGTCTGCTTCTGCATTCGCTTCTGCATCTGCTTTCATTTTTTGAATTTCTTCATCTGTCAATCCTGAAGATGCTTCGATACGTATGTTATGTTCTTTTCCTGTTCCTTTATCTTTTGCAGATACGTTAATAATTCCGTTTGCATCAATATCAAAAGTTACTTCAATTTGTGGGATTCCTCTTCCTGCTGGTGGAATTCCATCTAAGTGAAACTTTCCAATCGTTTTATTATCTGCTGCCATTGCTCTTTCTCCTTGTAAAACATGGATTTCTACCGATGGTTGGTTTTCTACTGCGGTAGAGAATACTTGCGATTTCTTGGTTGGTATGGTTGTATTTGCATCTATTAATTTTGTAAATACATTACCCATTGTTTCTATCCCTAAGGATAATGGTGTTACGTCTAATAACAATACATCTTTTACATCTCCTGTTAATACACCTCCTTGTATTGCTGCTCCTACCGCTACTACTTCATCTGGATTTACTCCTTTATTTGGATCTTTTCCAAAGAATTTTTTTACTTCTTCTTGTATTCTTGGTATACGTGTTGATCCTCCTACTAAAATTACTTCGTCTATATCGCTTGTACTTAAATCTGCATCTTTTAATGCTTTAGCAACTGGTGCCATTGAACGTTTTATTAAGCTATCTGCTAATTTTTCAAAAGCTGCTCTCGTTAATGTTTTAACTAAATGTTTTGGTCCCGATGCTGTTGCTGTTACATAAGGCAAATTAATTTCTGTCTGTGTTGCTGATGATAATTCTATCTTTGCTTTTTCTGCTGCTTCTTTTAAACGTTGTAAAGCCATTGGATCTTTTCTTAAATCAATGCTTTCGTCTTTATTAAATTCTTCTGCTAACCAGTCGATGATTACTTGGTCAAAATCGTCTCCTCCTAAATGCGTATCTCCATTTGTAGACAACACTTCAAAAACACCATCTCCTATTTCTAGGATAGAAACATCAAATGTCCCTCCTCCTAAATCATATACTGCTATTTTTTTATCGTCGTGTGCTTTATCCATTCCATAAGCTAAAGCTGCTGCCGTTGGCTCATTTATAATACGTGACACTTTTAATCCTGCTATTTGTCCTGCTTCTTTTGTTGCCTGACGTTGTGCGTCATTAAAATATGCTGGTACAGTAATTACTGCTTCTGTTACTTCGTGTCCGAGATAATCTTCTGCTGTTTTTTTCATTTTCTGCAATACCATTGCTGAAATTTCCTGTGGTGTATATAAACGACCATCTATATCTACTCTTGGTGTATCATTATCTCCTTTTACTACTTTATATGGTACTCTTTCTGCTTCTTTTTTGCTTTCTGAGTATTTATTTCCCATAAATCGTTTTATTGAAGAAATGGTCTTTGTTGGATTTGTTACTGCTTGTCTTTTTGCAGGATCTCCTACTTTACGCTCTCCTCCTTCTATAAATGCTACAATAGATGGTGTTGTTCTTTTTCCTTCTGCATTTGGTATTACTACTGGTTCATTTCCTTCCATTACAGATACGCATGAATTCGTTGTTCCTAAATCGATTCCAATTATCTTACTCATAATTATATATTTTTTTTAGTTATTTTTTTAATTTAATTTACGTTTTGTAATAGTCAATCTTTATGCCAAGTGATTTTTATCTATTTTGTGACATGTTTTAATGTCATTTTGTCAGAAAAAATACTTTGTATGAGATAAAATTGGTAAGTTATATGTCTAATCTAAGTAATTTATGAATTTTCTAATGCAAGCATTTTATCTTCTACTTTAGCTACCAATTCATTAAATTTTGGAGTTCTTTTTATAGTGCGTTCTCTTTTATATGGTAAATCGACATCTATTTTTGTTATTATTTTGGATGGTGCATATTTCATAATATGTATTTCATCTCCTAAATAAACTGCTTCATCAATATCGTGTGTTACAAATAAAATAGTTGCATTGTATTTTTCCCATATATTTAATAATAAATCTTGCATTTGCAAACGTGTTTTTATATCTAATGCTCCAAATGGTTCATCCATCAATAATATTTTGGGATTTGCCAATAAACTTCTGGCTATGGCAACTCGTTGTAATTGTCCGCCTGATAAAGATGGGTATTGTGCATATTTCTTTTCATGTCCTTCTAATCCTACTAATTTTATCAATTCCATTGCTCTTTCTTCTCTTTCTTTTTTTGAAACTCCTTTAAATTGCAATGCTAATCCGACATTCTCAAGAACAGTCATCCATGGTAAGGACGAATATTGTTGAAACACCATACTTACTCTATTATCTTCTCCAACGGGTTTTCCATTAACTAAAACAGTTCCTGTTGTTGGCTCTTGTAATCCTGCTATATATCGCAATATGGTTGATTTCCCACAACCACTCATTCCCATTAAAACGGTAAATAGACCTTGTTTTGGATTTTCTTTGAGTACCAAATCCAAATTTTTTAGTATAAATGTTTTTCCACCATCGTAGCTTTGTGAAACGCCTTTTAATTCAATAATATTTTTAGTATTTAATATTTTTTCTTCCATATCAATACTTTTTTTGTTTGTTTATATGCTTATATGGAAATAACATTTTATCTATTAGTACAAATATTCTATCTTGTATTAATCCTATAAAAACGATTACTATTAATATTGCAAAGGCTTTATCTATTCTGCTTTGTCGCTTTGCCATCCATATTAACTCTCCTAATCCTCCGCCTTTATTTAGCATTTCTGCTATGGTTATGTAGGTCCATGAAATTGCTGTTAATACGCGTATATCGTCTATTAATTTTGAAAATACATAAGGCATATATACGGTTTTAATTGTTTGCCAACTTCCTGCGCCTAAAGTAAAAACGGTTCTTAGATGTACTGTTTCTACTTCTTTTATTCGTTGTACGACTACTGGTATTAAATATACGATGATTCCAAATGCTAAAAAAAACACTTTCATTTTTGATTCTAATCCAAACCACATAATAAATATTCCTGTAACTGCGGTTAATGGTATAAATCGAATGGAATCTACTATTCGTCCAAATAAGCCGTTAAATAATGGTACTAATCCTAGTAGAAATCCTAGTAATATGGAAATAATTATTGCTATTACATATCCTAGAACATTTAATTTAATAGAATGCATGGCATTTCCTATTAAATTATCTTTTTCTTTTAATTCTTTAAATGAACGTACTACTTTTATTGGCGATGGCAATAATGGATATACTTTATCGTTTGTTAATCCGTAATTATCTAATGTAGGTTTATCTAAGGTTTTTAAATAGTCATATTTTGCTATAAGTAGAGAGTCATTATCGTAATATGTTCTATCGAATATTTTTGTTTTAATACGGTTATTATCTACTTGTTTTACTACTTGTTTGGATAATAATTCGGATACTAAAAACCAACTTATTATTACAATTATCACTCCTATAATTGATAGGAGTGATTTGGTTTTTTTATGTAAACTGCCTCTTAATTCGAATAGTGATGACATAATTATTGCAAAGCATTTTTGAAATTAATCATTTACCAATTCAAAATCTGTTCTTCTATTTTTTGATCTGCATTTTTTTGTTGCATTAGATTTACATCCTTCTACTGGTTTTGACGGTCCATTTCCTAATACTATTAATCTGTTTTTTTGCATGTTATGTGCTTGTATTAAGTAATCTGCAACCGATTGTGCTCTCTTTTTAGATAGCGATACATTAGATGCAAAACTTCCTACATTATCTGTATTTCCTTCTACTCTAATTCTCGAATTAGAAAATGCTTTTGCTATTGGTATAAACTGAATGTCTATTAATTGTTTTGCATTCTCATCTAATACATATTCTCCTGTTCTAAAACTTATACTTAATCGTTTTGTTGATAAGGCTTCTTTTTTTATTACTTTTTCATCTATGTTTGCAAATACTTTTTCTTTTTCTGCTTCTGATCCTGCTACGGTTACTTTTGCTGCTGGAACGATATCTTTACTTGCCAATAATCTCCAACTCTTTGCTCCTGCTGTACTAAAGCCTAAATCGTTGTATTTTATTTTCATTTTATTATATAGGTCTTCTCCTGTAACTCCTTTGTAATCTGAATTTAATCCAAAGAAATTCAAATTATCTCCATGTGTCGTTAATCGTGTATTGTTTATTGCATTATAACAGAAGTCTTCTGGCATTCCTAGTCCTTTTGCTAAATACTTTGCTGCTTCATGTTTTTTCTCTTCTGAACTATTTAGTGCTGCTGCTCCTTTCATCCATCCTTCGTACAGCTCTTTTAATTGTTGTTTATTTTTTTGAATAAACTCTTTTTTTGCTATAAACACATCGGCAATAATATGACTTGCATTTTTTGTACTTTCTAGTACTTTAGATCCTGCTACTTTGTTTACTGCATCTTCATCGTCTGGACTCCAAACTACTGCTGCATCTACCGAATTACTTTTAAATGCATCTGCTGCATCTATGGCACTTGGCACTTCTATTATTTTCACATCTTTTGTGGTTAAATCTCCTGCTTCTAACAACCATATTAAAAACGAATGTGATGGTGTCATTGGTGCTACTGCAATTTTTTTACCTCGTAAGTCTTTTACTGTATTTATTCCTCTTCGTGCTACAATTGCATCTCCTCCTCGACTCCAATCTGCTTGAAATACTACTTGTGGATCGTATTTCGCTAATCCTTCTATTTCTGTCGGAAATGCATCTATTGTTGCCCACATTAAATCTATATTTCCGCTTTTAAATGCATCTCTTGATGCGTCAAAATCGTCTATTACTTTAAATTTTACTTTAAATCCGTAGTCTTTATAAAATTGAGATTCGGTATTTGCATCAAATCCTCTATTAAAGTATTGCCCTCCTGCATATCCTCCCCAAGTTACTACACCTATATTTATTACATCTTTATATCCTTCTTTTGATGTTTTTTCTTTTTTATTTCCTTTGGTTATTTCCTTTATTTTATCTTTGAATAAATCTGTTTTTTGTGTTACATAATACGCTCCAAAAAGAAGTACTGCAAAAATTAATATTTTAGAAAATGGTGTCAATTTTGTCTTAGCCATAATAATTTAATTTTGTTTTGTTTGATTTTTTAATTTGCAAATATAGTATTTATAAAATAGGTAGTGTTATCTGTTAATTGTTACAAATATTTATTTATTTTTTTTATATCTTCTCGCATCTCTTGTATCAATTTATTGGTTGTAGCTTCAAAATCGCCACTCGTATGGCCATTTAAACTTCCGTACAATTTCTTTTCTAAATCCGATATTTCTTTGGTTAATTGTTTTATTTGTTTCTTTTTAGATGCTATTTTTTTTAAAATTTCACTTTCTTCTCTACTATCTATATTTGTTTTGTTATTTTCTTTTAATGTTTTAATAAATTTTATTCGTTCGTTATTAAGTACTCTTTGATAGAATCCTATTGATTGTAACAATTTTGGCACGGTTACTCCTAATGTTTTTGCGGTTGCAAATGCGGAACGATATCTTGTTTTTTCGTCCATTTCCATAGACTCTAATGACTTTATTGCATTTTTATACTCTAAATAATCAAACCCTTCTTGGTTATTCTCATTTAGAATAGTTAATAATTGCGTCATTATTCTATTACTTGCTTTTCCTTCGGATTCAGAGTATACTTTTGATTCTAAAACTCCTTTTTTGGTAAAATCAACAGCATCCGTTTTTGGCTTATCATCATTAGATTTTTCTTCTTCTTGAACGATAAATAAAGCTTTTAATTTGTCTAGCATGATTCAATTCGTTTTCGCAAAGTTACAATTTTTTAAAGATTATTTGCTTTGTCTTATTCTTTACATTAAAGATACTTATTTTCTCTTATTACGTTTATTGTAATTCTTATCTCCTCTAGTTTTTGGCTTTTTATATTTTTTTGCCAATTCTCTTCGGTATTTTCCTCCTGCATTTACTTGCGAATTCTTTTCACTTTTTTCATGAAATGCTTCGCCTTTAACAAATCCTATGGTTGTTTTATGTGGATTATATCCTTCTTTTTCTTGTGGTTGTTCTTCTCTTGTTAATTTTTCTGAAATTATTACTTCTTTTGGAAAAGGCAACTTTGGTATCTCATAATCCATTAATTTTATGATGGCTTCTCTATATGGTTGTTCGTGTTCTGTTGTAAATAAAATGGATTTCCCTTCTTTTTTTGCTCTTCCTGTTCTTCCTATTCGATGCATGTAATTTTCTGGAAAATTTGGTGTGTCAAAATTGATTACATGACTTATTTCTTCTATATCCAATCCACGAGCCATTACATCGGTAGAAACCAATATTCGATTTTCTCCTTCTGCAAATTGCTTTATAGAGCGTATTCGATAATTCTGTGTTTTGTTAGAATGTATAATACATAATGTATCATTATACATTTCATCTAACACTTCAAACAATAAATCTGCTCTTCGTTTATTGGAAACAAATACCAAAACTTTACGATACGTTTCTTTATCTTTTAATAAATAAGATAATAAATTTGCCTTGGTGTAAAAATTTTCAACATCATAAGTTGTTTGTGCTATATTATTTAATGGCGTTCCACTTACGGCTATCGACACTTTTTTTGGCGCTATAAAGTAATCTGTAATCAATGCATCTACATCGTCTGTCATTGTTGCTGAAAACATAATATTTTGCCGCTTCGATGGTAGTATTTCAAAAATATTCATTAGTTGAAATCGAAATCCTAAATCCAACATAACATCGACTTCATCTATTACTATTTTTTTTATATCGGATGCCTTTAACGCTTTACTTAAGGCTAAATCGTATAATCTTCCTGGTGTTGCTACTAGTATATCTTGTCCTTCGGAAATGGCTTTTTTTTGGGTATTTATATTGGTTCCTCCATACACTCCTAATACACGAAGGTTTATATACTTTGCTAATTTTTCGACCTCTTCTACTACTTGTAACACCAATTCTCTTGTTGGTACTAAAATTAATACTCTAGGGTTTAATTGTTCCGAATATTTTAAACCTCTAATTATTGGTAGTATGTAAGCAAATGTTTTTCCTGTTCCTGTTTGCGCTATTCCTACCATATCGCTTCCAGACATTATTACTGAAAATGATTTTTCTTGTATTGGTGTTGGTGTTTTAAAGCCTAAATCATGTAATGCATTTAGCTGTTGCTTGGATAGGTTTAAATCTTCAAAAGTGGACATGAATTATTTTTTGGCAAAGGTAAGTAAAATGTTTTCAGATAAATTAAAATTTGTTTTTTTAATTATACAAATACAAACTCGTTATTAACGAATATAAAATAGAATTCATTTAAGCTATTTTTTTTATTATTTTTGGAAAACAAAATTATATCGTAATGAAAAAATTTAAAAGAGTAATTATACAAAGCATAAGTCTGTTTTTTTTACTCTTTATCGGAATTGTTTTTTGGCTTTTAAATTTAAACCTAACTGAATCTGCTGTTGGTAAAAGAATACAAATTGTTTTTTCTTTTTTATCTGGTTTTAAAATAGTACTTATTTCTTCTATTATTATTACAATAGCGAATACAAAAAACACAAAAAGCAATCTACTTTTGTTAGGTTTTTAGCTTTTTTTACCTATTACTATAACATGTAATCATCATTATATTTATTTTATAAATTAAGAATAGAATATATTTGCGGTTAAATAGTCTTTACAAAATATGAAACACTACTTCTTTATATTATCTTTATTTCTTATTTTTTGTAATGGTTGTAATGAAATGGATAATAAATTGGACAAGTTATCTGACGATGCTTTTATCAATATAATAGCCAACAATAAAAATTCTTCGAAAGGAATTGCTAAAATAGATAGCTTACTTGATAATAATATATTTTCCAATCATAAATTGGCGTTGCTTTATTATAATAAAGCTGCATATTTATTATACTCTAGAGAGTATATTAGTTCTATCGCACATCTCAATAAATCCCTATCTATTTTTAAAGATGAAAATAATAAAAAGTTTATTGGTAAAACATATAATGTATTGGCAAGTGCAAACATTAATTTAAACAGAGAAAAAACTGCCTTAAAACAAATAAACTTAGCCTTATCCTTTTTTAAAAAAATTGACAACAAATACGAAGAAGCTGTTACTCTCGATGCTCTTGCAAGAATTAATTATCGCAATGGAGACTATAAAAAATCACTTGCTATTTTAAAAAAATCGCTAAAACTATATATTGAAATTGACGATACTAAAAAAATTTTTGCGACGTATGGTAATATTGGCTCCATTTATAGAAAAATTAAAGATTATAAAAATGCGGTGTATTATTATAAAATAGCCATAAAATTTAATGAGGAATATGATTTTTTAAATTCCAATCCATTACAAGATTTAGGACTTATTTATTTAGAAACTGGCGCTCCCGAAAAATGCATTGATTTACATATAAAATCCATTCAAATTCAAAATAAAACTGGACATTTGGCCATACAGAAGCAAATCTATGATGTACTTATTGATTCTATTAAAGGCAAACAACTTAAGCCTAGTGTTGTGATTGGAACCTATTTTAATAATTTACCTAATTATATACTAAAACGAGATTCTGTAATTAAATTGATTGAAAAATCTAAAGTAGAAAGTAGAATTAAACTGATTGAAGAACAATACAAACTACAAATAAAAAAAAATGAATTAAATCAAGAATTAGAATTAAACAGACGAAATAAGTTATTTTTTGTTATTATTATAGGATTACTTTTATTTATTGGATTGTTTTTATTACAGCGCAATAGAAACAAACAACTACAACTAAATCACGAAAAATTAATGTTAGAACAAAAAGTTTTACGTACACAAATGAATCCTCATTTTATTTTTAATGCTTTGACTTCTATTCAAAAGACTATTTTTGATAATGACCCTTTAAAATCGGCTACTTATCTTTCTAAATTCGCAAAATTAATTCGGCAAAATTTTGAATTTGTTAGCAAAAAAGAAATTCTGCTATCCGACGATTTAGATGCTTTAAAAAATTATATTGATACGCAACTATTGCGCTTTGATAATAAATTTTCGTATCAAATAATAATTGCAGATACGATTAATCCTTCGCAAGTTTACATTCCTCCAATGCTTCTACAACCATTTATTGAAAATGCGATTGAACATGGTCTTAAACCAAAAACGAATAAAGGTTTATTAGGTATAGAAATTTCAAAAAAAGGAAATCTATATCAATTTGTTATTACCGATAATGGTATTGGCTATAATAAAGATAAGGAGAATCAAAAAAGAGAACATTCGTTAGATGTTTTTCTAAAACGATTAAAATTAAGAAATTTGGATGAGGAAAAATATTTCTCTATTGAGGCACAAAAAGATAATAAAGGAACTATTGTTAGTTTCTGTTTAAAACTAAAATCATGGTAAAGATAGCTATTATTGATGACGAAAAAAACGTACGAATCGTTATAAAAAAAATGCTTCATCTATTATTTCTAGATTGTAAAATTGTAGCCGAAGCTGCTTCCATTAAAGATGCTCTACACTGTATTTCGCAATCTAAACCAGACATTGTTCTCTTAGATATTGAGTTAGAAGATGGTACTGGCTTTTCTTTATTAAAACAATTACCAAATCTTGATTTTAAATTAATTTTTATTACTGCTTTTAATCAATATGCTATTAATGCTTTTAAAGTAAATGCTTTAGATTATATTTTAAAACCTATTGAACCTTCCGAATTAGAACTTGCTATTAATAAAGCTAAAGAATTAATTTCTTCTGAGGATCTTTTAAAGAAACAGCTAGGTAATTTAGATAACTTTGAGCATTCGACTATTGTTATTAAAACTACGGAAGCTACTCATTTTATAAATATTAATGATATCTTATATTGCAAAGCTGATGGTTCTTATACGTATGTTTTCACTAAAAATCAAACTATTTTTACTTCAAAAAATTTAAAATATTTCGAAGATTTATTATCCAATCAAGTTTTTATTAGAACACATCAATCTTATTTAGTTAATAAAACAGAAATTTTATCTATTAAAGATAAAACTATTCTTTTAAAGAGTAATACTGAAATTCCTATCTCTGTAAGAAGAAAGGCACAGATAACTTCCATTTTTAATGCTTAGTATCTTTTATTTAAAAAATGGATTATAACAAACTATCGTGTAAAAACAAATTCTGTATTGGTCGACAAACTTAAATCAAAGGCATAATTCCCATAATTAAATCCTTTTAAATCTTCTTTTTTTTCGATATCATTATCTATAATATATCTAACCATCATACCTCGAGCTTTCTTTGCAAAAAATGCAATTATTTTTAAACTTCCATTTTTATAATCTTTAAAAATTGGTGTGATTACTGGTACTTTTAGCAATTTTGGTTTTACAACCTTAAAATATTCATTACTTGCCAAATTAACAAAAATCTCATCTTTTTTTAGTTCTTTATTCAATTTTTGTGTAACGGTTTCGTCCCAAAATTGATATAGATTTTTTGTGGTATCTACTTGTAATTTGGTTCCCATTTCTAAACGATATGCTTGCATTAAATCTAAGGGCCTTAAAATACCATATTGCCCTGATAGCATTCGCAATTTTTCTTGTAACTGCGGTATTTTTTCTTTGGGAATTGTATAGGCATCCAATCCTTCATAAACGGTTCCTTTAAATGCATAAATTGCTTGTCTTGCATTTTTTTTAGTAAATGGCAGTTGCCATTCTTGATTTCGTTGCCAATTCAAATTTGCCAATTTATCCGATATTTTCATTAGTTTAGACAAATCTGTTGGCGATTTCGTTTTTAAAACTGCATTTAGTAGTGCTGCTTGTTTTAAAAAAGCACATTTTGTATATTCGTTTATTGGAATTTCTGTTGTAAAATCTAAGGACTTTGCTGGTGATATTACTATTTTCATTTAAATTGTTATTTTTAATTCTACATTGCAATGTTACTTTGTTTTCCTCTATATATTTCATGCAAAGTGGCAAGTTATGTAAAGCATTTTTAATATACTATTACTAATTTAGGAACAATCTCATCCAATCATTTCAATAAACTTATCTTCGCTAATAATCTGAATGTTTAATTTTTCTGCTTTTATTTTCTTTGCTGGTCCCATAGCATCTCCTGCTATTAAATAATTTGTTTTTTTTGATAAGGATCCTGAATTTTTCCCTCCATTTTCTTCGATAGCTTTCTTTAATTCATTTCTTGAAAATTTTGAAAATACTCCTGAAACCACAAATAGTAAACCTTCTAATTTATTTGAAATTGTGGTATCCTCTTCATGTAATTGAAATTGTAATTGTTTGTTTTTTAGTCTATTTACAATCTCAACATTTAATTCTACTGCAAAAAATGCAATAATACTTTCTGCTATCTTCTCTCCTATTTCATCTACATTTTTTAAGGTTTCAAAATCTGCTAACATTAAACTATCTATGGTTTTAAAATGCTTTGCTAATTTTTTAGAGACTGTTTCTCCACAAAAACGAATTCCAAGTGCAAATAAGACTTTTGAAAATGGTACTTGCTTAGATGCTTCAATTCCATTAATAATATTTTCGGCAGATTTTTGTGCCATTCGCTCTAACGGAATTATTTGCTCTATCTCTAAATCGTATAAATCTGCATAATTGGTAATTAGTCCAGCATCGAATAATAATTCTACCGTTTCGGCTCCAATACCATCTATATTCATTGCCTTACGACTAATAAAATGTTGTATCCGTCCTACTATTTGTGTTTTACATCCATATTCGTTTGGACAATAATGCTTTGCATCGCCTTCTTTTCTTTCTAGCTTGATACTGCAATCTGGACATGCTGTCGCATATTGTACTGCAACAGAATCGAACGGTCGTTTTTCTAAATCTACACCAACTATCTTTGGAATAATTTCGCCTCCTTTTTCTACAAATACAATATCATTTACACGAATATCCAATTTTTCTATCTGATCTGCATTATGTAATGATGCTCTTTTTACAATAGTCCCTGCCAATTCTACAGGTTCTAAGTTTGCTACTGGAGTAATTGCTCCTGTTCTTCCTACTTGATAACTAATACTATTTAATGTTGTAGTTACTTGCTCTGCTTTAAATTTATATGCAATTGCCCACCTTGGTGATTTGGATGTAAATCCAATCTCATTTTGGTAGTGTAATGAATTTACTTTTACTACAACTCCATCTGTTTCGTATGGTAACTCTTGTCTTTTTTTATCCCAATAATTTACAAACTCAAAAACTTCGTCGATAGTTTTACATAATTTAATTTCTTTTGGCACTTTAAAACCTACATTTCGTGCATTTTCTAAAATTTCAAAATGGGTTTTGTACGTAGCTTCATCGGTTACTATATGGTACAATAAGCAGTCTAATGGTCTTTTTGCTACTTCTCTACTGTCTTGTAGTTTTAGACTTCCGCTTGCTGTATTTCTTGGATTTCGGTAGGGTTCTTCTCCATTTGCAATACGCTCTTCATTCATTTTATTAAAACCTTTAAATGGCAATATTATTTCTCCTCGTATTTCAAAATTTTTTAAAAATTCCTCTTGTATTTGTAGTGGTATTGATTTTATGGTTTTAATATTTGGCGTTACATTATCTCCAATAAATCCATCGCCTCGTGTTACTGCCGTTTTTAATTTAGAATTTTCGTATGTTAAATTTATAGAAGCTCCATCGTATTTTAATTCACAAGTAAATTCTAATTGTGCTACTCCAATAATTTTGAGCAAACGTTTTTCCCAATCTAGTAAATCGTCTTTTGAATACGAGTTTGCTAAGGAATACATTCGATTTTTATGTGCTACATTTTCAAAATTTTTGGTAATTTCTCCTCCTACACGTTGCGTTGGTGAGTTTACATCAAAATATTGTGGATTTTCGTCTTCTAACTTTTGTAATTCGGTTAGTTTCATATCGAACGCATAGTCGGATATTGTCGGATGATCTAATACATAATAATTATGATTATGCTGATTGAGTTCTTTTCTTAAATTTTCAATTTTTATTTGTACACTTGACATATAATTTATTTTAAATCAATGGCTTCTTTTACAAACCAATTTTCTTTTACATTAATCTCGCCATTAAAATAAATAACCTTTTCTGGTTGTAATTTTGATCGATAATTACCTGTATCCCATTTTTTATTTGCATTGCTATCGGTAATTATTCTAATGGTATATTTAGCAGGTTTTAAAAGATTAAATTCGACTATTTTATTTTCCGTAGAGATTTTTTCTTGTACGATTTCTTCTTTGTCTGTTAATAACTGAACGATAATTTGTTTTTTTACTCCTGTTATGTTTAGACTTATGCTTCCATAATTATCTTTTCTCTTTGTTCTAAACGTATAATTTAAAGTGTCTTTTTGTTGTTGTCCAAAAAAATCTGTAATCGTTTTTGGCAGCAATCTTAATTGGTAATTTTGTTCTTCTTTTTTGTCAAAAATAAATTTTATTTGTTTTCCTTTCTTTGCAATAACGTAGGTTACTTTTACACTATCTTTGTCTACAAAATAGATTCCTTTTTTGTCTATTTTTTCTAATGGGTTATTTCCCATAATAATAAGTGTATCCGCCAAGTGCAAAATTCCTCTTAAATTACTTGTTATCTTTAAACTATCCATTTCTACTTTAGATCGTAATTTTACTGTTTTTTCTTCCTTAACATTTCCTGTTGTCAATACAAATTGTAGCGAATCTAATTTTTTATCTGTTTTATAATAAAAATGCACACTATCCTTTTTTTTATCAAATGTTGTTGTGTATTTAATATTTTTTTGAATTGGTTTAATATTTAATTTATTTACGTTTCCTTCATATCCAAATACAACATGCCCTTTTGACACCTCTAATCCGTTAATTAATTTAAAAGGCAATTCTTCTTGAAACAATTTTACAGTAATTTTTTTTTCTATTGGAATGGTAATAATACTATCTATATAACCTATTTTATCTTTTTTTGCATCAAATAAATAATTTTTATTTTCGTCTTTTATTGCAATTAGATGGTATTTTCCTTGTTTAATATTGTCAATTTTCCATCCAATACTATCTAATGTATTTGCTACGTATAATGGCTTTTCTTTATAGATGGTTGAATCGTTAAATGTCGTATCTGCTGGATATAAAAAAACAGAAATATATTCGTTCTTTTTTTTACTAAATGCATCTGTAATTACTCCTTGTATAGATAAGGAATCAATATAGCTTCCTGTCGAAAATATATATTTAAAATTACTCAAAATATTACCTTCCGAATTATCGATAATACTTTCTCCAAAATTAAAAGTATAGGTTGTATTTTTTAGCAATGTATCTTGAATTGAAATGGTAATTTTTTTACTTGGAGTACCAAGTGGTGTTACTATTGCTGGATATTTTAATGGTGGCGAAACTACCAAATGTTTTTGTAAATCTTTTAATTTGATATATTCATCAAAATATATTTTAATTTCTTTTTCATTGAATTGTATACTTTTAAATTCTGGAATTGTCCGAATTAAAATTGGTTCACTTTCGTCTTTTGGTCCTCCAGATGGATTTCCTCGACGTGCACAACCAAGCACACTTAATAACAGTAGTATTATCACAAAAAAACGAAACTTCATACACTAGATATTTATGCAAAGAAACGATTATTTTTTGTTAATTATTTGATAAAAATTTAATTTGTTTTCCTCTTTAATTCGATAATTAATAAAATTATTTCTTGTTATTTACTCTCCAAAAAAGATTAACTAATTGCCATAACTGCAATACTAACTTTTATATTTTTTGTCTTATTAAGTTCATTACAACAAGCCTCGATTGTAGCTCCTGTTGTAATTATGTCATCTATTAATAAGATGTGTTTATTCTCAAATAGAAGTACGTTTTCCAAATAAAATAATTCGATAACATTATTCCATCTATCCATTCTTCCTTTATTTGTTTGTGTTTTATTTGCTTTTTTTCGGCTTAAAACATTTTCTAAATATGGCACTTCTAATACATCCGCAAGTTGTTTACCAAATTTCGTTACTTGGTTATAACCTCGTTCTTTTAAGCGTTTACTGTGTAATGGAACTGGTATAATATAATCAATTTCATTAAACTGATTACTTTCTTTCATTTCTGCGCCTAACCAATTACCAATAAAAGTTCCTATTTTTTGTTGGTTTCTATATTTAAGATGGTGTATTAAATTTTGAACAATTCCTTTTTTCTGATAAAATAGTAAAGCTGTAGCATTCTCTATTGCAACTCTTCCATAAAATACTTTTAAAACGGAGGTGTCTTTTGTAAGTGTGTAATTTGTTACTGGCAAGTTATGTAGACAATAAGTACAAATTACTTTTTCTTGATTTGTCAATACATTTTCACAACAGAAACAAATATTTGGGAAAAAAATTTGGCTGATACCCTTAAAAATATGCATATTTGCTAAACCTATTTTTTAATAGGTATAAAAATACGAATTATTATTCTTAACTTAAACAAAATTGCAAACAAAAAAAGCATTTTTTAAAGAAGCTATTAAAAATTTTAAGACTGCTGGTACAATAACTCCTAGTTCTCGATTTTTGATAAAAAAAATGCTGCATAGCATTGATTTTAATACCGCTAAAGTAATTGTCGAATACGGTCCTGGAAATGGCATTATTACACATCAAATTTTAAATAAAATGCAAAGCGATTGTGTCTTAATCTGTTTTGAAATAAATACACATTTTTACAAACACCTTAAAGAAATTAATGATGGTAGATTAATCGTTTTAAAATCTTCGGCAGAAAATATTCTTATCGAATTAAAAAAATTAAACATTAATTTTGCAGATTATTTTATTTCTAGTTTGCCACTTACGATGCTTCCAAAATTAGTTTCACAAAATATTTTAGTAAAATCTAAACATGCATTGAGAACAAATGGACAATTTATACAATATCAATATTCTTTGCGTTTTTACCGTAAATTTAAACAAATTTTCAATAAAAATAATGTTTCTTTAAATTTTGAACTAGCAAATATTCCTCCTGCATTTATTTATAAATGTATAAAAAAATAATATATTTGTCTTTTGTATCTATCAACTAATAATTAAATTTTCAAATCATGTCCAACGACAATAAAAAAATAATCATTGTTATCTTATCTATAGTAATCGTAGGTCTTGTAATTTATAGCTATTTAAACAACGAACAATATCAAGAAACGAAGCAAACTTTGGTTATTGAGAAAGAAACAATACTCGAAAATTTAACAAAAATAGAAGACCAATACAATTCTGCAATTGCACAAAATACTACGCTATCGGAAGAATTAGAAATCCAAAAAAATAGTATTATTAGCTTTAAAGATTCTTTAAAAAGTCTTAAAAATACAAATTGGAAACTAATCAAATTTTATAAAACTAAAATAAAAGGTTTAAATAAGATTTCTAAGAAATTATTATATCTAAACGATTCTATAGTAAAAAGAAACGAATTATTAAATCAAGAAAATCAAGATTTACACGAAGATAAACAGGTATTAGAAACCGATTTAGAAAAACAAACCACTTATAATGATACCTTAGTTAAACAAAATTTAGATTTAGCAAAAAAAGTTGCTATTGGCGAAATTGTAAAAGTTAGTAATTTTAAAGTTACTACTTTTAGAGAACGCAGTGGCGGAAAGTACAAAGAAAGCACAAGAGCAAGAAGGGTAGATCTTTTTAAAACAAGTTTGTTATTAAATGAAAATCCTATTGCTAAAGAAAAAGATATTGTAACACATGTTGTAATTAAGAAACCAGATGGTAATTTATTAATTTCAAAAGGTATATTTACCACAGAGAATGGTGATCGTGTTACATTTTCGGAAGAAAGTATTATTCCGTATAACAAATCTGCAATGGTTGGCGAAATTATTGTAAATACAAATGGAAAAAAATTAGAAAAAGGCATTTATACCATTGATTTTTATACCGATGGTGTAAAAGTTGGCTCTGTGGAGAAGGTACTTAAATAAATTATAAAACTTCATGCTTTGATGCCAATAATTATTTTAAGGATAAACAATTTAGAATCATGAAAGAAAAACAATTAAAAAAAGAGGTATTAACGATTAATAGGAAATTAATTTTTCCATTAATTTTCTTATTGGCTGCTCTATTTTCTCTTATTTATATATTCAAATTAAAACAAGATTTAAAGAATAACATACAATTGTTAGAAGAACAAAAGAAAGAGGAAATTGATTACAATAAAAATGCTATTTTTAAAGATATAGAAGACGAGGTTCCAGATAGCGAGTTACAAAACTTTGAAGAATTTAAAGATGTTCCTGAAGATAGTATTCAATAATTACACTCCAAATTCAAATTGCATTACTTTTCAAATAAATATTTATTAATTATTCTGTAATTGTATAGTATTTTCTATTTTTGCCAAATGGCAAAACAAGAAGATTTATTTAAGAAAGTAATTTCACACGCAAAAGAATATGGATACGTATTTCAATCTAGTGAAATTTACGATGGTTTAAGTGCGGTTTACGACTATGCTCAGAATGGTGTTGCACTAAAAAAAAATATTCGTAACTATTGGTGGAAAGCAATGGTACAATTACACGAAAATATTGTTGGAATTGATACGGCAATATTTATGCATCCAACCACTTGGAAAGCTTCTGGACATGTAGATGCTTTTAGCGACCCTTTGATTGATAATAAAGATTCTAAAAAACGGTATAGAGCAGATGTTTTGATTGAGGATTACTGTGCGAAAATTGAAAAAAAGATAGAAAAAGAAGTTGCTAAAGCTGCAAAACGTTTTGGCGATACTTTTAATAAAGAAGAATTTATTTCTACTAACGGAAGGGTTTTAGGCTATCAAGAAAAAATTAATAATATTCTTTCTCGTATGGGAAAATCTCTCGAAAAAGAAGATTTGGCTGATGTAAAAGCACAAATCGAAGAGTTAGGTATTGCTTGTCCTGTATCTGGTTCTAAAAACTGGACAGATGTAAAGCAATTTAATTTGATGTTTGGTACCAAATTAGGTGCAGATGCTGCTTCTGCTATGGATTTATACTTACGTCCTGAAACAGCACAAGGTATCTTTGTAAACTTTGCTAACGTACAAAAAACAGGACGTATGAAAATACCTTTTGGTATTGCTCAAACTGGTAAAGCGTTTAGAAACGAAATTGTTGCTAGACAGTTTATCTTTAGGATGCGTGAATTTGAACAAATGGAAATGCAATTTTTTGTAAAACCTGGCACACAAACCGAATGGTATGAAAAATGGAAAGAAAATCGTTTAAAATGGCATTTATCTCTTGGTTTAGGTAAAGACAATTACCGTTTTCACGATCATGAAAAATTAGCCCATTATGCAGATGCTGCTTCGGATATTGAATTTAAGTTTCCTTTTGGATTTAAAGAATTAGAAGGTATTCATTCTAGAACCGATTTCGATTTAAAAGCACACGAAGAACACTCTGGTAAAAAATTACGCTTTTTTGATCCTGAAACAAAAACCAATTATGTACCTTATGTTGTAGAAACTTCGGTTGGTTTGGATCGATTATTTTTAGCTATATTTTCAAACTCATTAGTTACCGAAACTTTAGAAGATGGCTCTACAAGAGTAGTTTTAAAGTTGCCGTCTATCCTCGCTCCTACTAAAGTTGCTGTTTTTCCATTATTAAAGAAAGATGGTCTACCAGAAATAGCACACGATATTATAAACAATTTAAAATTTGATTTTACTACCATTTATGATGAAAAAGATGCTGTTGGTAGACGTTATAGAAGACAAGATGCTAATGGTACGCCTTTTTGTATTACCGTAGACCATCAAACAAAAGAAGATAATACGGTAACCATTCGTTATAGGGATACTATGCTACAAGAGCGTATTGCAATTAACGATATTGCAACTATTGTTAATAAAGATATTTCTTTTAAGAAGTGGATTGGTTAAAGGATTTGTTCCTTTTAAAAATTAGCACGTAGTTGTACCGTACCAGTATGAATCGCTTTAAAATCGGTTGATTTTCGTGCATTGTAATTTAGATTAATATCTAAATAATTTGTGAGCTTTTTTTGAAAAACAAAATTCCAAGTATAGTTTTTACCATTTTGTAAACCTTCTAACATTTGAAATCCTACTGGCGAATTTTGATTGCCAATAAAAGCATTGTTTATATAATCAAACGAAGTGTGTAAAGATACATTCTGATTTTTAGCATACGTAAATGAAACGCCTATTTTATTAGAAATTAACGATTCCATTAACAATATTCTATTGCTTTTATCTTTATAATTATAATGTAAATCTAGAGAGGTGCTTTTTCCGTAAAGATAAGCAATTTTAGCTTTTAAATCACTGGTTAACAATTCAAAATTTCTACTAGAATAGCGTTCATTAGTACTCTTTGTTTTAATACGATTTCCATGTAAATCTAACAACCAAGAAGTATTTAATTTATGCTGGAATTGTAGTTGATTGGAACGGATGTCGTTTTCTTGTGTTCCTATTGCAAAAGCGGTTTTATTCGTAGCTTTTAAATACGAATACGTTGTAGAGTAATGCTGTTTACCACGATTAAAATAAAAATTATTCTTTAAATTATATTTTATAGATAGTGCATTATTTCGCTCAAATGGATTTAACTGAAAACTACCCGTTTTTAAATATTTATTATCAATCTGCATGGTCGTTTGGTTAAAAAAATGAGCAGCAATTTTTTTAATTCCATTACCATTTGTCCATTTTGAGGGATTAAGATGTAACGATTGACTAAATTTTGTTTGGTTTGTTCTAACAAACTGTATGGTAGGTAATAATACACGTACATAAGTTGCTTGATCTTGAAATTGAGCAATTTCAAACTCATCTAAATCTTGTATACCATCATTATTAAAATCAATCCAAGTATAAAAACCTTGTCCAGCCTCTACCTCTAAATAGTTAAATTCTTGTTGTGGCAAAGCACCAGAACTGGTTTCAAAAACACTTTGCAATCGTATAAAATTATTTGCTAATTCTTGACGATAGTGTATTCTAGAGTTGATAGACTCATCATCGTTAAAATGTGTGTTTTTTAATTTTCGATAATGCAAATAAACGCTTAAATTTGATATTTTATTTTGTATAATTCTCGACTTAATATAATACGTTCTCGACTTACTAAAATTCTGAATACGAGATAATTGTACGCTATCATTTTTTCTAAAACTATAGCCTAGTTCTAAATTTACTTTTGTACTGTCTCCGATACCAAAATACACATCATAATTACTATTTTTATGACTTGAGTTACTAAGTTGTTGCGTTGTTTTATTTTTGCGAATATTATCCTCAAAAAACAATCTCGCTCCTAACCAAAACTTTTTGGAAACTTGTTGTCTAATATCTGTATCTAATTTGGAAAATTTACTTGATTCTAAAGTAGAATTACTCGATAATATACTAGCATCTAGTGTAATTTTCGTTTTATTAAAATGAAAATTACTGGCAAATTTATGTTTTAAACCTTTAAAATTTTCATTAAAAGTTAAATTTTCAAACTGATACTGTAAAAAGCCTTGTTTTTCATTTTCATAAATCAAGTTAGCCAATAACAAATCTTGATTTCCTAGGAGATTCGTTATATTCCAATCTCTATTAAATTCTACTCGATTAATTCGCTCAACGGTATTAAAATTGTGTTGAATTTTTTCATATTGAAGGGTGCTTTTTAACTTCCAATTTTTATCGAGTAACAATTGTTTCCAATTTAGTCTACCAGCAAACCCTTGATTATTTCCATCGTCAATATCCGAAAATAAATTTTTGTCATTATTACTAAAAGCGATTTCGGTTGATAATGCTATTTTCTTATTTGGAATAAAATCTGCTTTAAACGTCGTTATTTGGAGTTTATTTGGTGCTACCAAACGGATGGTTGGTTCATAATCCCCTTGCTTAACACCATTAACAGGTGCAATATATTCATAAATTCGACCAGTAGCAACGGTATTTTTAATACGATAATCGCCTTGATTTACTCCTAACAAACGAAATCGAACTCCATATAACACATCCGTTTGGTTACTTGAAAAAACGAAAACTTCAACACCATTTACCACTTCTTTTTTATATTGAATTTTATTTTCTATATATGCTTCTTGTACTGCACTTAAAGCTTGCATTTGCGATAAATCATCGCCTGCATTAATTAAAACTTGCTGTTGTTCTTCGCTTAAATCTTGTTGTAGGGTTTGGTTTTTTGCATCGTTTTCATTGTAAAAACCAACCTGTACCTGTAACTTTTCAGAAGCAAAATCTATTTTATCAAAAGTTACAAAACGTGTATAATTTTGATCACTTGCTTGAAATTCGACATGAATTCGCATATTAGAATTGATTGGATATGTTGTGTTAAACGTTATTTCTGCTGTATTATAATCGATCACATAATCTTTACTTTCGCCTCGAGTTAAAGGAATTCCATTAACAAAAACAGTTTCACTTCCAGAAATTATCAATAAAAACGGCACATTACTTGTTGCTAACCGATATGGTCCTTGATTGGCTTCTAATCCATTAAAATCGACCGACGTAAACTTTCCTCTAACCAATGCTCCAGAGGCAAAAATATTTGTTTTATTAGTAGCATTTCCTAAATTAATATCTACCGAAATACCTGCAACTTTTTTATTAAAATTCAAATAAGCATTCGCATTATTATTAAAATTAATATCTCCAGCAGTTAAACGCCATTTGCTACTAAATAATTCAATAAAAACCCTATCAAATTCGTTTAAACGTTGTGTATAACCATTTTCTTGTAGAGGCACATTAGTATCGGTAATATTAGCTCTTATTTTAACTTTTTTAGATAAATTTCCACTTATTTGCAAATCAAAATTAGAATTTAAAACGCCATCTTGGTTATTTCCCATTGTTATACCTCTCGACAAACTTCCATTAGTATCTAGACCTCTAAAAGGTTTACTGTAAGAATTATTTATACTAGAACTTGAACTATAAAGACGCGTTAAATTTTTAGAATTTGTAACAATTAACTTTTCATCGAACGGTTTGTATGTTTTTGTTAAAAATTTAGGAAGAGATTCATATACAATGCTAATTGTTTTGTCCAAATACGTTGTATCGGTAAAAAACAGATTTGCTTTTGCAAAATTAACCTTATATTTAGAAGTGTCAATTATAACCTTATTAGCATCTATAGCTTTAAAGTAAAATGGACTTACACTAACTGTATCAAAAACAATAGTATCTTTTTTTACTAAAACTTGCTTGGTAATACGATTTGTTGGAATTTCTTGTGCTAGGACAAAAAAGTTAACGCTTAAGAAGCTAAAAACAATAAATCGTTTCATAAGACAAACTAACGAAATAATTTTTAAATTAGTCTAATTAATTTTAATTATAAATCCATATATTTGGATTCTAACAATTCTAATAACATAATAAACTTAACAGATGAAAAGAAAAAGAAAATTAATTGTATTTGTACTAATGGTAAATTTAATCTTTAGTAGTTGTAATCGAGACGAGCCAAATGATGGCGATAGCATTCTAACCTCAACTATTACAACTATAGATCCTAATATAGGTCCAAAAGAAACTATTGTAACCATTACTGGAGAAAATTTTGGAACGAATAGTGCTGTCGTTTCTGTTTTTTTTAATGGTAAAGAAGCAACCGTAATTACAGTAAGCGACACAGAAATTACTGCTAAAGTCCCTGCATTAGCATATACAGGTTTAGTAAAAGTATTAATTAACGAAGAGGAGCTAATAGGACCTAAATTCACATACACTATATCAGCTATTAATTCAAGTATTCTTGCAGGAAATGGCTCGACAGGAAGTGTAAATGGTGTAGGTACAACAGCGAGTTTTTCGGCTCCAATTGGGCTTGCCGTTGATTCTCAAAATAATATTTTTGTAACAGATACAAACAACCATTTAATCCGTAAAATAACGCCTAATGGTATGGTTACTACGTTTGCAGGAAGCGTACAAGGATATGCAGATGGTACTGGAATAACAGCAAAATTCAGTTATCCTTATGGCATTACCATAGACTCCGAAGATAATTTGTACGTAACCGATCCTAATAATTACAAAATACGCAAAATAACTTCGGCAGGAGTAGTTTCGACTATTGCAGGAAGCTCACAAGGTTATACAGATGGTGTTGGAACACTTGCTAAATTTCATTCACCAGCAGGAATTACCATTGACTCCAATAATATTCTATATGTTGCAGATCAAAAAAATAATAGAATTCGTAAAATAACACCAAATGGTGAGGTAAGTACTTATTCTGGAAGCACACAAGGCTATGTTGATGGAGCAAGAGCATCTGCGAAATATTACTGGCCAGCAGGAATAACAATTGATTCTGAAGATAACTTATTTATTGCGGATTCGTATAATAATAAAATTAGAAAAATTGATACCAATGGAAATGTAAGTACCTTAGCTGGAACCACTTTAGGTTTTGATAATGGAGCTGGAACTCTTGCTAAGTTTCATTATCCATTAGGTATATGTGTCGATGCACAAAATAATATCTATACTGCAGATTATGGCAACGATAAAATTAGAAAAATTGATGAAAATAATGAAGTAAGTACTCTTGCAGGAAGTTCAAGAGGTTATTTAGAAGGTATAGGTAGCACTGCAAGGTATAATCGCCCATTTGGTATTACTGTAGATTCTAATGGTACTATTTTTGTTGCTGACACATTTAATAATAGAGTTCGAAAAATAACACAAGAGTAGAAGTAATTTTAGATTTTAATAAGCAAGATATACATCAAAAACAGTAAAAAATAAAAAATTTAGTACCATTAATAATATTGTTTTTTTTTAACTTAAATTTAATATTACTTTTGATTATTGAAAATAATACTAAATCATCTCAATTTTAAAAATTATGAAATATGTAAATAAAGTAATACTCTTATTTTTTACCGTAATAACATTTATTAACTGTAATAAAGATGATATTAATACTACTGTTAGAAGTATCAGTCCAGAAAGTGGTCCAAAAGAAACCGTAGTGAGCATTCAAGGAGATGGGTTTGGTGCTGATATGAATAAAGTTTCGGTTTACTTTAACGGAAAAGAAGCAGAAGTACTTACTGTAAGTGAGTCTACAATTACTGCTAAAGTTCCAGTAAAAGCATTTACAGGTTTGGTTAAAGTTATTGTAAATGGTATAGAATCTATCGGTTCAAAATTTACTTATATAATTTCTGAAGTAAATACCTCTTTAATCGCTGGAAGTGGGACTGCTGGTTATCTAGATGGAACTGGAGCCGTTGCGCAATTTAATATTCCTATTGGATTGACAATAGATAGTCAAGATAATCTATTTGTCTCCGAGTATGGTAATAACAGAATCCGAAAAATAACACCTACAGGTGTTGTAACTACAATTGCTGGAAGTGGTATTTCTGGAACCAATGATGCTTTTGGAGTTGCGGCTCAATTTAATAGACCTTGGGGAATTACAATAGATACACAAGACAACTTATATGTAGCAGACTATGGAAATCACACGATACGTAAAATAACCACTAGTGGTGCAGTTAGTACTATTGCAGGAGTTCCAGGAACCTCTGGTAATACAGATGGTATCGGTGCTAATGCGCAATTTTATTTTCCTGCTGGAATTATTTCAGACTCTCAAGGAAAATTATATGTTGCTGACACAAGTAACCATCGAATTCGTATGGTAGAAACTAGTACTGGAAATGTAACTACAGTAACTGGTAGCGCAGCTGGAAGTGTAGATGGATCTACAAGTGATGCTCAATTTAATAGACCGTTTGGAATAACAATAGATGGAGAAGGTAATTTATTTATTGCAGATACAAATAATCGTACAATACGAAAAATAACACCAAGTGGAACTGTTACTACCTTAGCAGGAAGTAGTACTAATACTGGAGATATTGATGGTATTGGTGATAATGCAAGGTTTAGTACCATGTTTGGAATAACAATAGATGCAAATAATAACCTTTACATACCAGATTACGGCAATCAAAAAATAAAAAGTATTTCGCCTAATGGTTTGGTTACAACCCTTGCTGGAAGTACTGTTGGATATGTTGAAGGTTCTGGTACAGTTGCTCAATTTAAAAGCCCTTATATCATTGCTGTTGATTCGGATAATAATTTAATTGTAGCAGACACCTATAATCACAGAATTCGTAAAATTGTGATCGAATAAAAAATCACAATTTTTATGTTTTCTGTTTTTTCTTTTTCGCAGCAGGAAAAAGTACATTATTTAGTATCAAACGATATCCTGGAGAATTTGGATGTAAATCTAACTCTGTTTTGGGATCTCCTACTCTATGCTTGTAATCTTCTGGATCATGACCTCCGTAAAAAGTAAACATGCCTTTACCTATAACTCCATGAATATATCTTGCCTCTTCATTTAATTTTAATTCTCCCATTACCAAGACATTTGATTTTATGCTACTTCGTTTAAATGAAGTTGTTTGTCCCATAAAACCTTTAATTAATGTTGTATGATTTTGCGTAAGCATTGTTGGTATTGGATCCCACTTTGCAGAATATTCCATCAACGAAAAATAATCTAATGTTTTAGATACTTTTCGTTTTCGAGTCATATCAATTGAAGAAAATTCATATATCATTGGATTTCGCTCTAATATAAAATCTTTAAAGGCAAACGTTTTATTAAAATCAATTTTTGATTGATAGTCTGCTTCACTTCCATCGCCATCAAACATAGGTTCACAAATATCTATGCCTTCCGCTGCTAGTGCAATGTCAAAACTATCGGTTGCACTACACATTGCAAACATAAATCCTCCTCCTATCACAAAATCACGAATACGTAGGGCTACATCTAATTTTTCCTTTGACACTTTATCATATCCTAATTTTTTGGCTAAATCTTCTGCGTGTTTTTTTGCTTCAATATACCAAGAAACTCTTCTATATGCTGCATAAAATTTTCCGTATTGTCCTGTAAAATCTTCATGGTGTAAATGCAACCATTCGTATTTTATTAATGCATCATTTAGCACTTCTTCGTCATAAACAACTTCATACGGAATTTCAGCATAATTTAATACCATCGTAACAGCATCGTCCCATGGTGCTTTATCTTTTGGTGAATAAACTGCAATTTTTGGTGCTTTCTCTAACAGTACTGCTTCCATATTTTGTGATGGACTACTAATTAGCTCTAATATACTTAATGCTTCTGTATCCGAAATCACTTCGTAAGTAACTCCTCTAATGGTACATTCTTTTCTAAAAATATCGGTATCTTCTAATAAAAAAGATCCTCCTCTATAATTTAACAACCATTTTACTTTATTTCCTTTTTCTAAAGACATGTATGTTATTCCGTATGCCTTTAAATGATTTTTCTGTGAAACATCATCCATCGGAATTAAAATAAAAGATGCAAAACTAAATTTAGCAAAAAATAAAAATAAAAATAGAAATATATATTTTTTCATATAATGGTTTTAATATGTTGTAAAAATAGCAAAATTTATACCAATATTTAAAACGCATTATTAAATTGGTAAATCTACAAATTGGAGATGTTTACAATCCTTAAGAACTAAAATGGCACATCATTATCTCCAAATGCATCCGCTGGACTAGGCAAGGTATTTGTATCTAATCCTGAATTCATTTTAGAAGCGTATTCATTGTCAAAGTTGGTATCCTCTAAATCCGAAAACAAAGCTAAGTGACCTGTAAATTTCAAACGAATATTTTCTAAACCACCATTACGATGTTTTGCAATAATTAGCTCTCCTTGTCCTTCGCAAGGAGTATGTTCATCATCGTCCCACTCTGTTTGCCCATAATATTCTGGTCTAAAAATAAAGGAAACAATATCTGCATCTTGCTCAATTGCTCCAGATTCTCGTAAATCGGATAATAATGGTCTTTTACTTCCTCCTCGTGTTTCAACGGCTCGTGATAATTGTGATAAGGCGATTACTGGAATATTTAGTTCTTTTGCTAAGGCTTTTAAATTTCTAGAAATCATCGATATTTCTTGTTCTCTATTTCCTCCTCCTTTTGAGTTTCCTGCTGTCATTAATTGCAAGTAATCAATAATTACAATTTTAATTCCATGTTGCGACGCTAAACGACGTGCTTTTGCTCTTAAATCAAAAATGGATAAAGATGGTGTATCATCTATAAATATTGGTGCATCCGATAATTTTTTAACTTTTACATTTAGTTGCTCCCATTCGTGAGGTTCTAAATCTCCTTTTTTTAATTTTCCTGAAGAAATTCCAGTTTCACTCGAAATCATCCTAGTGATTAACTGTATAGAAGACATTTCTAACGAAAATATAGCTACTGGAATATTAAAATCTATTGCCATATTTTTTGCCATTGACATTACGAAAGCGGTTTTCCCCATTCCTGGTCTTGCTGCTAATATAACTAAATCCGAAGGCTGCCATCCAGAGGTTAGATTATCTAATTTTGTAAATCCACTTGGTACACCACTCATACCTTCTGTATTCGAAATATCTTGTATTTTTTTAAGTGCTTGTGCAACTAATCCTGCTGCTGCTTCGGTACTTTTCTTTAAACTTCCTTGAGAGACTTCAAACAGTTTTGCTTCTGCAGAATCTAACAAATCAAATACATCGGTTGTCTCGTCATAAGCTTCGGTAATAATTTCATTAGAAATACTAATCAATTTTCGCTGAATAAATTTTTGCAAAACAATTCGTGCATGAAATTCGATATGTGCAGATGAAGATACTTTTTGTGTTAAATTAATCAAGTATAAATCTCCTCCTGCTAGCTGTAAATTACCATCTTTAATCAATCGATCGGAAACTGTTAATAAGTCAATTGGTTGGGAATCTTTAAATAAACCATAAATTGCATTGTAGATGTATTGATGTTCTGTTTTATAAAAAGTTTCTTGGCTCAACACATCAATAACATCGTCTACTCCTTTTTTATCAATCATCATAGCTCCAATTACAGCCATCTCTAAATCAATAGCTTGTGGTGGTAATTTCCCTTTTTCAAGCGAAATTAGTGTGCCTTTTCTCGATTTGTTTGTTGTAAATTGTTTTGGTTGCTCCATATTACAAAAATACTTTTTAATTTGAATATAATAATAACTACTCCGTACTTTATTCACAAATAATGTTAATAAGAATTGTTAATAAGTCTACTTTTTTGTTAAGATATTTATTTTTAAATAATAGAAATTTACGTTCCAAAGTGGACTTTATTATGATACTGTAAAAAAAAGTTTTTTTTTTATGTCTGCAATAAATTCAGATAACTTATTTAGAAAGTTAAAAAGAATTGATAAAAAAAATTTACATTTGAAGTATGGTAAAAACAAACAAAGTACTTAGCCTCTTATTACTCATACAAATTGTACTTGTTAATTGGTTATCTAAGTATCCTAATTTCATCGAAAATTATTATTCTAATGGTATCTATCCTGTTATTTCCTCTTTTTTTAGAACTATTTTTGGATGGCTTCCTTTTTCGATTGGCGATATTTTATTAATTGTTGCTTTTATTTGGTTTTGTAGAAGTATTTGGCTTTTTTTTAAAAGACCAAAAAATTTATCGCATACTTTTTATGCTATTTTTGCTAAACTATCTATTTTATACTTTATTTTTTATCTTTTTTGGGGAATGAATTATTATCGTAAACCTTTACAAGAAGGAATGCAATTAGAGATTCCAAAATACGATATAGAAGATTTATCTCTTTTAACCGAAAAATTACTTGTAAAAACACAAGAAATTCACTTTAAACTAACAAAAAATGATACCATTTCTGTACAAACTATATTAACGGAATCCGAATTACTAGAGAGAACAAGTATTGGTTATGAAAAATTAGCAAAAAAATTCCCTCAATTTACCTATACTAAGCCTAAAGTTAAAAAATCCATTTTTAGTATTCCGATGAGTTATATGGGTTTTGCTGGATATTTGAATCCTATAACTGGCGAAGCTCATGTAAATTCTAATTTAGTAACGTATACTGTTCCTGCAACTGCTAGTCATGAAGTTGCACATCAAATTGGTTATGCAAACGAAAGTGAAGCTAATTTTATTGGTTATTTGGCTGCTATTAATAGTACGGATTTATTATTTCAATATTCTGCAAGAATTATGGCTTTACGTTATTCTTTATATGAAATTAGACGAAATGATACTGTAATATATGAAGAAATTTTAAATCGAATTCCTTTAGGTGTTCAAAAAAACATTCAAGAAACTAGAGCACACTGGAAAAAATACAAAACACCACTTAATCCTTTATTTCATAAAATTTACGATACCTTTTTAAAAGCAAACCATCAAGAACATGGCATGGAAAGCTATGGCAAAATGGTTGGTTTATTACTTGCTTACGAAAAATCACTTTAGCCCTTTAACGACATGCTCAATATGAAAAAATATCTTCCAATACTTTTTGTTTTTTTATGGTTCGCTATAAATGCACAAGAACATTTTCCGAAAAATAACGGTATTAAAACACCAAATAAAGGTTATACTGCATTTGTTAATGCAACTATTTATGCTAATCCAACAAAAATAATTAAAAATGGTACTTTATTAATAAAGGATAAAAAAATTGTCGCTGTTGGTTTAAACATTAAATTACCTAAAAATACAGTACAAATTAATGTTAAAGGATTATATATCTATCCATCTTTTATCGATTTGTATAGCGATTTTGGTATTACAAAACCAAAAAGAGATAAAAATTTTTCTTTAAGTTCTCAATGGAATTCAAAACGTGACGGTTATTATTGGAACGATCATATTAGACCAGAAACCAATGCTGTAAATTTTTACAAATACGATGTTAAAACCGCTAAAGCATTATTAAAATTAGGTTTTGGTGTTGTAAACACACACGTTAAAGATGGTATTGCTCGTGGAACTTCTGTACTTACCAGTTTAGATCAAAATACGACAAATAATACTCGAATTATTTCACAAAAAGCAGCACAACATTTTGCTTTTACTAAAAGTGTAACATCCAGACAATCGTATCCTACTTCTCTAATGGGAAGTATCGCTTTATTACGACAATTTTTTAACGATGTAAATTGGTATAAAAATCAGAAAAACACCAATGATATTTCTTTAGATGCACAGATTAATAACGAAAGTTTACCTTTAATTTTTGATGCTAATGACAAACTGAATGCCATACGTGTTTCAAAAATTTCAAAATTATTTCATTTGAATGCTATTATTAAAGGAAAAGGAAATGAATTTGAACGAATTAATGAAATTAAGGCAACAAATGCACGATATATTATTCCATTAAATTTTCCAAAACCTTATGATGTTAGTAATCCGTATACAGCAAATCAAATTGCTTTGAGTGATTTGCGCTTTTGGAACCAAGCGCCTGCAAATTTAGCTATTCTAGCTAAAAACAAGGTTTCTTTTTGCCTTACTACTGCAGATTTAAAAGCAAAAAAAGATTTTATTCCTAATCTTCTTAAAGCAATAAAATACGGTTTAGATAAAGAAACTGCTTTAGCTGCACTTACTACAATTCCTGCAAAATATTTGCAAAAAGAAAATGTAATTGGATCGCTAAAAAAAGATGCCTATGCTAACTTTTTAATAACTTCAAAACCTATTTTTGATAAAGGTTCTATTATTTATGAAAATTGGATTCAAGGTTCTAAAAATATACTTGAAGATCGTAATATTATTCCCATTTCTGGAAAATATTTTTTTCAAATAGATGCAAAAAAATACAACATTATATTTACTGGAGAATCTAATAAAATAAAGGCCAAAGTTACTTTAGATTCCATGGTATTAAAATCAAAAACAACCTATAAAAATAATTGGCTGAATGTGTTAATAAATCCGTTAGACACAACAAAAACAGAATTTATACGATTAATTTCCAAGATTAATACTGTTTCTGAATTTAGTGGTAATGCAATCTTAGAAAACGGTACTAAAACTACTTGGAAAGCTATAAAAGAGCGTGTAAAACCTGTTTCTAAACAAAGAAAAAAGAAAAAAAACACTTCTAAAGAAGTTTTTATATTACCTGTAACTTTTCCAAATATTGCTTATGGCTTTATTAAAAAACCGAAACAACAAGACTTCTTAATTAAAAATGTTACTGTTTGGACAAACGAAAAGGATGGCATTATAAAAAATAAAGATGTATTTATTCGTAATGGTAAAATTTATAAAATTTTAGATACTGATACGCAAACCTTCAATAAAAATTTTATACGTATTGATGGCACAAATAAACACCTAACTGCTGGAATTATAGATGAGCATTCGCATATTGCTATTTCTGATGGAGTAAACGAAGCTGGACAAAA
This sequence comes from Flavobacteriaceae bacterium, assembly GCA_026988355.1. Taxonomy (GTDB): domain Bacteria; phylum Bacteroidota; class Bacteroidia; order Flavobacteriales; family Flavobacteriaceae; genus S010-17. The sequence continues at coordinate 32,982 of JALSLK010000013.1, forward strand.
TAATTCTGCAGAAGTCACTATTCAAGATGTCGTAAAATCCAACGATATTAATATGTATAGAAATCTTGCAGGTGGCGTTACAACATCACAATTACTACATGGTTCTGCAAATCCTATTGGTGGACGTGCTGCATTGATAAAACTAAAATGGGGAGAAAATCCAGATGTAATGCAGTATAAAGACCATAAATTTATAAAATTTGCTTTAGGTGAAAATGTAAAACATTCTAGATCTCCATATAATTCACATCGTTTTCCACAAACAAGAATGGGTGTTGAGCAAGTTTATATGGATAATTTTACACGAGCAAAAGAATACGATTATAAAAAGAAACATGGAAAAGAAGTACGTTATGATCAAGAATTAGAAGTGCTTGCAGAAATCCTTAATAAAGAACGATTTATTACATGTCATTCGTATATTCAATCCGAAATTACCATGTTAATGCGAGTCGCTGAAAAATTTAATTTTAAAGTGAATACTTTTACACATATCCTCGAAGGCTATAAAGTTGCAGATAAGATGAAGCAACATGGTGTTGGCGCATCTACTTTTTCCGATTGGTGGGCTTACAAATACGAAGTTAATGATGCCATACCTTATAATGGTGCTATTTTACATAAAAAAGGAATTGTAGTTGCATTTAATTCCGATGATGCAGAAATGTCACGAAGACTAAATCAAGAAGCTGCAAAAGCTGTAAAATATGGTAACATTAGCGAAGAGGAAGCTTGGAAATTTGTAACTTTAAATCCTGCTAAATTATTGCATATTGACCATCGTGTAGGTAGTATTAAAGTTGGTAAAGATGCAGATTTAGTTTTATGGAATACGAATCCGTTATCGGTTTACGCTAAAGCGGAAAAAACTTTTATTGATGGCATTCTATATTTTGATATTGAAAGAGATTTAAAACAACAGCAATTAATTAAAAAGGAACGCAATAAATTGATAAATTTAATGCTTATCGAAAAAAATAAAGGTGTAAAAACTCAAAAACCAAAAAAGAAAGCTCCAAAATTATATACTTGTGAAACAGTTGCTTATTAATTCCACAAAACTCTTACTTATGAAAAATATATTATTCTTGTTATTCGTTGGAATTGGTTCTGTTGCAATGTCGCAACAAATTCCTGCTCCAAAACAGACAGAAACAATTACTATTATTGGAGCTACGGCTCATATTGGAAATGGAAAAGTTATTCCGAATAGTATTGTCGTTTTTAAAAATGGAACCTTAACTACTGTTCAAAGTAATTCTGGTGTAAATAAGCATCTTGGGAAAGTAATTCGGGCAAAAGGAAAACATATTTATCCTGCTTTTATTGCACCAAATACGACACTTGGATTGGCAGAAATTGACGCTGTAAAAGCAACTTTAGATGTTACAGAAATTGGCACTTTTAATCCACACATACGAAGTATTGTTGCTTATAATCCTGAATCTAAAGTTACGGAAACTGTTCGTTCTAATGGTGTTTTAATTGGACAGATAACTCCTCGTGGTGGTTATATTTCTGGCACATCTTCGGTTGTACAATTTGATGCTTGGAATTATGAAGACGCTATTCTTAGAGAAGATGATGGTATACATCTAAACTGGCCTAAATCTTTTAATCGTTCTGGTTGGTGGGCACAACCTGGCTCCATAAGCGAAAATAAAAAGTATGACAAACAAATACAAACTATTGTTTCTTTTTTTGATAATACAAAAGAGAATACGGATACTCCTAACTTAAAATTTGAAGCGTTAAAAGGTTTATTTAATGGTAGTAAAACACTTTATATTCATGTAAATGGAGAGAAAGAAATTATAGATGCTATTACTTTTAAAAATCAATTTTCTATTCTTAACCTTGTTTTAGTCGGTGCTTTTGATGCGTATAAAGTAACGGATTTATTAAAAAAGAATGCTATTGCTGTTATTTTAAAACGTACACATTCTTTACCAACTGCCGAAGATCAAGACATTAAACTTCCTTTTAAATTAGCTAAGTTATTAGATGATGCTGGTATTTTGGTTGCTTTTGATCCTGCTGGAGGAATGGAGCGTATGAATACTCGAAATTTACCTTTTTATGCTGGTACTGCTGTTGCTTATGGTCTAGATTATGAAAAAGCAATAACAATGCTTACTTTAAATCCTGCTAAAATTTTAGGTATCGATACGCAAATTGGTTCTCTCGAAGTTGGTAAAGATGCTACGTTGTTTATTTCCTCTGGCGATGCTTTAGATATGCGTACCAACAACGTTGAAAATGCTTTTATTAACGGTAGAGAGATTAATTTAGATACACACCAAAAACAGTTATATCGAAAATTTTCTACCAAATAAAACTGTAAAAAAGTTGAGATATGGTATTTTAGAATAACGATTGTATCGAGAGTGTTTTGTAAAATTATGTGTTCTCGATACAACTTTTATTCGTTTCTTCTATGAAAAATTACTCGACTTGACGTAATTTTCTCTAAGAATAATCTGATTTTAGAATACCGTTTTGTTATATTTTACCATTAATAAAAGTAATAATTTCATTTTCTGAAGCAACTGCTTTATCAAAAATAACTTTCGCTTTTTCTAAAATTTCGGTTGCAAAATCTCTATCTTTAATGTCTTTTGCGTTTATTCGTACGTTAAAATATGCGCCATAAACGGCTGCTCTTGCACATAATGCTCCTACTCCTGCATCTGATAATGAGTTTTGAATTCCTTTTTTTGCCATTTCTAACATGACTTCCATAGACTGTTGCGCTGTTTCCATTACTTGAAATGGCACTTCTGTTGCGTATTTGGTTGCATTCTCGATGGCTTCTACTCTTAGTTCTTTTTCTTTATTGGTATTTTTTGGCATTCTAAATCCGTCAATAATTTTATTAAACGCATTGGTGTCTTCGTCTACTAAGGCTAACAATCTGTTTTTATACGCTTGTCCTTTTTCTGCCCATTTTGAAAATTCTTCCCATTTGTCGTCCCATCCTCTTTTATGTGCAGATAAATTTGCGACCATTGTTCCTAACGATACTCCTAATGTTCCTACATAAGCAGAAATACTTCCTCCTCCTGGAGCCATCGATTCTCCTGCAGTTTCTTCTGCAAAATCGGTTAAGGATAAATCTATTAGTTGTTTTTGGTTTTTGCTCTTAAGTACGTATTCTATTATTTTTTCTTCTGGATAAAATGGTTTTAAATCGTCTAATCCTAAGGATTTTACTGCTATTTTAATTTTTTCTTTATGTGAAATTCCTAGAGAACGTTCTTGCTTTTTTAAATAAAAATCTCCTGCATCTAACATGGCTTGCAATGGAATTAGCCCTATTAATTCGGATCCTGTTACACGTAATCCTCTTTTTTGTGCAGATTTACAGGTTTCATCGAATGCTTCGTGCATGGATGTAATACTTATGTTGGTTAGGTTGTATGATATTTGTGCTATTCCGTATTCTTCAATAAACCAACCTATTCCTTTTACTGCTTTTAATTTTCCTGGTACACGAACTGCATTTCCGTTTTCATCCATTACTTTTTTTCCTGTAATTGGATTTCCAATTCGCTTTGCTCTTCCTGCTTCTCGAATATCAAAGGCTATTGCATTTGCTCTTCTTGTAGATGTTGAATTTAGGTTTACATTGTATGCGATTAAAAAATCACGTGCTGATATTGCTGTTGCTCCCGTTTTTGAAACATTTATTGTAAACTCTGCTGGTCCAAAGTCTGGTTTCCATGCTGCATCTGTTATTTTTTTTTGAAGGCCTTCGTATTCTCCTGACCGACAATTTGCTAAATTTTTTCTTTTTTCTTCTTGCGCTGCACTTTCATATAAGTATATTGGTATTTGTAGCTCTTTTCCTACTCGTTCGCCAAGTTCTTTTGCGTACTTTACTGTTTCTTCTATTGTTATTCCTGAAATTGGCACTAATGGACACACGTCTGTTGCTCCAAATCGTGGATGTTCTCCTTTATGCTTACGCATATCTATTAATTGTGCTGCTTTTTTTATTAATAAAAACGCTGCTTTTATCACTTGTTTTGGTTCTCCAACAAATGTAATGACGGTTCTATTTGTTGCTGCTCCAGGATCTACATCAAGTAATTTTATTCCTTCTACTGTTTCTACAATATTTGCTATTGCATTAATTTTTTCTAAATCTCTACCTTCACTAATATTTGGCACACATTCTATAAGTTGTTTTTGCATCATGTTTTTTATTTATGTTTCCAAAGTTATATATTTTAACAATATGTACATCAAATTTTATGTATAAAAAAACTCCATAAAATTATAATTTTATGGAGCCTTATTTTAATGGTTATTTTTGATTGAATTATATTCCAAATCTTCTTCTATTATTCCAAACAATATGCTTTGCATTATTGCTAAAATTCATTGTTATTAATCGTTTTGTTTCTTTTTTTACTTGTTTGTTATTTTTCATGATTTTAGTATTTTAATTTTTTTATAATTTTAATTTGTTCCCTTTATATTGTACACCCTATTTTTAGGAGTGCAAATATATAACTTTTTATTTAAAATAATACTATTTATTTATTTATTTTATTAACTATATTAACAATCTGATTGTTAGATGTTTATGCGCGTATATGTTATTATTATTAATTATTATTGTCATCCTATTATCATATTTATACCAATTTAATTTCAAAATGCGCTAAATAGATTTAAAATATTTTTATGTTTTACAATCTTGAAATTTCAAGCATAGCATGGCTATGGTTTAAATTTAAAGTGCAGTAAAACGTGAAAAGATAAATAATTTATAGCGTATTTTGATGTTGAGTTGGTATTACAGAATAATTAACATTTAATCATTAAATTATTAATCAAATAACTTAAATAATTTAGATATTATTTATATCCCAAAAATTGCATGAAAAATATGGAATCGACAAAATAAATACACTTCTTATTCTAAAAACAATCTATAGCATTTAGATAATTTTATCAAATGTTTTTATTTTAGAAATAAAATGTTTTTTAACTATATTTTTTGTTCTAAAATACGTTTCTTTTTTAGTACTAATTTTAGCTCTTTTTTTATTTATTTTTTGCAAATTAAAATACATATTAAAATGTGCTTTAATTATTGCAATAGTATGTAGTGGTTTTCCTTCTAATAAAAATTTAATTCCTGCCAATCCATCTAGAAATAATCTTACTAATACAATAATAAATACTTTGCTCTTTGGGAGGTTTTTAATAAGTGTTATTAAATTATTTCTAAAATTCAAATATGTTTTTTGTGGACTTCCTTCTTTTAATGTTGCTCCTCCTACATGATAAACTGTTGATTTCCCGTTATATTTAACTTCATAGCCTAAATTCTGTGCTCTCCAACACAAGTCTATTTCTTCTTGATGTGCAAAATATTCGCTATCAAATTTTAAGGCTTTAAAAACTTCTTTACGTATAAACATACATGCTCCTGATGCCCAAAATATTTTTATTTCGTCATCGTATTGTCCTATATCTCTTTCTAGCTCTCCAAAAATTCGTCCTCTACAAAATGGATATCCTAAATTGTCTATAAACCCTCCTCCTGCTCCTGCATACTCAAATTTTGTTTTGTCTTTATAATCTAATATTTTTGGTTGGATTATCGCTGTATTCTCTTCTTTTTTAAAGGTGTTAATTATCGGTTTGAGCCAATCTTTTGTTACTTCTATATCTGAATTTACTAGTGCAAATATATCGGCATTTATATTTTTCAGGGCTTGATTGTATCCTTCTGCATAACCGTAATTAGCATTATTTTGTATGATTTTTACTTCTTTAAATTTTTGCTTTATGTATACAACCGAATTATCTGTTGAAGCATTGTCTGCTACATAAATATCACAATATGTTGGATCACTATATCGGATAATCTCTGGTAAAAATTTTGCTAGTAAATCTTTTCCGTTCCAATTTAATATGACGATGGCTATTTTCAAGTTGCGAAGATATTAAAAACTAATACGAATTGTATTGCCTACTATAATTTTTATCTAATTATTCTTTTATATATTTCCATATAAATACACTTATTGCTGCGCCAATTGTTGGAGCTGCAATATATAATCCTAAATTTTGAAAGTTACCTGACACTAATGCAGGCCCTATACTTCGTGCAGGATTAAATGAACCTCCAGATATTGGTCCTGCTACAAAAATCATCGCCAAAACTATTGCTCCTATTATTATTCCTGCCAATGCTTTTGATTCTTTTTCTCCTTGTTGTGTTATGCCCAAAATTACTAACATTAATAAAAATGTTGAAACAACTTCCATAATAAAAGATTGCATGATAGTTCCTGAAACTACTGTTAATCCTAAATTTTTATTTTCTGGAAATAATATTTTTAGTATTACAGATGCTAAAATTGCTCCTAAAACCTGAAAAATTATATAAAATAAAGCATCTTTTTTTGATATGTCTTTTTTTATAGCAAAACTTATCGTTACTGCTGGATTTATGTGTGCTCCTGATATATTTCCAAATACATAAATCATGGTAGTTACTATGATACCAAATGCTAAAGCTATTCCTACTAAACCTACTGCTCCATTACTACTTTCATTAACAACTATTGATCCTGTTCCTATAAAAACCAATCCAAATGTTCCTATTAATTCTGCTATATATTTCTTCATTTACTCTTCATATAATAAACGTGTAAATATATTTATTTACACGTTTATTCTTTAATTTTTTCTAAATATTGAATACTTCAAATATTACAATGCTGCTGCTCCTGCTGCTGCTACTGCATGGTCGTCTTCTACTGAAGATCCACTTACACCTATTGCTCCAATTATTTCTCCATCTGCATTTTTAATACAAACTCCTCCTGGAAAAGAAATTAACCCTCCATTTGAGTGTTCTATATTATATAATGCTCCTCCTGGTTGTGATAAAGATCCTATTGTTCCTGTATCCATATTAAAAAAACGTGCTGTTTTTGCTTTTTTAATTGCAATATCTATAGATCCTAACCACGCTCCATCTTCTCTTGCAAATGCAGTTAAATTGATTCCTGAATCAATTACTGCTATATCCATTTTTGTTCCTAATTCTTTTGATTTTTTAATTGCTGCTGCAACTACTTTCTGAGCTTGTTCTAATGTAATGTTCATTTTAAATTTGTTTTGTATATTTTTTACAAAAGTAAATAGTATTTTAAATCGAATTAAATTTACAAAGTTCAAGTTGTTATGAAAAAAGTCCAAAAACGAACAACAATAGGTTAATAATGGATTATCACGCCTCTTTTGGACTTATTCCAAACTGTTTTTTAAATGCTGTACTAAAATTGGATAAATTATTATATCCAAAATTTAAGTAAATCTGAGATGCATTTAGTTTTCCTTCTTGTAAAATTTCTTTCGCTTTATTTAAACGCTTACTTTGCATCCATTTCCCTGGAGTCTCTTTATATTCTATAATAAAATGACGTTTAAATGTTGATAAACTCATATTGCATAAAAATGCTATTTCTTCTAATTTTAAATTAGATTCTGCATTTGCTTCTACCACTTTTCTAAATGATGAATTTACTTTGTCTGAAACCAATGAATATAGAAATTGCATAAAGCAATCTCCATAAACACTTAACAAATAAAGAAGTAACTCTTCAAATTTTATTGTTAATAAATCTTGGGAATATTTTGTGTCCATTTTTTGAATGGATGATAGCGAATCTACAAATGAATTTATATAATTATCATTCCTTATCGTAAAATACGATTCTCTTTTTTTTGGCAAACTCTTTTTTTTCCATGAATCTCTATGTTTTTTTAAAAACTCATTTAAAGTATCTGATGAAAAAAAAAGTAACTTGCAAAAATATATTTTATCATTTAATAAGAGTTCTGTCATTAAACAATTCCCTTTTTTTATCAATAGTGATTGATCTTTATTTACTGCTATCGAATTATTTGCAAAATGAACTTGCTTTGAGCCTGATTGCAAAAAACTAAACATATGTAAACTTAAATTTACTCGACTTTTTACTACATCTTTAGTCATTTTAAAATCATGAATTAACAAATCTGACATTTGACTTGTTTTCTCTATAAATATCTCTGGTATATTTTGATTTATCATCTTTTATTGCAATTAATTATACTGTTTTTATGACCTTTCTGTATACAATACAAATATATATTCTTATTTTATTTTGGTAAATGTTTTTGTTATGATTTTCCAACCTTTATCTGTCTTTAGTAGTGTCAAATAATCTTGATATGTTTTATCTACATAAACAAATTCTGTTTTAAAATTAGCAATATTATTTGTAATATTTCCTGACAGAATACTTGTTTTAGCTTCCTTTACACCATCTGTTTTTACTTTTGTAAAATATTCTTTTAAAGTAATAACCAATTCTTTTCCATCTTTTACGGTGTATAGTTTTGCTTCTTCTGAAAATACATTTCTTAAAAGTGACAAATTTGCATTTTTTCTTCCATCAAAATAATTTTGTATTATTTTTTCTACTTCAGAAAATTCATTTTTTTTATTAAAAAATTCTTCTAATACTTTATTGTATGTTGCTGCGACATTAATGTATGGAAAATGACCTTCTTTATTAAATGTAAATACGTTTGCTGATGGATATAATTGCTTTATTTCTTCTCGAAGAGTATATTCTACCAAAGGGTCATTATCCGATTCTATAATTAATTTTGGTATCCTTTTAATTACATTAATTGATGGATTTATAGTAAATTTATCTGTAACAACTGCATATCTATTTATAAATTGCGTTTTACTAAAAGGTAAACTTGGCAAAAAAGCGGCTAATAACTTTGAATTTTTTGCTGCTGGTATTAATTCTTTTTTTAATTTCTTCTCTCCAAATTTAGATATTAATATTTCTGGTAATAATGGAATTATAGCACTTTTTTTCTTGTTTTTTTTTAGTATTAAATCATTTGGGGGAAATGTATTTCCAAATACTACTTTTTCTATTCTATTTGGTATTTTTTTTATTAAATATTGTGAAATATATCCTCCCATTGATGTACCTACTAAATAGAATGTATTTACTTTTTCTGTTTCTAATATTTGTAAAATCCCTTTAGAGGTTTGCTCTAAGTTATTAATTTCTTCTGGCAATGAGTAACTTATTACTTTATAGTTATTTTCGAAAGCATTAATTTGTTGCCACCATAAGTCGTATGCTCCTCCCATGCCATGTGCAAAAAGTATTGTTTTATTTCCTTTTCCTCCTGAATAATAATTCCAATTCACATCATCTATTTTTATTGTTTTTAACTTTCTTGATTGGAATTCTTTTAAACTTTTTGATGCTTGGTCTTTTTGTGTGTATTCTTTAAAAAAATCAACTTTAGAAGACGGTATGAAATAACTTATTATTAACAATAACAATAGAGTTAACAGAATGTATTTAATTATTTTTTTTATCATTTATACTAGTTTAAGTCTTTATACTTAGAAATACTCTGGACATTCCTCTAAAAAAACATATTCTTGTTTTTCGAAATCCATTTTACAATAATAATGCTCTAAACCATTTGTAACTATTAGATAGTTTGCTTTTAATTGTAAATTATATCTTGCTATTTGATCGAATGTTGCTTGTGTTATTTTAATTTTTGGCGATTTACACTCTACAATTACTTCATGTTCTCCACGATTATTAAAGACCAGTACATCAAATCTTTTTTTTAAATTGTTCACTTTTATTTCTTTTTCTACTGCAATGTGACTTTTTGGATATTTTTTCTCTTGTATTAAAAATTGTATAAAATGTTGTCGAACCCATTCTTCTGGTGTTAAAAAAACGCTTTTTTTTCTGATTTCATCAAAAATATAATGCTTTTCTTCTTTTTTGGTTATTTTAAAGGAATACTTTGGTAGATTTAATTTGTACATCGAAGAAATATATTTTTCCAAATGTAAATAAATTTCAGTTTATTTGCATTTAATTTTTTAATATATGCAAGTCTTAAAATTTGGAGGAACTTCTGTTGGCTCTTCAGAAAGCATGAAAAATGTGATGCAAATTATTCTAAATGCTGCTAAAAAGGATAAAACTATAGTAATTGTATCTGCTTTTTCTACCATTACAAATAGTTTGTTATTAGCAATGCAAGAGGCTAAAAACACCAATGATCGTTACAAAATTACCTTAGATGAAATAAAATATATTCACATAGATAGATTATCCGACTTTGAAATGGAAAACTCTTCTAAAATGGAATCTTTTATTGAAAAAGAAATGGCCATTATCTCCGAACTTTGCAAAGGTATTTATTTAACGAAAAGTATTCCACAAAAAGCGAAAGCAGAAATTTTAAGTCTGGGAGAAAAACTATCTTCATACATTATTGCCTCTATTTTAAATGCAACTCATAAAGATGCTAGAGAATTAATTGTAACAAGTTCTAAATATAATAACGCTACCGTTGCTTTTAAAGAAACAGATAATAATATCCAAAGTTTTTTTAGAAATACGGATAATAACATTACGATACTTGGTGGTTTTATTGCAAGAAACCAACATAAGGAAACTACTACTCTTGGTCGTGGTGGTTCCGATTATACTGCTGCTATTTTTGCTGCTGCCCTCCACGTTGAAAAATTAGAAATTTGGACGGATGTTAGTGGTATGTTTACTGCCAATCCTAAAATAGTTAAAGCGGCATTTCCTATTGAATATATTAGTTACCAAGAAGCTATGGAATTGTCTCATTTTGGTGCTAAAGTGATTTACCCTCCAACCATAATTCCTGTTTTAAACAAAAACATTCCTATTCATATTAAGAATTCTTTTTATCCTAATGAAAAAGGTACTTTAATTTGTAATAAATTTAAAGTGCAAAAGAGTCCTGTAATTGGTATTAGCCATATTGAGAATATTGCTTTAATTACTTTAGAGGGCAATGGAATGATTGGTATTCCTGGATTTGCCAAACGATTATTTGAAGCCTTGTATTTTGAAAAAATAAATGTTAAACTTATTACACAAGCGTCTTCAGAACATTCTATTTGTATTGCTATTGATATTAAGGATGTAAATCTTGCTAAACAAGCTGTTAACCAATCTTTTGAATACGAAATAATTACTAAAAAAGTTTTCCCTTTACAAGTAGAAATTGAAATTTCTATTATTGCAATTGTTGGCGATCAAATGAAATCGCATCAAGGCATAAGCGGAAAATTATTTAGTGCTTTAGGGTATAACAATGTTAATGTACGTGCCATTGCTCAAGGTGCTTCCGAAAAAAACATATCTGTTGTTATTGCTACTAAAGATGCAAAAAAGGCGTTAAACTCCTTACATGCTGCCTTCTTTGAAAATCAAATGAAACAACTCAATTTATTTGTAACTGGAATTGGTAATGTTGGTGCTAAATTACTGGAACAAATCAAATTACAACAAGAATATTTACGTAAACACTTGTATATTGATTTGAGAGTGATTGCTATTTCTAATTCTAAAAAAATGATTTTTAACGACGATTCTATTGATTTATCCAATTGGAAATCCGAAATTAAAAATGGAGATATGGCTGATTTTGCTTCGTTTTTTAAAACAGTAAAATCCCTAAACCTACGCAATAGTATTTTTATTGACAATACTGCTAATGAAGAAATCACATCGTATTATACCAACTATTTATCGGAAAGTATTTCGGTAGTTACTTGTAATAAAATTGCTTGTTCTTCGGATTACGAGAATTATCAAAATTTAAAAGATTTCGCTAAAAAATACCACGCTTCTTTTTTATATGAAACTAATGTCGGTGCTGGTTTACCCATTATTGACACCTTAAAAAATTTAATTGCTTCTGGCGATAAAATTACCGAAATACAAGCGGTACTTTCTGGTAGTTTAAATTTTATTTTTAATAATTTTAATACAGATAACGCAGAAAATTCTTTTTATAATATTGTAAAACAAGCTGGAATTGAAGGCTATACTGAACCTGACCCTAGAATTGATCTAAGTGGTGTTGATGTAATGCGTAAGATTTTGATTCTTACTAGAGAAAGTGGTTATGCATTTGAATTATCTGATATTGATAACGAGGCTTTTTTGCCTAAATCATCTTTAGAAGCAAAAACTATTTCCGAATTTATGGAAACTTTAAAAGCGGAATCTAAACATTTTGAGCAATTAGTTACTAATGCTACTAAAAACAAGTGCCGATTAAAATATGTTGCTTCTTTTAAAGATGGCAAAGCTAAAGTAGGCTTACAAGAAATTCCTATTTCACATCCTTTTTATAATTTGGATGGTTCGGATAATATTGTCTTATTTTACACCAATAGATATGTAAATCAGCCATTAATTATTAAAGGTGCTGGTGCTGGTGCTGATGTTACTGCTTCTGGAATTTTTGCGGATATTATTAGAATTGGAAATAGTTAATTTATTCGTGATGATATGGTTCGTTTTTTAGAATTGTAAATCCTCTATAAATTTGTTCGACTATAAATAAGCGAATCATTTGGTGCGAAAATGTCATTTTTGATAAGGATATTTTTGCTTTTGAGTGCTGGTAAACGGTTTCTGAAAAGCCGTATGGACCTCCTATTACAAATACCAATTGCTTAATACCTAAATTCATCTTTTTTTGTAAATACACAGCAAATGTTTTGGATCTAAACTGTTCTCCTTTTTCATCTAGCAATACCAAATAATCAAACGTTTGTATTTTCTTTAGAATTAATTCGCCTTCTTTTTCTTTTTGTTGTTTCTCGGATAGTTTTTTTGCATTTTTTATGTCTGGAATTATTTCAATTTCAAATTTTATATAATGCTTTAAACGCTTTTCGTACATTGCAATTAATTGCTGTAAGTTTTTATCGTCCGTTTTTCCTATGGTCAAAAGTTTTATTTTCATTTAAAAGCAAATTTCTTTATTTTTCCAATTCTTTTTAAAAAAATTAGTTCTATTAATTATTACATTCTTTTTTGCCTTTTCTAATTCCATCTTAAATTTTGTCCAATCTTTTGCTTTTAAAATTTTCTCCATTTTTTTATTTTCAAGACCTCTATTTACTTGAAAGAATTCGCCATTTGCGTGAATCACTACAAATCTATAATTTTTGTTTTTAGAAAAAAATATTTTTTTCAGAATTCTATTTGGATCTTTTTCCCATTTTAAAATAGTTTCTCGCTTGTTTATATTATAAAAGAAACGAATATTATCAACATATTCTTTATCTTTTAATTTTTTAATGCATTTTTTATAACTCTTGCTACTTTTTTTATTCCATCTCTTAAATCTAGCTTTAGACATTGGTTTACTTAGATATTTTTTGTTTTGAAACAAATATTTTTTATACGGATCAATACTTTGTCTAACTTGAATTGTATCCTTATACACAATTATTAAATTTGTTCTGATAGTTGTTTTTAATTCCTTTTTTACTTTAATTAATTGTTCTTTTGAAAGTTTTCCAAAATTATATTTATGATATATTACATTTACTATTGTATCGCTATTTACAAACTTATAACATGTATTAATCTGATAATAACATTTATTTGCATATTGTAGGGAATCTATTTTAATTAAGTTTTCATCGTAATATGCTTGTACTTGAGCAGATGAAGTTTTAAAAATAAATAATATAAATAGTAATTTGTAAAATGATATTGTTTTCTTCATTTATAAGCAATTATGTTCGTGGTTCATATAAAAGAATCCTGTTCTTTTATTTAACAGATATGTCTTTTTTAAATCTTCTTTAATTTTACTCCAGTCTTTTTTTTGGAGTAATTTTTTTATCCTATTTGGATTTATAAATCCTCCTATTAACATATATTCTCCATCTGGTTTCAATATCACGTAATAAAATTGATTTACATATTTAAAAAAATAATTTTTAATCAGTTTGTTTTTATCCTTTTTCCATGTAAAATTTGGAAATAATAATTCATCATTTTCTCCATATCCATTATAATGAATTAAGTTTGTATTGTATTTTTTCTTATACTTTTTAATACATTTATTTATTCGTTTTGTTAAATATTTACGTCTTTTCAAAATTTTATTTTTTGACAGTTTTTTTATAACATACCATTTATCAACGTAATTATTTTCCCATTGTTTATTTACACTATCTAATTCTCTATTTTTAATTTCAATGTTTTTCGTATAGTTCTCAAAAGTCTTTAGCGAATCTCTATAATGTAATATCGTTATTCCATCAAACTCTTCATTTCTATAAATTTCATTTTTTATTCTGTTATAATGGTATTTATTTAATTTTCCGAATTTATACTTATCATAAACAACATGAAAAATAGTATCTGATTCTGGCATTGTAATATGTATGCATTTCAAAGCTACACGATTACATTTTCTTATATATGTACTTATGTCTATACTTTTTAAGTCTCTATTAAAATAGGCATTCACTTGCGAAAACATATAACCATGAACACTTAAAAGTATTATTATTATTAACTTTTTCATATAGTAATTGTGACTAAAATATAGATTTTATTATTTTTCATATTTACAAACAGTTCTATTTTTAACGCTCCATTTTATCAAAAAATCATCTTTATATTCATTTAAAGATTTATCTAAATTCTCTATATAACTATTCCAATACTTTGCTCTTCGTATTTTTTTTATTTTTGGAAGTGACATCCTATTTTTATATTTAAAATAATTGCCATTTGGTCTTATAATAGCATTGGTTTGTGATGACATTTCAAACATTCCAAAAAATAAAATTGAAAGTAATATATAGTTCATAAAATAACATTTTTAACAAAAATACATTAATTTCGTAAAAAACTAAGTAAATGATTTCAGAAGTACAATTTCAAGAAGAATTAGATATCCTAATTAAAAATGCTATTCGAGAAGATGTTGGAGATGGCGATCATAGTTCTCTAGCTTGTATTCCTAGTAACGCAAAAGGAAAAGCCAAATTATTAGTTAAAGATACTGGTATTATTGCTGGTGTTACATTTGCAAAACAAATTTTTAATTATGTAGATAGCAATCTAGAAATAGAAACTTTAATTGAGGATGGTAGCAACGTAAATTATGGAGATATTGTATTTTATGTTTCTGGAAATTCGCAATCTATTTTAAAAGCCGAACGCTTGGTTTTAAATGCAATGCAACGTATGAGTGCTATTGCAACCAAAACAAGGTCTTTTATGGATTTACTAAAAGGCACTAAGACTAAGATTTTAGATACTCGAAAAACAACTCCTGGAATTAGAGTTATTGAAAAATGGGCAGTAAAAATCGGTGGCGGAGAAAATCATCGTTTTGCTTTATATGACATGATTATGCTTAAAGATAATCATATCGATTTTGCTGGTGGTGTTATTAATGCGATTGAAAAAACGCAGACTTATTTAAAAGAGACCAAACGCAATTTAAAAATTATTGTGGAAGCTAGAGATTTAGATGAAATTAAAAAAATACTAACTAAAGATAATATCCATCGTATTTTAATTGATAATTTTAATTATGAAGATACTAGAACTGCTGTTACTTTAATTGGTAATAAATGTCAAACAGAATCTTCTGGTGGTATTAACGAAAAAACATTACGAAAATATGCAGATTGTGGCGTAGATTATATTTCGTCTGGTGCATTAACGCATTCTATTTATAATATGGATTTAAGTCTAAAAGCAGTAGATTAACCAAGTTGACATCAAAATAAGCCAAAAAATAAAATTGGTATTAATACTAAATTAACTATCTTTGATATAAACAGACGAATTATGAAAAAAATAATTAGTTCCGTAATCATTGCCTTATTTTTATTTGCTTGTGCTTTAGAGTCCGAGTTTTCGCTTCCAAATACAGAAAAAAACGACAAGCAACTAATTGGTACTTGGATTGCAAATGATGCTAGTGGCAAGTTAATTATATCGCAAAATAATGACAATCGTACGCTTTTAATAAAAATTATTGATGATACAAATAAGGAAGAAATTCTCTCTAAAAATGCATTTAATAGCACTATTAATGGCTATAATATTCTAAATTTAGTACATGTAGATAATGCTTCAAAAAAACAAATCACTACTTTTTATGGATACCGAATTACTAAAAATAAGCTTTCGTATGCGGAAGTAAATGATAAATTTACTGACCGAAAATTTACTTCTTCGAAAGATTTATTATCCTATTTTAATGAAAATATAGATAAAAAAGGTTTTTTTAACGATTGGGAAACCCCAATGATTAAATCGGAATAATTTTACTTCGATACATCTTTTAAAAAAGGTACAAATGAGAACGCATCAAACTCTTGTTTTTCGAATTCTTTTTCACTTTTACGAATAAATAAAGTCATTACTTGTGTTTTATCTCCAACTGGAATAACCAATCTACCTCCTATTTTTAATTGTGCCAATAAGGGTTTGGGCACAAATGGAGCTCCTGCTGTTACGATAATTCCATCAAAAGGTGCTATTTCTGGCAATCCTAAATAGCCATCTCCAAAAATCAATTTTTTAGCTACATATCCTAATTTTGGCAAAAAACTTTTTGTTTTAATATACAATTCTTTTTGACGCTCTATACTATATACTATTGCATTTAATGCGACTAAAACAGCAGTTTGATAACCAGATCCTGTTCCTATTTCTAAAATTTTATCGTTTGCTTTAACTTGTAATAATTCCGTTTGAAACGCTACGGTATACGGTTGCGAAATTGTTTGTTCTGCTCCTATTGGAAATGCTTTATCTTTATATGCAAAATCTACGAAACTAGAATCCATAAATAAATGACGTGGTATTTTTGAAATGGCTTCTAATACCAGCACATCTTTAATGCCTTTATCTCTCAATATTTGAACCAACTGATTGCGTAAACCTTTATGTTTTAGTAAATCTTTCATTTTTATGAGGATGGTTATTTTACTTTACTGCAATAACTGATATTTCAACATTTACAAATAATGGTAGATTTGCTACTTCTACGGTTTCTCTTGCTGGTGCAGTTTCTGCTTTAAAATACTCTCCATATATGGCATTTATCTTAGAAAAATTATGCATATCCGAAATAAATATGGTTGTTTTAAAAACATTTTCAAA
The DNA here is from genome assembly GCA_026988355.1 of Flavobacteriaceae bacterium. Lineage (GTDB taxonomy): Bacteria > Bacteroidota > Bacteroidia > Flavobacteriales > Flavobacteriaceae > S010-17. The sequence continues at coordinate 50,042 of JALSLK010000013.1, forward strand.
GGTCATGTCGGCAGCTTTTAAAACAGCTTTTAAGTTTTCCATAACTTGTTTTGTTTCTACTTCAATAGAATCGGCAACTAACTTTCCTGTTGCTGGATTAATTGCTATTTGTCCAGATGTATACAACATATTTCCAACCATTGTTGCTTGATTATATGGTCCTATTGGTTCTGGTGCATCTTTGGTGTAGATTATTTTTTTCATATAAAATTACTTTTTGTTATTATTTTTTTCTTAAAACAGTCTTTTATCTGGCACTTTATGTTGATCGTATTTTAAATCGCTTAATGCGGAAGCTTTTACTCCTATAAAAAGATAATAGGTAGAACGATTTCCTAAAGGAGTCCAATTAAAGGTCATTCGCCAACTATCTAAATCTCTTGCAAACCCTAAAGTAGTATACGATAATCCTTTATCTTTTATATCGTATCCTGAGCTAAAATTTATGTTCCATTTTGGTGTTAATTCTACACTTCCGTTAAAACGAAGTGTATTTCGAGAAAATTCACTTTCTCTATTTCTATTGGAATATCCTATATTATAATTCAAATTTAATTTCCATGGAATTTTAGAATGGTATAATTTAACTTTTTTAGTTTCTGGTTGATTTGTTGTACTTGTTGTTCCTCTATTTTTATCTTTCAAATCGGCACCAAATTGTCCTTGCCCATTATCATTTGTAGATTCTGGCGTTTCTTTTTTATCCTTTTTTTTCTTAAATGTGTCATTAGAAAGATTAAAACTTGCCGTTAATCCTGCATCGGTTAACCGAAATAAACTTCCTCCATTATTAATATTAAATGTATTTATTCTTCTTCCTCCTGCGGTTATTGCGTACGGATCTAGTGTTGCATTCAAATTCAAATTTAACTCTTTAAATAATACAGTCGATGTTGTCATCCGCACTGGACTCCATTTTAAAGTATCTGCTTCTAAATTATAACTTGTTGTAAAATCAAAATTGTTTAATAACTTTAACTTTTTAGTTTTTGTAGAGTCTTTTCCTTTTACCTTGGCTTCAAAAGTGTTTCGTAATGCAATTCCTATATTCTGAGACATATTTCTATTTGGAGAACCATAAATTCCGCCATCAAATCTGGAATATTGTGTTGTATTTCCTAAGATATCGTTTTGCACATCGTCGTAATAGTAACTAAAGTCTGGTGTATATCCATACGAAATAGATGGTTTTAGAGTATGTCTAATTGCTTCTACTGCTCCTTTTTTAAACTTAAACATTCCATAGATTGTTGTTGATGCCGAAACACTTCCTGAATAATCTCTAAATGTTTTAAAGCCGTTTATTGTATCTGTTTCAATGGTATTTGTCGTTGGATTCCACTTCTTATCTATGGTTTTTAAATACCAAATATCTCTATAATTTACACTTGGTGATAGCGTAACGTATTTTAATGCTTTTATATTTGTACTAAGCGATATACTGTGTTTTAATCCTGTTTTTGCTTTTTCAAACATTCCTGCTTTAAAAAACTCATCGTCATTTGTTGTAATCTGATTTTGTAATGCCAAGGAATAGGTTAGCCCTATATTTTGAATTGGATTTTTTTTTGCGCCATTTTTTGGTGCAAACGGATACAATCTATCCATACCTATCGTTAAATTTGGTAAGGACATATTAATAACTTCTGTATTTGTATTTTGAGAGTGTGTTACTGCCAAATTCATATTAAACGGTGTTCCTACAAATTTTCTATAATACGATATGGATGAACTCAATGTATTATTTAAAAATCGTGGCGAACTCAATTCATTTAAAGATTGTTTAAAGAATTTACTAGATCCAAAATTAACAGATGCTGAAAATCGTGCATTTGGATTAGATTTTGCATCTTGATTATGTCGCCAATTTACATGAAAACTATTTGTTTTACTATATCCTGACAATCCTCGTTGTCCTTCAATTAAATTTTCAAATCGTATTCCAAATCCTCCTCCAAATCGGTATCGCAATTTATAATTAGAATCGAATCGTAAACCCCAACTTCCATTTGTGTAAATATCTCCAGTTACTGCTAAATCTACATAATCGCTAATTGCAAAATAAAACCCTCCATTTTGTAAAAAATAACCATTTCTATTGTCTCCATACGTTGGTAATAATATTCCAGAAGCTCTACCTTTTGTTAATGGTACATAAAAAAATGGTAATACTATTGGTGTTGGTACATCTGCTAAAAACAATTGCGATAATCCTCCAACTGCTTTTTTATTTGGCACAAATTTCACATTTTTTGTTCTAATAAAATAATCTCTTTTTTTCTTTTTGGATGTTGTTATCTCTGCCCTATTCATGTAAATGGTAGAATCATTTTCTCGCTTTGTTATTAAAGCATCTATAATCATTCCGTCTTGTTCTGTTCTTGTTCCGTAAACAATTGCTTGTTTGGTTCTAAAGTTATAAACCAACGAATCTTGGAGAGATTCTTGTACGCCTTGCTTAAATTGTGGTTTTTGCGTATAGGCACCTGTACTATCGACTATACCTTTTGCATAAGCTAAATTTTTTCCGTAGTCTATTATGATAACACCAGATTTAAGTTCGATATCTTGAAAATACAATTCTGCTTCATTGTATAAAGTAGATATTCTCTTTTTTAAATCAATATCCTTATAATCTTTTGCTTTATCTGTTATGATGTCTTCTAATCGTTCCTTTTTTTGTATTGTAATACTATCTATTTTAATGGTATCTGTCTTAACTAATGCGTGTTCTTTTTTCGCAGCATCTATTTTTTTTGGCTTAAATACTCGCTGTTTCGGAATATCTTGCGCATGAGTAAAGTGCATTCCTAATAAAAAGGAAAAACTGAATAAAAGTATTTTGTTTATGCTTGTTTGCAATGCTTTAAATAGTATTTTTGTAAAATATGGCTCAATTTTTGAACTTTAAAGAACCAGTGCCCAAAAATAATTAAAATTAATTGATGTAAACGCAACAAAATACTAAAATTTCGCCAAAAATGAATTACTTATTACGTATCGTATTTTTTATTTATGTTTTGTTTAATGTACAGGTTATCTCTGCACAAAATTCGGAATTTAAAGTTGTTTTAGACGCTGGTCATGGAGGGAAAGACTCTGGTACTGTTGGTTTAAAAAGCTATAAAAATAATTACGAAAGTCATATTGCCTTAAAAGTAACGAAAAAAGTTGGCAAATTACTTAAAAGTCATGGAGACATTAAAACAATATATACTCGAAGTTCTGACAATACGTTTATTGAATTACATAAACGTGGAAAAATTGCTAATAAAGCAGATGCTAATTTATTTATTTCGATTCACTGTAATGCTGCTGGTAATAAAAATGCTTATGGAACTACTACCTATGTTTTAGGTATGGGAAAAACGGCTAAAAATCTAGAGCTTTCTAAAAGAGAAAATGATGTAATCTTATTGGAAGACGATAGAGAAAAAAATTATAGTTACGATCCTAATTCTCAAGAATTTATTATAGGCCTAACTTTAATGCAAGAAGATTATTTAGATAAAAGTATTGAATTTGCTGGTATTGTTCAAGATAAGTTTGTTCGTGTTGCTAAAAGAAAAAGTCGTGGTGTTAATCAAGGTAATTTGGCCGTTCTATACGATTCCTATATGCCAAGTGTACTTATTGAAATTGGTTTTTTAACCAATAAAAATGAAGAGCGGTTTTTACATACCGATACTGGACAAAACAAAATTGCCAAAGCTATCTATAAGGCTATTATTACATATAAAAACCGATTAGACGATAATAGTATTGATGGTATTGAAGATGATGATACACGTACTAAAGAGGATTCCGTTTCTAGTAATACAACAGCTGCAAACATAACTTCGGATAAATATTATAGCATTCAATTTGCTTCGAGCAGAAAAAGAATGAAAACAAAATCTTATAATTTTAGAGGTTTAAAAAATGTAACACGCAAAAAAATAGGAAAGATTTATAAGTATTATTTTGGTAAAACATACGATAAAAATCATGCTAAAGAATTGCGAATTCAAGCAATTAACAAAGGGTATAAAGATGCTTTTATTGTTTCCTTTAAAAATACTACTTCTTCGAAAGAGGCAAAAACTACCTCTACTACAAAGGTTACACCTAAGTCTGTGGTTCATAATAATTCAAATGTTTTTGAAGGTATTGATTTTAAAGTTCAAATTTCTTCTAGTAGAAAAAAAATCACTACAAAATCGTATAATTTTAGAGGCTTAAAAAATATTGAGCGTGTAAAAATTGGCAGACACTACAAATACTATTATGGTAAAACTAGCGATTTTAATTTAATAAAAAAACTACATAAAGAATCTCTTAAAAAAGGATATAAAGGTGCTTTTATTGTTGCTATTAAAAATGGTAAAAAAGTATCTATTACTAAGATTTTAAAAGGAGTGTAATTTTTTTCTTTTATATTCCAAAAAACATCAATATACTTTATTTTCTGCTTTTAGCCTTTCTTGCTCTAATTTTTCGGCCAATCTTTTCGGTATTATTGGTTTTATTATTGTTTTACGAGCTTTTACTTTTACAAAAGGATATAATTCTAAGTCTGCTTTCATCTTATCCTTTTTATTCGGATATTTATTTGTTCCTAATAAAACTATTTCTCCTTTATCGAACTGTTCTTGTTCTTTTTTTGCTGATTCTTCTATTTTTCGTTGAATTGTTCCCTTTTCTAATTGTTGTAAAAAGCCTCCATTTTTCTCAATATCTTTAAATAATTGCAATGCTTTTTCTGCAATTTCGTAAGTTAATTGCTCTATATAGTAAGAACCTTTTGCTATGGCTTTGTTGTTTTTAAAATAACTTTCTTCTAACAATATTAATAACTGATTTCTTGCTATTCTTGATCCAAATGCATTAGAACGATGATAAATAGAATCGTAGGCTGTATTACTTACTATATTTGCTCCTCCAATAATTGCACTCATACATTCTGTTGTGGTACGCAGCAGATTTACATTATAATCGTATATTGTTTTGTTTCTTGTTGTTGGTTCTACAAGTATATTTACGGTACTTTTTGATTGGTATTTTGCAGTCAATTTTTTAAACAAGTATCGAAATGCTCTAATTTTTGCAATTTCAAAAAAGTAGTTACTTCCTACAGCGAATGTAATTTGTATTTCTGTTTTATCTGTTATTAGATTTTCGTTTAAATATTCGTTTAAATGTGCTAATGTATAGGCTACTTGTTGTACGGAATTCGCTCCTGAATTTTGATAGACACTTGCATTAACTCCAACATACGATTCGCTAGTATTATTCTTAATTAAAGTCTTGATTTCTTTAAAATCTTCTTGTTTAGAACGATACCAATTTCCACTTTTCACGAAATTATTTATTACATCTAGTACGATACTTATTTTGTGATTTTTTGTGGATTTCGTCAATTTTTGCAGGAATTCTTTTTCTAAAAATTCACAAATTAAAAGAATCTTTATTTTAGAATCTAAATCTTGAAAAAGAATTTTATAATCAAATGTTTGTTGTGCTATAAATCGAATTGCTGTCGCTCCTTTTTTGGTTACTTCTTTTGCAATTCGGTTTGCTTTTTTTTCATCATCTACAAAAATAGTTTGACAAATTTTTGTTTCTAATTTTACTTCTGGAATTTCTAACTTTTTAAAATTATCTTGATGATAAAACGGTTTTATTACGATGCCCTCATTTGTTTTTGATAAAAGTAACTCATTGTAATCTCCTCCTTTTAAGTCTACTTGTATTTTTTGTTTCCATGCTTTTGCGGAAACGAAATCAAAATCAGTAAATATGGAATTGGACACTTTATAAATTGGTTTTATTTTTTAATACGATAAGAAACTTAATCTATCGTATCAAATTCTATTAGATATATATCTTCGTTTTCTTTTTTCATTTTATATTCTTCTCTAGCAAATTTTTCTAATGTTTCCGAATTATCTAGTTCCTCAATCTTTTTTTTATCTTTTTTTATTTCTTTTTTATAATAATCTGTTGTTTTTTCTAATTTTTCTATTTCATTATCTAACTCTTTGTGTATTAAATAGGAATTTTCATCAAAAAATAACATCAATACGATAAAAGCAACTAATATCGCTAACATAATTTTATGCATTCTATTTAATTTACTAAACATCTTTAGGATAATTTCTCATTGATTACTGTTCTAACAATATCTATTGCTACTGTATTGTATTTATCGTTTGGTATAATGATGTCTGCAAAGTTTTTAGTTGGCTCTATAAACTGTTGATGCATTGGCTTTAACGTCTTTTGATAACGATTTAAAACTTCATCCAAATCTCTGCCTCTTTCTTTTATATCTCTTCGTAACCTTCTTATTAATCGTTCGTCTGTATCTGCATGTACGAAGATTTTTATATCAAATAAATCTCTTAATTCTTTATTATTAAAAATTAAAATTCCCTCTACGATAACAACTCTACGTGGATGTGTTTTTAAGGTGTCTTTTGTTCTATTATGGGATACAAACGAATAGATTGGTTGTTCTATTACCTCTCCCTTTTTTAATTTTTTTAAGTGTTTTACTAACAATTTGAAATCAATAGATGATGGATGGTCAAAATTTATTTTTGTTCGTTGGTCGTAAGTTAATTCGTCTGTTGCGTTATAGTACGAATCTTGAGATATTACGCATACTTCGTCTGCCTCTATTTCGTTTAGTATTTGATTTACAACAGTTGTCTTTCCTGATCCTGTTCCTCCTGCGATTCCTATAATTAACATGTTTTGGTATTTTGGCTACAAAGTTAGGCTTTTCTACTTGATTAGACAATAGGTATTTTAATGCTCTTTTTTACAAGAAAATGTTTTTTTAATCATAGAATACTCAGGTTAATAATTATCCACATCAAAAATAAATCGAACTGGTCTAAACTCTGCTATAGATTGAAATGATATTCGTATTTTTTTCAATATTATTTTTGATTTTTTTATGGATTTATTACTTGGCAATTTTATTAAAATATGCTTTATATATTGATTTCTTACTCTAGCTACCGATGGTGCTGTTGGTCCTAATACATTTTCTTGAAATTGATTTCGTAACGATTTTGCCAACCATTCACTTGCTCTATTTACTTTATTAAAATCTTTGTGTTTTAAGGTAATTTTTATAGTTCGCAATAATGGTGGATATTTATATTGGTAGCGTTCCTCTAACTGTTCTTTATACATTGCTGCATAATTATTTGTGGTTACTTGCTGCAATATTTGATGATACGGATTAAACGTTTGGATGGCTACTTTTCCTCTTTTTTTTGCTCTTCCTGCTCTTCCTGATACTTGCACCATCATTTGAAAACTTCGTTCGTGTGCTCTAAAATCTGGAAAATTAAGCATGTTATCTGCATTTAATATTCCAACTAAAGATACATTTGCAAAATCCAATCCTTTAGATAACATTTGTGTTCCTACCAAAATATCTACTTCTTGCGCTTGAAAAGATTGTATTATTTTATAATATCCGTTTTTACCTCGTGTCGTATCTAAATCCATTCGCGCTACCTTTACATCTGGAAAAATTTGTGCTATTTCTAATTCTATTTGTTCTGTTCCAAATCCTTTTGTAGTTAAAGATATTCCTCCACAAGCGCCACATACTTTTGGCATAGATCTCGAATAGCCACAATAGTGACATCGCAGTTCGCTTTTAAATTTATGATAGGTTAAACTTACATCACAATTTGGGCATTCTGGCGATACGCCACAAGTATTACAAGTTACTATTGGTGCGAATCCTCTTCGATTTTGAAATATAATTACTTGTTCTTTTTCTTCTAATGCTTCGGTTATTAAGGTTACCATTCGATCCGAAAAATGTCCTTGCATCATTTTTTTTCGATATTTTTCTTTGATATCTACCAATTCTATTTCTGGCAACAACACGTTTCCAAATCGCCTATCTAAAGTTACCAATCCGTATTTTTTTCGCATGGCATTATACCTACTTTCGATAGATGGTGTTGCACTTCCTAATAGTATTTTTGCTTGGTGTATTTTTGCTAATACTATTGCCGAATCTCGTGCATGGTATCTTGGCGATGGTTCGAATTGTTTGTACGATGTTTCGTGTTCTTCATCTACAATAATTAATCCTAAATTATCGAAAGGCAAAAACACAGACGATCTTGCTCCTAGTATTATTTGTGTTTTTTTCTTTTTATGCAATAAATTTTTCCATACTTCTACTCTTTCGTTTAAGGAATATTTAGAATGGAATACGGAAATTTTATCTCCAAAATATTGTTGTAATCGAGTTATTAGTTGTGTTGTTAGTGCTATCTCTGGTAACAAATACAATACTTGCTTTCTTTTTGTTAATGTTTCTTGAATTAATTTTGCGTAAATTTCGGTCTTTCCGCTTGAAGTTACTCCATGTAATAATGTAATGTCTTTTTCTTGAAATGATGCTTGAATTTCGGTAAATGCTTTTTCTTGAAATTCGGATAATTTTTTTAATTTCTTATTCGATTTTCCAAAGTCTACTCGATCTGTTTGGATGTAATAAATCTCAAAAATAGATTTATCTACTAATGTTTTTATTATTGCTGCAGAAACATTTGCTATTTCTTGTAAGGTCTTTACTTTAATCGGTTTTTTTGTACTTGCATCTAGAGAAAAATACTGCATTACTGCTTGTTTTTGTTTTTTTGCTCTCGTTAATTCATCCAATAAAACTCCTAATTTTTTATCGGAATTGTACGTATCTTTTAACTTGACATACTTGATTAATTTTGGCTTATATTGTTCATAAAATTCTTCTTTTACCGCTAGTACTCCTTTTGCTATTAAACGATTTAAAATTGGCAATACCGTTTTTTTATCTAATATATTACTTACTTCTTGTATGGTTAAGATTGCTTGCTGTTGTAATGCTTCGTATATTAAAAATTCTTCATCATTTAATATTTCTTCTTCTTTAAAATTTTCATTTCTAACGATTAACGATTCACTTTCTAACAAAAACATAGATGGTAATCCTGCTCGTAATACATCTCCAAATGCACATAAATAATAATCTGCTATCCACCTCCAATGTGTTAACTGTTTTTCGTTTACTATTGGAGCATCGTCTAATATCTGATATATTTCTTTGGCTTCGTAAGCTGTTGGTGCTATATTGTGGATTTTATAAACTAGTGCTGTATATATTTTTGATTTTCCAAATGGTACTGCAACACGCATTCCTGGCTTTAAAAAGTTCGATTCTGCTTCGGTTATTTTATAGGTAAATAATCGTTCTAGCGGTTTTGGCAATATGACGTTTATGTAATTCTTAGACTCGTAATTCACTAATCAATATTAATTCTTAAAATGTAAAGGTCGCAAAGTTTTAACAATTTTTCACTTCTAAACTAGAAAAAAATAAAAAGTGTATTGGAGATCTCTTTTTTTCTTGCTTTTAATCTAAGTTTTATTACGAATTCTATTTGGAGTGGTATCTTGATTCTTAATAACTTGTCTATGATTTCTAATTTGTTTACAGTTTATACGAACTTTTAGTCTTTTAAAAGTTGTATTTAAGTACGGTTGTTGTCCTTTTTTACACTATGAACAACTCTTCTTACTCGTTATTAAGTTCTTCTTTATAAACCGAAATGTTGGCTTTCGTTTCTTCATTTATCGTTGGATATTGCATGTCTTCGTATTTTGCCAAAGTTTTTAAAATCGTTTTCGCAACCAATAATCTTGCTGTGGCTTTTTCATCTGCTGGAATAATATACCATGGTGCATATTCTTTTGAAGTTCTATTTAGCAAGTCTTCGTAACAGAACATATATTTATCCCAATGTTTGCGTTCTTTTAAATCTCCTGCGGAGAATTTCCAATTCTTTTCTGGTAAATTTAGACGTCTAAGTAATCTGTTTTTTTGCTCGTCTTTCGATAAATTTAAAAAGAATTTTAAAATTATTGTACCATTTGCTGCAATATGGTTTTCAAAATTAATAATGGCTTCCATCCTATTGTGATAAAACGCATCGTTTAAATCGGTCTCTGTTTTTACATTTGGAATATTTTCGCCAAAAATATAGTTTTTATGTACTCGTGTTACCAGTACATTTTCGTAATGTGTCCGATTAAAAACGGCTATTTTACCACGTTCTGGTAAAACAATATAATGTCTCCAAAGAAAATCGTGTTTTAACTCTGTTTCTGTAGGCACCTTAAAACTATGTACCGAAACTCCATTTGCATTTACATCTTTAAAAACTTCTCTAATCAAACTATCTTTGCCAGAAGTATCCATTCCTTGTAAACAAATAAGCATACTGTACTTACCATGAGCGTACATTTTATCTTGTAGCTTACTTATTTCTTTACGGATTTTTTTTAATTCTTTTTTGGCATTTACATTAATTTCTTTTGTATGTAAATCTGCTAAATTAATTTTGGAATTGACTTTGTATGTATTCATCTATATTTATTTTATTAAATCTAAATTAATTTTTTAGGTCACATCAACCTTACGTATCATTTTCGCAATAATTCTTGGAAAAAATCGCTTTACATAAACAGCAAAAACCTCTAATTTTCCACCAATAACAACTTCTTGCTTTTTTCCTGCTATCGCTTTTAGCATTCTTTTTGCAAAATAGTCTGTCGAAAGTCCATTTGCCGTTGCCTTATCTAATGTGTTTTGTTTAGAACCATCTCCTGTTAATGCATTTACAGATACATTCGTATTTACAAAACCTGGACATATTAACGTTACACTAATATTATCGTTATAAATCTCTGCACGTAAACTATCAAAAAAACCATGTAATGCGTGTTTAGATGCTGCATAAGAAGAACGTAATGGCGTTCCTATTTTCCCTACAACACTTGTTACTACGACAAAATGTCCTTTTTTTCTTGCTGAGAAATACGGCAATATTGCTTTTGTTAAAGCTACTGTTCCAAAATAATTAGTTTTAAAAATGCGTGTATCTACCTCAATATCAGTATCTATCGCAAGAGAACGCTGACTAATTCCTCCATTATTAATTAATATGTCTATTTCTCCAAATAGTTGGATTGCCTTTCCTACAATTTTATCTAATTTTAGATAATCGTCTAAATCTAATGTTAAGATTTTTACTTTATTTGGTGATACGCACAAATTTTTAACTTCTTCTAATTTTTCAACATTACGTGATGATATAATAACCTTTGCTCCTTGCTCTGATAATGCTATTGCCAATGCTTTTCCTATTCCAGAAGAGGCTCCTGTTACCCAAATTATTTTGTTATTGAAATTCATTTTATGTATAGTCATGTATTCACTTCTAAAATTTTAGAAGAGTAAGAACTTAATATTTTAATCACTCTGTACTCTAAATTTGTGTGCTAAAAAATTCGTTTTACTATTTACTTTGTTGCAAACAATTTTACATCTTGTTCGGATACTTTAGATTCTCCAAGAATTATTAATCGTTCTACTACATTACGAAGTTCTCTAATATTACCTGTCCAGTCGTAATCTTGTAATAATTTAATTGCCTTTTCCGAAAAAGTTTTAACTATATTGCCCTGTTCATTTGCTATCTTTTTTGCAAAATGATTAATTAATAACGGAATATCTTCTCTTCGTTCGTTTAATGCTGGTACTTTTACTAAAATAACTGCCAAACGATGGTATAAATCTTCTCTAAATTTCCCATCTGCAATTTCTTTTTTTAAATCTTTATTTGTCGCCGCTACAATACGTACATTAACTTTAATATCTTTATCACTACCAACTCTGCTAATCTTACTTTCTTGTAAAGCTCTCAATACTTTTGCTTGTGCCGAAAGACTCATATCTCCAATTTCATCTAAAAATATAGTTCCTCCATTTGCTGCTTCAAATTTTCCTGCTCTATCTTTGTTTGCTCCTGTAAAAGATCCTTTTACATGCCCAAATAATTCACTTTCTATTAACTCACTTGGTATTGCAGCACAGTTTACTTCAATCATTGGAGCTTTAAATCGTGGACTTTTTTCGTGCAACCAATGTGCCACCAATTCTTTTCCTGTACCGTTTCCTCCAGTAATTAGAACTCTTGCATCTGTTGGTGCTACTTTATCAATAATTTCTTTAATATGCTTAATCGCTGAACTTTCTCCAATCATTTCATATTTTTTATTGACTTTTTTCTTTAATCGTTTATTTTCTACAACTAAGACTTTTCTATCTAATGCATTACGCACTGCATTTAATAAACGATTTAAATCTGGTGGTTTCGATATATAATCAAATGCTCCCATTCGCATGGTTTCTACTGCTGTATCTAAGTCGCCATGTCCTGATATCATTATAAATGGAATTTCTGGTTTTATTTTTTGTGCTTTTTCTAAGACTTCTACACCATCCATTTTTGGCATTTTTATATCACATAATACCAAATCGTAATCTGTATTTTTTATCTTTTCTAGTCCTACCAAACCATCTTCGGCATCTTCTACTTGATACGTTTTACTTTCTTCCGATATTATTTTGGACAATACTCTACGTATTGCTGCTTCATCTTCTATTATTAATATTTTACTCATATTTTTTTATTTCTATTAGTGCTGTATTGTTGATACTAACCTCCATTATATCTTACTTCTTTACATCTAATTATCCCTCTTGCGTCTTGTATTTTCTTCTTGTTTCCTTTATCTTGATTCTCTCCACTCATACACGTTACCCCTTGTATCGCAACCATTTATACAATTCTTTATAACTTGGCTTTTTACCATACATTAATATTCCTACTCGATAAATTTTTGCTGCCATAAACACGATAAATAAAAATGTAGCTATTAACAATCCTAAGGATAATGCTATTTGCCATAATGGTACTCCAAAAGGTATTCGCATTAACATTACTATTGGAGAAGTAAATGGTATAAATGAAAAAATAGTGGCTACTAGTCCGTGAGGATCATTCATTACGGTTACAAAACCAACATAAATACCTAACATTAATGGCAACATAACTGGCATCATAAATTGTTGTGTATCGGTTTCGCTATCTACTGCTGCTCCTATTGCTGCATAAAGACCACTATATAACAAATAACCGCATAAGAAAAACAATACAAAGGACACTAACATGGTTGTCCATGGAAGACTCCACACTTCTCTCATTAGCATTTGCAAATTATTCTCTGTTGTCATTTCTTTTACCATTTCCATTTGATTGGATGTAACGCTACTATTTGCTTGCATTTCACTCATATCAATACCAAAAATCATACTACCAATAAAGAGTAAAATTACAATTAAAACTCCCCAAATAGCAAATTGTGTTAGTCCTGCAAAGGCATTTCCAATAATCTTTCCCATCATTAATTGGAATGGTTTTACTGATGAAATTATTACTTCTATAATTCTACTTGTTTTTTCTTCAATAACACTACGCATTACAGAAGTTCCATAGACAATAATAAACATCATAATCATATAACCTGCAAAAAAGCCAAATCCTATTTTAATTTTATTAATAAATTTTGAAGATTTTTCTCCTGAGAAATTTGATAATTTAATTTCTGATTTGATTCTTGCTGAATTTATTCTTTCTACATTAACTCCTAAATATTGTAGTTTCTTAGTTCTTAGATTGTTTTCAATTTTCTTTTCTAGAATATTTACCATTTCCATGTTTGGTGTTTTTTGAGAAAAAAACTGAATATTATTTGCCAATAATTCTAAGCTATCCTTTTTTGGAATGATTAACAGACCATAATAGTTTTCATTATCGGTTTGTTTTTTTGCGTTTTCTATACCTACTTTGGTTAAATCTTCATATTTAACACTTTCGGAATCCTCAAATTTATTATCTTTCAATAAATTTGCGAGATCAACATAAGCAATGGTTTTTTGCTTACTATCATTCGCTTTTCCTAAATATACTATAACAAACATTAATCCTACCATTAAAAATGGTGCTAACAATGTCATAATAATAAATGATTTATTACGAACTTTTGCGTTAAACTCTCTTCTTATGATTAATTTTAACTTATCCATTAACTATTATTTTTTACTGCTTGAATAAAAATATCACTTGCATTTGGTATGATTTCTACAAAATGATTTACTTGTGCCTTACTTGATAGATACTGTATCAATTCAGATGACGTATCGTTTTTTTCTAATTGAATGTTTAATTTTAAATCATCTTCTAAGGATCTAAAAGAAGCTACACTTACATCAAATTTTTCTTTAATTTCATTTTCTAAAGCAACTTTGTTGGCTACATGCAAACCAACTTCAAATGTATTGTTTTTAAATTCTCTTTTAATTTCATTAAGGTTTCCTTCTAAAATTTTATTAGAATGGTTTAACAATGCAATATGGTCGCATAGTTCTTCTACCGATTCCATTCTATGCGTAGAAAATATAATGGTTGTTCCATTTTCTCTAAGTTGTAATATTTCATCTCTTATTAAATTGGCATTTATTGGATCTAGACCACTAAAAACTTCGTCAAATATTAATAATTTTGGTTTATGCATCACTGTAATTATAAACTGTACTTTTTGTGCTTGTCCTTTAGAAAGTTCTTGTATTTTTTTAGACCACCAACTCTCAATTCCAAATTTTTCAAACCAATATTTTAAATTTGCTTTGGCATCTTTTTTAGACATTCCTTTAAGCATTGCAAGATATATTGCTTGTTCTCCAACTTTCATATTTTTGTATAAACCACGTTCTTCTGGTAAATAGCCAATATTATGGACGTCTTCTGGTTTTAATTTGTTTCCATCTAAATATACTTCGCCACGGTCTGGCATAGTTATTTGGTTAATAATTCGAATAAGCGTTGTTTTCCCTGCTCCATTTGGTCCTAATAAACCGAAAATAGAATGCTTTGGTACATTTATAGATACTTTATTTAGTGCTGTAAATTCACCGAATTTTTTAGTAACTTCTTTGGTTACAAGTAAGTCTTTCATTACGTATATTATTTGGTTTCAAATATAGTAATTTGTAATATAATATCTTACTTATACCAACTTGATTTTAAGATGCTCCAAAAAAATAAACCTATTTTTTAGCATACCATCGTAAAATTGTAAGCATAGCTGCTGCCTACGGCTATAATTTTAAATGCAGTAGCATGAGAAAAGATAAATAGTTACAACTAATTAATTTTCTTTCTTTTCTTCTTTAGTTGGGTTTCTAGGAATAACATACGAGATTAAAACTCCTCTTTTAGTTGCTCCTACATAGCCATATTTTTTTTTATAATAAAAATCATATACACTTCTTCCATATATTTTTCTAATAACTAAAAGATTGTTATAATTTTTGTAAGGCGTCTTTAATTTTCCTAAGTAGGTAATAATTTTGTATTTTATTTTTTTATTAGCACTCTCCCAAGACTCTCCTTTTTTATAATCTTCATTAAATCGTATGGTTTCCATTGTACAACAAGCTTCATATTGTAAAACCAGTCCGTCCTCTTCTCGCAAATATATTTTTTTTACTCTTCCACTCTCCCATTCTTCAAAACAAGCGATATATTCTTTGCCATTAAATGTTTTAACATTTTCTATCTTTTCGTGATAAAAAGTATTTTTCCAAGCTATCTTTTTAGTATTATTTGCTAATGGGAAATACGTATTTTTTTTTATTTCTTTCTCAAAATCTGCATCTGTAATAATGACCTTTTCATTTTTATTTTCATTCTCATCTTCTTGACTAAACAAACTTGGAAATACCATTAAAATCGCAATCCATACTAAATATACCTTTCTATTATTCATTATAACTTTTCTTTTCTTTTACATTTCTAGACAACAACTATGCCATGAAGTCAATCTACTTTAGTTAATTATGGACAAAGATACAAATCTTGTTTAATTACACATTATATTTGGCTTCAATTTCTTTTACCAAATCAATAGTTAAGCTCGGTTTTACTACTCTAACAATATCATTAATTTCTCCTTTATTATACAATATACCTTGAGCAATATCAAAACCCGTAGTATTGATATTATGTTTTACAAGTTTTGTTTTTTCTTTAAACTCATTCCAATTTAACGATTTGTTTAATTTAAAGTAATACTCATTTTCATTAGAAACGGATCGCAATACAGTATCATCAATTTCTTCCATATCAAAAAATTTATTTACTCTAATCCATGCTAAAGTATCCTTTTTAATTTTTTTACTCGTATTAAATTCAAACCCTTCTTCCACAAAGTTATGTATTATACTATCAATATGGGTATATCTATTTATACCTTTTAGACGAATTCCATTATATTTTCTTGTGCCAAATTTCACTTCACACTTTGCTCCTTCAATATTTAAATGATGTTTTTTATTAATGCTTTTTGTGCTCCGAAGAATTTTTTCGAATGAATTTGTTTTTTTTGTAACCAATACAATTGAATTTGGTTTATGTACATTTGTAAAACGTGTATAATATGACGCTAATGGATTTGGAATATCAATAATTAATGCTTTTGGATACTTCACACTTTTAACTGTATTTACTTTTTCTTCTAAGGTTACTTTTCCAATAAAATTATGTTTCTTCATGTTAATCTATTTTATTTTTTAAATGTAAATAAAATAATTTAATACTCAAAATTTTATTTCGCTAAACACCAATCGTTTACTTTAAAAAAAACAAAAATACTATGCACGCATAACTTTTTTTAAAAATACTATGCACGCATAATATTTTTTTTATATATTTGTCAGAATGTTAAAAGAAAACTCCATAGATCATCATTTACGAGCAACTTGGCAATTAGTCTCAAAAATGTATAACGAACAGGCCACAAAACAAAACTATACAATGGCTATGGGTTTTGTAGTGTTAAATATTGATTTTGAAAATGGCACACCATCTACAGCATTAGGTCCTTTAATGGGAATGGAAGCAACTAGTTTATCTAGATTACTTAAATCGATGGAAGAAAAAGGTATTATTTGTAGAGAAAAAAATCCAGAAGATGGTAGAGGAGTACTAATAAAACTAACCAAGTTAGGAAAACAAAAAAGGGAACAAGCAAAAGAGTCTGTTTTAAGATTTAATGAAATGATTCGACAAAATGTAGACGAAATTGACTTAATAGGTTTCTTTAAAGTAACGAATATAATTAATAAAATGGTTAGTAAAAACTTGATTTTTGAAAAAAAAAAAGAAGTAATGTCAAAAACTAAATAAAGTATAAAAACAACTAATACAACCTTACAATTTGTAATTTCTACAAAAGAGGAAAATAAAAAGTAAACATAATGAAAAGACACATTAAAAAAGTAGCAGTAATTGGATCTGGAATAATGGGTTCTGGTATTGCATGCCATTTTGCCAATATTGGCGTTGAAGTACTTTTGTATGATATCGTTCCACGTGAATTGAGCGATAAAGAAAAAGCAAAAGGTCTAACTTTAAAAGACAAGGCAGTTCGCAACCGATTAGTAAATGATAGTTTAAAAGCATCCTTAAAATCAAAACCGTCACCTATATATAATCAAAAATTTGCAAGTAGAATTACTACTGGAAATTTAGACGATGATTTACATAAAATAAAAGATGTAGACTGGATTATTGAAGTGGTTGTAGAACGTTTAGACATCAAACAAAAAGTTTTTGAAAGTATTGAAAAACACAGAAAACCAGGAACTTTAATTACATCAAACACTTCTGGTATTCCAATTGCATTTATGAATAAAGGTCGTAGCGAAGATTTTCAAAAGCACTTTGCAGTAACACACTTTTTTAATCCACCGAGATATTTAAAATTATTTGAAGTAGTTCCTGGACCAAATTGCCATCAAGAAGTTACCGACTTTTTAATGATGTATGGCGAAAAATTCTTAGGAAAAACTTCGGTTTTAGCTAAAGATACTCCTGCATTTATTGGTAATCGAATTGGAATATTTGGCATCATGAGCTTGTTTCATGTTGTTAAAGAAATGGGATTATCGGTAGATGAAGTAGATAAATTAACAGGCCCCGTAATTGGTCGTCCAAAATCTGCAACCTTTAGAACAATTGATGTAGTTGGTTTGGACACCTTAGTTCACACAGCAAATGGCGTTAAAGATAATTGTCCAAAAGATGAAATGAAAGACCAATTTGTAATTCCAGATTTTGTAAACACCATGATGGAAAACAAATGGTTAGGTTCAAAAACAAAACAAGGTTTTTATAAGAAAACGATAAATGCAGAAGGTAAAAAAGAGATTCTTTCTTTAGACTTAAATACCTTAGAGTATAAATCGAAAGAAAAAGTGCGATTTGCAACTTTAGGTTTAACGAAAACTATCGATAATGTAACCGATCGCTTTAAGATATTGGTAAGTGGAAAAGACAAGGCAGGAGAGTTCTATAGAAAATCATTTACTGCCTTATTTACTTATGTACAAAATCGTATTCCTGAAATTTCAGACGAACTTTATCGTATCGATGATGCTTTAAGAGCAGGTTTTGGATGGGAACATGGTCCTTTTCAAATTTGGGATGCCATTGGTGTTGCAAAAGGAATCAAATTGATGGAAGCAGAAGGACATCAAGTAGCTTCATGGGTTACAGACATGGTTAAAGATGGTAATGATAAATTCTATGTTGTAAAAGATGGCGCTAAATACTACTACTCTATTCCTGACAAAGAGTACAAAAAAATACCTGGACAAGATGCATTTATCATCCTAGACAATATTAGAGAAGCAAAACAAATTTGGTCTAATGCAGATGCGTCCATTCAACATTTAGGAGATGGTGTTCTAAATATTGAATTCCGTTCGAAAATGAATACACTTGGAGGTGGCGTTTTAGCTGCTATTAATAAAGGAATTGATTTAGCAGAACAAGAATACGAAGCGGTAATTTTAGGAAATCAAGCAGCAAATTTTTCGGTTGGAGCAAATTTAGCCATGGCATTAATGATGGCTGTAGAACAAGATTATGATGAATTGGCTTTTGGTGTAAAACATTTCCAAGATACGGTAATGCGTTTACGTTACTCTTCTATACCAACTTTAATTACACCAAGAGGAATGACATTTGGCGGTGCTTGTGAAATGGGTATGCATGCAGATAAAGTGGTTGCAGCTGCCGAAACATATACAGGACTAGTTGAGTTTGGTGTTGGAATTATTCCAGCTGGTGCAGGAACAAAAGAAATTACAAAAAGAGTATCTGATCTTTGGGTAAAAGACGATGTAAAGTTAAACCGCTTACGGGATGCATTTATTAATATAGCAATGGCAAAAGTGGCTACTTCTGCACACGAAGCTTTTGATATGGGATTCTATCAAAAAGGAAAAGATGTTGTTGTCGTAAATGAAAATAGACAAATTGCTACTGCAAAACGGTATGCGATTCAAATGTTAGAAGACGGATATACACAACCTGCTCCACAAAAAATACGAGTACTTGGGCAACAAGCCTTAGGTATGTTTATGGTTGGAACAGATAGTTTAATGCAAGGTAGATATGCTAGTGAGCACGACAGAAAAATAGCAAACAAGTTAGGTTATATAATGGCTGGTGGAGATTTATCACAACCTACAGATGTTAGCGAACAATATCTTTTAGATTTAGAACGCGAAGCAATAATGAGTTTGTTTACAGAACGTAAAACATTAGAACGAATTCAGCATACTTTAAAAACTGGAAAACCTTTACGTAACTAAAGAGTCTCATCTCAACCTTCTTAATAATAGAAAGGAGTTAAAAATAAGATGTAAAAAAATATAAAACAATGTTTAACTTATAAAACACCATACAGATTTCTTCTTCCCTTTGGGAAGAGATAGAGATGGGCACAAAACAAATGAAAACAGCATATATAGTAACAGGATACAGAACAGCAGTTGGAAAAGCACCAAGAGGTGTATTCAAATTTAAACGTCCAGATGAATTGGCTGCCGAAACAATAGAACATGTATTAAAAGATGTACCACAATTAGATAAATCTAGAATTGACGATGTTATTGTTGGTAACGCAATGCCCGAAGCAGAACAAGGATTAAATATAGGTCGACTAATATCACTTATGGGATTAAAAATAGACGATGTTCCTGGTGTTACCGTAAATAGATATTGTGCATCTGGATTAGAAACCATTAGTATTGCAGTTGCAAAAATTGAAAGTGGTATGGCAGATTGTATCCTTGCTGGTGGTGTTGAAAGTATGAGTTACATTCCTATGGGAGGATATCGTGCTGTACCTAATTACGACGCAGCAAAAAAAGGACACGAAGATTATTATTGGGGAATGGGTTTAACGGCAGAAGCTGTTGCTCAAAAATACAAAGTTTCTCGTGAAGCACAAGATGAATTTTCATTCAATTCACATATTAAAGCCTTAAAAGCCCTAGATAACGGAACTTTTAAGGACGATATTGTTCCTATTGAAGTAGAAAATATTTTCCTTGATGGAAACGAAAAAAAACAAACTAAAAAATATACAATTACACAAGATGAAGGTCCTCGTAGAGGTACAAGCGTTGAAGCATTAGCTAGATTACGTCCTGTTTTCGCCGCTGGCGGAAGTGTAACTGCTGGAAATTCGTCACAAATGAGTGATGGTGCTTCTTTTGTATTGGTAATGAGCGAAGAAATGGTAAAAGAATTAAATATTGAACCTATTGCACGTATGGTATCCTATGCTGCTGCTGGCGTACCTCCAAATATTATGGGAATTGGTCCTGTTGCAGCTGTGCCAAAAGCGTTAAAAAGAGCTGGATTAAAAGTACAAGATATTGATTTATTTGAGTTAAATGAAGCATTTGCTTCGCAATCTCTAGCTGTTATTGATGAGTTAGGTTTAAATGCCGATATCGTAAATGTAAATGGTGGAGCTATCGCACTTGGACATCCATTAGGTTGTACTGGTGCTAAATTATCAGTGCAATTATTTAACGAAATGAGAAGACGTAAAAACAAATATGGGATTGTTACCATGTGTGTTGGTACTGGTCAAGGTGCAGCTGGAGTTTATGAGTTGCTTAAATAAGAGAAGATAAAAAGAGAATAGAGCGTTTGGTAAAGAAAAGACCTAATAAAAATCTTAAAATACATAAATTGGGTTTGAGAATTTGTAATGACATCTCCGATTTATTGCAAAATTTTTCTAAACACGAGAAATACGACATTAATTCTCAAATAAATGCGTGTTTTATTTCAATTCCATCAAATATTGTGGAAGGTTCTGCAAAATGGATATTTTTATCACTATATAGCTATTTTACTTGGTTCTCCTTTTGAATTAGGTAGGCTGCTTTTGATAGCAAATCATAAAAAATATATTAATAATGAAACCTAAAAAAAATAAAAATTAACCCAAAAAGATAAGAAGACATCGTTTAGAAAATAATGGCTAAAATAATAAGCCAAATCTATTTTTCTCTTCTCTCTTCTCTCTTTTCAAATTAAAACAAAATGAGCGACAATAAAGATTTACTAAGAGGAGGACAATTTCTTGTAAAAGCAATAGATTGTGAAGACATATTCACTCCCGAAGATTTTAACGAAGACCAAAAAATGATGAAAGATTCTGTAACGGAATTTGTAGATCGTGAAATTTGGCCAAACAAAGCACGATTTGAGCAAAAAGATTACGCTTTAACAGAATCTTGTATGCGTCAAGCTGGCGAAATGGGCTTTTTAAGTATCTCTGTTCCCGAAGAATATGAAGGAATGGGACTTGGTTTTGTGGATACGGTATTAGTTTGCGATTATATTTCTGGTGCAACTGGTTCGTTTAGTACTGCTTTTGGTGCACATACTGGAATTGGAACGATGCCAATTACATTATATGGTACCGAAGAACAAAAAAAGAAATACGTTCCTAAATTGGCTAGTGGCGAATGGTTTGGTTCATATTGTCTTACAGAACCTAGTGCTGGTAGTGATGCTAACTCTGGTAAAACCAAAGCTGTTTTATCTGAAGATGGTAAATATTATAGTATTACTGGACAAAAAATGTGGATTTCAAACGCTGGTTTTTGTAATTTAATGATTGTTTTTGCTCGTATTGAAGACGACAAATACATTACTGGTTTTATTGTAGAATACGATAAAGAAAATCCAAATGGAATTACTTTAGGCGAAGAAGAACATAAATTAGGTATTCGTGCTTCTTCTACAAGACAAGTATTCTTTAACGATACAAAAGTTCCTGTAGAAAACATGCTATCTACTAGAGGAAATGGTTTTAAAATCGCAATGAACTCCCTAAATGTTGGTCGCATAAAATTAGCAGCAGCTTGTTTAGATGCACAACGTAGAGTTATTACAGAATCTGTAAAGTACGCTACAGAACGTGTACAATTTAAAACACCAATTGCAGAATTTGGAGCAATAAAACAAAAAATCGCAGAAATAACAACCAATTGTTGGGTTGGAGAATCTGCTACATATAGAGCTGCCAAAAATATTGAAGATCGAATTACATTACGCCAAAATAATGGTAAAGACACACACCAACAAGCAGAATTAAAAGGTGTGGAAGAATATGCAATTGAATGTTCTATTCTAAAAGTAGCAGTATCTGAACATGCACAAAAATGTACAGATGAAGGTATTCAAATTTTTGGAGGTATGGGATTCTCCGAAGAAACACCTATCGAATCTGCTTGGAGAGATGCTCGTATAGCGAGAATTTATGAAGGTACGAACGAAATTAATAGAATGTTAAGTATCGGAATGTTAATCAAAAAAGCAATGAAAGGACATGTAGACTTATTAGGTCCTGCTACTGCCGTTGCAAATGAATTAACTAGTATTCCGTCTTTTGATATGCCAGATTATTCTATATTATTTTCAGAAGAAAAAAATATTATTGCTAACCTCAAAAAACTATTTTTAATGGTTGCTGGTGCCATCTTACAAAAATATGGTACCGAAGTAGACAAACACCAACAATTAATGATGGCTTGTTCGGATATATTAATCCAAATATACATGGCGGAATCTGCTATATTAAGAGCTGAAAAATTAGCAAAAAAAGAAGGTGAAGACAAAGTAAAAGAGCAAATCGCTATGGCAAAATTAAACTTATTTTATGCGATAGATGTTATTGAAACGGCTGGAAAACACTCTATTATTTCTTTTGCTGAAGGCGATGAACAACGCATGATGCTTATGGGATTAAAACGCTATATAAAATACACAAACATGCCAAATATTGTAGAACTAAGAAACATCATTGCGGATAAAGTTTCTTCCGAAAATAAATATTGTTTCTAGAAATAATATTTCAACTTATTCTTTAATTGGTTAAAGCTATCAACATTTTTGTTGATTATTATTAAGTTGTTTTGAAAACCACTTTCTATTTATTTAGAGGTGGTTTTCTTGTTTATTCTATTCTTTCTATTGGGAATCTAAAGCATAAATTGCAAAAGATGCTAACCAATGTCCTCCTTCATAAGAATCTTCAATTAAATTCGGCAACGAATAATTAATATGTGTATTGGCATTTTTCTTTAGATGATTCAATTCTGGTAAATCTCTAGCGATTTCGTTTAAACACCAAGCTCTTGAAAAATTTAATCCGTCTAAATGTACTAAATGCCCGTCTGTTCTGTCACTTACAATTCCTACTTCCAATTCATAATTTTTATCGAATAAATCTGGCAGAAAATACTGTAACCAGTTTTTAAATGCTACTTTATTTAAAACTCGTTTCATTAGTGCTGCTTCTTCTAGGCATGGCGATAAAAAATCGGTTCCGCTTGGCTCCCATTTCATCGGACAATCTACATCATTCTTATAAAAATATTTTGCTCTTTTAGAAATTACCTTCCATAAGTCTATATTGTTTGTTTCTTTTGCATAATCGTAAGCAAACACCAATCCAAAAGCTGTATTTGTATGTGTTCCTACTCGTATCGGATAATTTAATTTTGGGAGAAACTCTATATATTTAGCTACTATCAAATCTGTTAATGGTTGTAAGTTTTCTTCTAAAATTCGTGCATCCTTATTTTGCCAAGTATGTAATTCTAATGCTAATTTTAATAACCAAGACCATCCGTAAGTCCGTTCGTAATTTTTATTGTACTTATCATCAAAATAAGTGATTTCGGTTAATATATTTTCTTTGCTTATATTTTTCTTTAACAAAGCTATTACTTCGCTAAATTTTTCTAAATCTGGATTATCTTTCAATAACTTTACCAAAGACCAATGTCCGTGTACGGAAGAATGCCAATCAAAACAGCCATAAAATGTTGGATGCAACTCTTTTGGTGTTTTTAAATAGGTTTTATCTCCTATTACTTGGCTTAATTTATTTGGATATTCTGTTTCTACACAATGTAATGGCAATTGCATTAATTGATTTACCACTTTTTTTGAAAATTCTATTTTATGCCTTTGAACTTTTATTGGCTGTTCTTTTTTCTCATTACAAGATGTAAAAATTATCCACAGACTAAATAATAAAATATTTTTTTTCATAATTATAATATTACATTTTCTTAAAACTATCCCAACCATCCTTCTCTATCCAAACTACGATATTGAATGGCTTCGGTAATATGGTGTGATTGTATGTTTTTTATTCCTTCTAAATCTGCAATTGTTCTCGATACTTTTAATATTCTATCGTATGCTCTTGCCGATAAATTTAAACGTTCCATTGCGGTTTTTAACAAATCTAAGGATATTTTACTTAATTTACAGTATTCTCTAATTTGTTTTACGTTCATCTGTGCATTATAATGAATGGTTTGATTTTCTTTAAATCGTGCTGTTTGTATTAATCTTCCTTTGGTAACTCGCTTACGAATTTCTGCACTTACTTCTCCTCTACGTTCTTCACTTAATTTTTCAAAAGGTACTGGTTGTACTTCGATATGAATATCTATTCTATCTAGTAAAGGTCCTGATATTTTTGCCAAATAACGTTGCATTTCTTGCGGCGAGGACGCTAACGGATTATCGGAATCTACAAAATAGCCACTCGGACTTGGATTCATACTTGCTACCAACATAAAGCTACTTGGATAGGTAACTGTAAATCGTGCTCTTGAAATAGTTACTTCTCTATCTTCTAATGGTTGTCGCATTACTTCTAAAACGGTACGTTTAAATTCTGGCAATTCATCTAAAAAAAGAACACCATTGTGCGATAAGGATATTTCTCCTGGTTGTGGATATGCTCCTCCTCCAACCAAGGCTACATCGGAAATAGTATGATGTGGCGAACGAAATGGGCGCTCTGTCATTAATCCTGCATTTGCTTTTATACGACCAACGACAGAATGTATTTTTGTTGTTTCTAATGCTTCGCGTAAAGACATTGGCGGCAATATGGTTGGTAATCGTTTTGCCAACATGGTTTTTCCTGATCCTGGAGGTCCAATAAGTATAATATTATGTCCTCCAGCAGCTGCAATTTCCATACATCGTTTTATAGATTCTTGCCCTTTTACATCGGCAAAATCAAATTCTGGATGTTCTAATTTACCTTGAAATTCTTTTTTTGTATCAATTACTAATGGTTTTATGGTAGATTTTTCTTCAAAAAAATTAATTATTTCTTTTATGTTATTTATTGGATAGACATCTAATCCTGTAACTATTGCTGCTTCTTTTGCATTTTGTTGTGGCAGAAAAAAACCTTTAAATCCTTCTTCTTTTGCTTTTATTGCTATTGGCAATGCTCCTTTTATTGGTTGTAAGCTTCCATCAAGAGATAATTCTCCCATAATTATATACGTTTCTATATTTGGCGTTTTTACTTGATGTGATGCTGATAAAATTCCCATTGCAATGGTTAAATCGTAAGCGGATCCTTCTTTACGCATATCTGCTGGCGCCATATTAATAGTAATCTTTTTTCCTGGTAGTTTGTAGCCATTATTCTTTAATGCTGCCGAAATACGATAAGAACTTTCTTTTATGGCATTATCTGGCAATCCTACGAGATGGTAAGCAATTCCTTTATCAATATTTACTTCAATGGTTATGGTAGTAGCTTCTACACCAAAAACGGCGGAGCCATAGACTTTTGTTAACATAGTTTTTTTTGATAAAGATATAGAATATTATGCAATTCGTACAAGTTTTTTTTATTCCAATAATTATTATTGAATAAGAGTATCTAAATAAGCCATAAACTCTTTATCTTTTCTCATGCTACTTCACTTAAAATTAAATTAGTACAACAAAATCTTACTTAATACATCTCCCTTTTAAATTCATAAAAAAACCACCAAATTTTGGTGGTTTTTAAATATTATTCAAAAGAAAATTATTTTTTAATTATTTTCGAATAATACGTTTCTCCTTCAATAATAAATTTACAATTGTATATTCCAGAATCCCATTTTCTTACACTCATTGTGTACTTTTTTACATCTATTTTCTGTCTATGCATTTCTCTACCCATGTCGTCTGATATTTGTAAATCGATACCTTCTACACTATTAAAAGAACTAAAATCGAATGTTACTTTGTCTTCTGTTGGATTTGGATGTATCGCAATAGTCGGTCTTCCTGCATTCGATACGCCTCCTCCATTACCTAATACATCGCCACTTTGATCGTCTTGAGTTGCCTCATTTACACATGGTTTATCACAACATACTATGGTAAAATACATTTCTGTTGCATTCCATGGATATCCTACACCTAAACTAAATTTATAAATTTTTCCTGGTCGTAATTGATAACCTCTCGGAATATAATCTGTAATTTTAATATTATTTGGTGCTTGTCCTGAAACCCAACCTTGATGTAAAATAGTACCATTTGTCCAAGATCCTAAATTAAATTCTGATAAATGTATGAAATAGTCATCCTCACAAGTACTTGCGGATCCATCTACTAATAAATCATCTAACAAACATAATTCTGTAACTTCTTTTGGTCCATATTTTGATGGTTTTATAATGGTTCCTCTTGAACACTTAAATTTAGATCTTGCTATTGGTTGTTTCTCTGTAATTTTAACTCTAAATAATTGAAAATTAACTTGAGGTACTGTTGCACTAAATGGATAAAACCATATTTGAGAGTAATTATTTGTAGGTGTATAATCTTTACGAAAAATATATTTTTGATTTAAATTAAACCCTCCACCTAAATATCTATATGAAAATATATTCTCAGATGTGTTTGATGGTATAGGTGCTCCAAGTGCTGAAGGATTATGAGCTAAGCCATTTGCTGCTCTAACAAGAAACGCAGCATTTGGATTTATTGCACCTCCATTTGGTTGTCTTGATAATTTGAATTCTATTTCAATACAATACGCTTTGCCTTTTTTAAAATTAAAACTTGAAAAAACACCTTCTCCTTGGTTACCATAACTCCATATCCAAACACTAGAATTTGTAGTATTATATGTAGGAGAACCATGTGAAGTATTGAAATTAGTATTATTAACTGCTTTATTAAAAATATCATTACCATGTATACAATCGATACAACTCCCTTTATCAATAATGGGATTTTGAGAATTTGCTTGTGAAAATGTAATCGTTGAAATTAGTAATATAAATAATGTGAATATTTTTTTCATCATAAATAAATTTAAGTTTCCCTACTCTATTACATTGGTTTTTCGGGTTACACCATTATATAAGCGCGTATATAAAGGAGTAAGTAATTTTAAATTTCATTACCCAAAAGATTAAAAAAAGGTTTTTTTTAGAATAATAATCAGAATTAATATTAAAAAAGCGGCGGTATAAATCCAAAGATTTGATGTATTATCTATTTCTATTTTTCCTGAATCGCCTGTTAAGATTAAAGATGCCCAAAAATATGGCGATGTTTCGGACAGTTGATGATTTTTTAAATAATTTAGTTTTGCTTGATATAATGCTTGTGACTTTGATTTACCTGCTTTTAAATTTTTATAAAATTGATATAAAATTTTAGCGTTCGATTTTTCGTTGGCATTCCATTGCGTTGCAATAACACTTTTTGCGCCATTATGGAAAAATCCTCTTGACAGACTCATAATACCTTCTCCTATTTCTAAGGTTCCTGAGGCACTTTTACATGCATCTAATAGTACTAAATCTGCTTGATTTGTTTTTCCATAAAGTTCTTTTAAATACAATTTTTCATCCCAAAAGCTAATCCATGGTTCTTTATTTATGGTATCTAATCCTGCATGTGTATTTAAGTGCAAAATTTTATAATCCTGAATTTTTGTTAAAAAAGAAGATTTTGTTGCTTTTCTTTGTAGTAATAATGTACTTGGATAGAATCTGGAAATTTGCTCCATATCTCTTATACTATTTGGTAAAGGTGTTAATGCTTCTGATTTAAAAGTGCCAATAGCAACACCTAATAATTCTTTTTTTGTTTTCCGTTGTCTTTGATTTATTTTTTCATAAACGGATGCGGATTGCAAATATGATATTTCAACATTCTGAATTAAATAATTCTCTTTAAAATTCTCTGTTTTTGATTTTATACTCAGTGCTTCAAATGGAAAATTTTGAAGTTGATAATCTGGTACTATTATCAATTTTTTATTTAAAATAGTATTTAATGCATTTTTAAAAGGGAATATTTTTTTTAAAACGGTATTGGATATATTCGCATATGTTTTAAAATCTTCTTTTGTTTCAAAAGATTTACTACACATCTTTTTTATTTTTTTTACATCTGTAAGTAATACGTTAATTTCTGGTATTTCAAAAAAATAATTTTTAGTCGCACTACAAAATATGCCAAATCCATGTTTATCATTTAATATATATTCTACAAAATTTGATGTGTTGGAAACATGTTTGTCTATACATTTTTGTAAAGATATAATTTCTGGCTGTTTCATTTTAAAAGAACTAGAATCTGTATTATTCTCTTCTAATTCGTTTAAGTTCTCTAGTAACAAAAGGGATTTATTTTTTTCCATATAATAGAATGCTTTTTCTATATCGTCTAAAAAATAACAAACTGTTACTCCTAGCATATAAATGTTTACTCCTTTATTAATCCAAAATAATTTGGATTTTTCTGCATCACTTTCAAATCGTATATAAGACACTAATTGGTCTATTAATTTAATATTTTGCTCTGCTTTTAGAAGATACTCTTTATTTCTGTTTTTTTCATAGGCAGCAACCCAAACTTCAGTCATATCCATTAAATAATACAAAGCAGTTAATCGATAAGATGATTTTTTAAGAATTGCTAATGATGGAAGGTAATCTAAATTTTTATTGTTTTTGTCATCAAACAAACATTGTAATGCCTTTTGGTAATATACAAGTTTATCTATTGGATTATCGGTTTGTAAATAATATCCTTGATTATTAAATATTAAAGATTTCACTTCTAAATTATCTGTTTTATTGATGGCTTTTTCAAAATAACTATTCGCAATTTTAATTTTGGAGTCTTTTGCATAAATTATAGCGATATTTGTAAATACTTTACTCAATTCAGTAATTAAATTTTCTTTTTTATAATACGTTATTGCTTCGCTATAAAGTTGTAATGATTTTGTTTTATTACCAAGCGATTCATAAATATTCCCTAAGTTATTATACATGGATGCAATATCTGTTTTTGGTGATTTATTTTGCCATTTTTCTATTTCATTTTTATGAAAAATTATTTTATCAAAATCTTTTCGTGGATTGTCTAATTCTGAATATACATAAATACTTCCTAAATGAGATTTTAATAAAATGTCGTAATTACTATTTTTTTTAGAAAATACTTCTGCTGCCTTATACGTCTCTAAAGAACTATAATAATCGCCATTTTCTGCATATAACTCTCCTAAATCTAAATACGCCTTAAATGTATATTTATTTATAGCTTTATTATTAATAATTTTTTCTAAGTAGCTTTTACTTTTATCAAAATTATTCAAGTAACTATAATACAATGAGATGTTTAATAAACTTTTGTTTAATTTTTTAGTATCTATTTCTTTTATCTGCTCTCGATTTTGTACTGCTTTTTTTGTTGCAGTAATCGCTTTTTCATAGTCTTCAATTTCAAAATAAATTAATCCTAATTTATGGTATAAATATCCTATATTTTCTGATGCAGAAACCTTTTTTTGATTTGGTAATAAGTCCTTTAATTTTTTTATTTTAATTGCATTCGTGTCTGTGGTATCCGCAACAATAATATCAATTATTGATGTGTTTAAATTTTCTTTTTGTGCTTGACACAAAACAGAAATAAGCACGAAGAAAAAGTATCGAAGTTTATGTAATTCAAATCGCATTTAAAATTAATCTAGTTTATTAGTACTATTTTACTAAAATATAAAAAATTTGCCATAGTAAAATATAAAGCAAAGAAACGTTAAGATATTTTAGTAATAACTGGAGTTCTACCTAAACTTATAATTATAGTTTAGGTAGAACTCCGATTAATAAAGGACAGTTTGTATAAGCAATTATCATTGACCTTTAAAAGTATTTTTGGTTCAAATAATAATTACTAAAAAAGAGTATCATACTAATTCAATTTCAAAATGCGCTAAATAGATTTGTACTATTTTGATGTTGAGTTGGTATCAAGTCAAGAATAACTTTATAAATAAGTAATTTACAGCCTGTTCTCGATACTTTTTTACTCGTTCTTCGTAAAATCACTCGAACTGACTACAAAATTCTCTTGCTTTATGTGTCTGTTTTGAAATAACTAATTAATTATTATTTCGTGTTTGGTTCTTATTAATGGATTTGAAGCATGAAGTGGCGCGCCATATAATATTAATCTATTTTCTAATTGCGAAGGTGTTAATGTCCTATTTGTATTTAGAATTTTAGCTGCGATTGCTGAGACATAAGGTGCTGCAAAAGATGTTCCTGAAATAGAATCTGTAAACGTACTTGAAACTGGAAAGGCTATGTTTTCTCCTGGAGCATAAAAATCTACCGTTTCTTCTCCATAATTTGAGAATAAAGCAATATCTGTTTTTGCAGTATTAATTGCAGCTATAGATAAAATATTATTGTATTCAAATCCTGAAGGAAAGTGGTATTTTTCATCTGTATTTGTAGCATTATTTCCTGCCGAAGTAACATATAAGATATTGCTATTACGATGTATTAAATCTTTAAATATATCATTATCCTCGTCTTCTCCATACCAACCAAAACTCATTTGTACAATATTGGCTTTATTGGATGTAAAATTTATACCACATAGTATTTTAAAATAAGAAGCAGAACCATTCGAACTAGAAACTTTAATTGGTAAAATTTGATGATTTACTCCTAAGTTATCCAATGTTTTATTTATTATATAACTAACTTTTGTACCATGTTTTAAGTTGTAATCGTCTAAAAAACCATCTGTATTTGTTATAAAATTCCAACCAGATCCTGATGGATAAAATGGACTTGCAATACTAGAATTATATAAATACGGAGATACAAAATACGGATAATTATAATCGATTCCAGAATCTAAAACGGCAATAACAACATCATTATTATTATTAGAAATATAAGGAAAATAATTAGTTGTACTTGTGGTAGATGATGAAGCTAGACTTTCATTTTCCATCGTAAAAGTAAATTCTGTATCTACATTTATAAGACCTTCTGGCTTTGATTTTTTTCGGGATCTAATAGACGCTTTTTTATGTTCTAAATCTATACTTGGACCATAAGTCCATTTCTCAATAGTACCATCACAATACATACAAACTTCAAAAGATTCAATTGGATCACTCTCATTATATGACGTTCGTAAATAATTTTTTTGATTTTCAGATAATTCCTGTGCATACTGAATAATTAATTCATTTTTAGAAAAAACAGGAATATTAACAGGTGTCAAGGTTGGACATATAGTACAGTTTTGTGCTTTTTGGGAGTTTAAATGTACGGTATCTATTTCTTGAAAGGTATTCTCATAATCGGTATCACACGATAAAAAAGTGATACTAAGAATGGTTAAAATAAATGCTTTAATGTGTTTCATAATTATTAGTTTTTAGGGGTTCAAAATTAATTAACGGTAAAAGTTACTATAATATAATAGATATATTTTACTTTTGTTACCCAATAAATTATCTTTTTTTATTTATTTTTGAAATTACAACCAATTGTATGACAGAAAGTGAGAAATACTTAAATGCTCTTATAGAACAAAACAATAAGATAACTTTAGAAATCTATAAAAAATTCTACCCTAAAATTGAAAGATTCGTTTTACAAAATAATGGAAAGCAACAAGATGCCCAAGATGTATTTCATGATGCATTATTATATTTAATCTTAAAACACAAAGAGAAGCCTTTGTCTATTAATTCTTTTGAAGCATACCTATTTACTGCATGTAAAAATATTTGGCGCAATTTTTTAACAAAAAAAAGGGTAATGAAAGATGATATTATTATACCTATGGATAGAGAAACGAATCTAATTTTGTCTATTTTAGAACAACAACGTATGGATTTTTATCAAGAAAAATTTCAAGAATTGTCTAATAATTGTAAAGAAATTTTAGGTAATTATTTTAACGGAATGAGTTATCAAGAAATTGTAGAAGAGTTCTCTTACAAATCAATAAATACAGTTAGGCAACGTGTTTTTAAATGTAAAACAAAACTCATCAAATTAATAAAATTAGATTGCCGTTATAATAAACTAAGACAATGAAAAAACAAAAAGAAATACATCAAGAAATTGAAGCATATCTACAAAATGAAATGTCTAAAAATAATCGTGCTTTATTCGAAAAACGATTAAAAAATGATGTGCATTTAAGAGACGAATTAAATTTACATATTTCACTAAATAATACCTTAAATAAAGAACAAACAACGACATTTAAAGAAAGTGATTTAGAAAACGCCACATTCAAAGAAACCAAAGCGTTATTAAAAAGTGAAACATTTCAAAACATTTCAAAAAATATAAATACAACTAGTAATCAGTATTTTAAAGAACGTAATCGCAAAAAAATGCCTAAAAAACGTTTGTATTATATTACAGCTATAGCAGCTACACTTGTCTTATTAATTGGATTATCTACTTTTTTAAACACCTCAAATACAACTCTCTATAAAGAATATAATACCTGGAATGATTTACCATCAAAAATTGAAAAAAGTGATAATCAAACTATTAATATAGAAACATATTATAATAAGAAAGCATATACTAAAATTATTGATTTATTAATTGATAAAGAACAAAATACACACGAATTAATTTATTTAGGAGCGTCGTATTTCCAACTAAACAAATACAAAAAAGCCATCGAAATTTTTGATAAACTTATTGCATCTAACGCTATAGATAATTCTAAAGGGTATTGGTATAAAATGCTAATTTACTTAAAACAAAAAGACACACAAAAAACGAAAGAACTATTAGCAACAATCACTCAAAACAAGCAAAATTACAACTATCAAAAAGCAATAGAAATAATTAAAAAACTGGAAGATTAATTAACCTTTTTTATAGGCTATTACATAAAAAACAACTATATACTTAACAAGAAAAGACTGCCTTTTCTGGCAGTCTCAAATCGTAATTATAGAAAATATCTTATTTTAGAATAATTTTTTTAGTGATTACATAATCATCAAATTTAACTTTAATAAAATACAATCCTCTTTTATTATTGCTAAGGTTTATTGCAATATTTAGTCTGTCTTTTTTAGCATCTTCTTTGTGTACAATTCTTCCCATAACACTATATATTTCTATGCCTTTATATTTGGCATCTTGAGGTAAACTAATGTTTACAATACCATTAGTTGGATTTGGATAAACTGTAATATCACTTACTTCTTGTTTTTCCTCTTCTGTTTTTAATCCTTCTAGCAAACCATCTTCACTCTCAGTACTTTGACCTCTTAAAAATAAAGGAAGACCTCTAAATTATTGAAATCCAATATAGTAATTATATCCTGGCAATCCAATGTAAGCATTCTGACAAGTTGTTGCTCTAAGTGCAAACATGTTATGACCGCTACCTCCAAGTCCATTAATTTTAAGACTATTACCAGCAGACGTAGAAACCATAAGAATATTAGAGCCAGAGATATAATCTAAATCGGTTATAATTCCATTAATTTTAGCATTACCTATTCGATAACTATATCCAGGTACAGTTTCAAATCCGCCAGCAGTTTCTGTTACTGCAAACATATTATGTCCTGTACCTCCCAATCCATTTACTTTAAGAATTTTTCCATTACTAAATCCTAACAGAAGTTTATTGTTTGCATGAGCAAGTTTCGTTAGTATACCACTAAATTTTGCATCTCCTATTCGATAACTATATCCAGGAATTGTTTCAAAACCACCAGCAGTTTCTGTTACTGCAAACATATTATGTCCTGTACCACCTGTACCATTTATCTTTAATATTTTTCCATTAAGAAATCCTAAAACAAGTTTATTATCAAAATATCCTAGTTCATATATTGATGCACTAAATTTTGCATCACCTATTCGATAACTATATCCAGGTATTGTTTCAAATCCGCCAGCAGTTTCTGTTACTGCAAACATATTATGTCCTGAGCCACCTGTACCATTTATTTTAAGAATCTTTCCATTATTAAATCCTAGTACGAGTTTATTATTTGCAAATATCGCGTTGGTAATGCTTCCACTAAATTTTGCATCTCCTATTCTATAACTATATCCTGGAACTGTTTCAAAACCACCTGCAGTTTCTGTTACTGCAAACATATTGTGTCCTGTTCCGCCTAATCCATTTATTTTAAGAATTTTTCCGTTGTTAAAAGCAACAATCAAATTGTTATTTGCATATAAAACTTTTGTAATATTTCCATTAAATTTGGCATCTCCCAATCTATAACTATATCCTGGAACTGTTTCAAAACCACCTGCAGTTTCTGTTACTGCAAACATATTATAACCAGAACCTCCTGTTCCACTTATTTTTAGCATCTTTCCATTTTTAAAAGCGATAATCGTATTTCCTTGCTCATAAATAATATCTTTAATTCTAGTTTGAAATCTTTGTTGTCCTAATAAATACGAATAGCCATCTACACTTTCAAAAGTAACTCCCGAAAAATTAATAGCATACATATTTTGTCCAGAACCACCATTATTTTTTATTTTTAGAAGAAAACTTCCTCCATACGTATTGATACTTACAAAAAGTTCGTTTGGTTTAAATTTATACGTTTTTATCTCTGCTGTTCCTGCGGAACTATAATTATCAAAAGCATCTCCAACTCCTACTGCATACCAAGCATTGGTAGTAGCAATTACTTCATCCGAGCAATTACCAAATAAATCTATTGCAGCTTGAATTGCTCCATTTCTAGCATCTTTATATTTTGATTTTTTTGAAAGATATACACTAAGATTACGATAAGCAATTTCTTCCGCTTTATCTAATCCAATTCCAGCAACATTATACGAATCTCCATTATCGTTAGTTCCAGATTCTCCCGTAGTTAATATATAAAACCATTTATTTTGTACGCCTGAATTGGTATGTACTCCTCCATGATCATTTGAATTGGTTGCAAAAAAAGTAGAAGCCCAATTATCGCCTTTGTAAGTATCTGGTTGGTTAAATTCATTTGGATTTAGCATAGAACGCAATGCTCCATCTGTTCCAGAAAGACCTATATCTGTTCCCATTCGCCAATTATTTGTACCAGTAGCAAAATTTTCGATACATTCTCCAAAAATATCCGAAAAAGATTCGTTTAATGCTCCTGATTCTCTTTTGTACTTTAAATTTGCTGTGTGCTCTGTTACGGCATGTGTTATTTCATGTCCAACAATATCTAAAGCGACAAGAGGAGCATGTGTAGTACCATTACCATCGCCATAAGTCATTCTACTTCCATCCCAAAATGCATTTACTACTCCTGCTCCGTAACTTACATAAGAGTTAATTACTGCTCCACTATTATCGTAAGAATTACGTCCGTATGTATTATTATAGTAATTATATGTTTGTTCGGCTCCCCAATGTGCTTGGACAGCTATTTCATTTCCATTAAAGAAAGTTGTTCCACTATTCACATCAACAGCACTTCCATAATTTGTACCATTATTCATATCAAAAGTGTTAATACCATTACCACTTTGAGTTTGTCTTAATCTAAAATTACTTCCTGTATCATCGGCAGTAAAACTAACCGATCCGTTATATAAGCTATTTCCATTAGCAGGAACATTTGTTTCATGTATTCTACTTTCTCTATCAATAATTCTACCCGTTATAGCACTTACATAAACCCATTCTCTCTTTAACGGTCTAAAAGATCGAATATCCATCTTATAAGCCAATTCATAATTTCCAAATTGATTTTCTGCAATAACCAGTTCTCCTAATCTAGTATTTTTAGAAACCTGTTGTTCGGTATTTGTGACTTTAGACGTAGCAATTGAATAAGCCTTTTCTATTGTAATTTTTGGTTTGGTGTTGATTCTTTTTAGTTTTATCATTTCGCCATTCATAAGGTCAACAATTCTTCGTTTAGAATGTACTTTAAATGTTCCGATATCTACCTTAACATTATTGTAATAATACTGATAATGCTCATGAGTAATACCAAGTTCATCTATTTCTGTTTTTATTTTAACAAAAGAACTTAGATTTGAAAGTCCCAAATAATCTTTAATAAAATCTGAAGCTTGATTTGTAGTTAAGTTTTCTGGAGGATGAATCCAAATTTGGTTACTTTCTTGCGCAAAACTCGAAACACATAGTAAAACCATTACTAATTTAATAATAATTTTTTTCATTTTTAATAAATTTATTAATTTCTCCTTACTCTATTGTATTGGTTTTTCAGGATACACCATTTTATATACCTATATGGTTTAACATTGTTAATTTGTTACCCATCTTTTAAGAAAAATATCGTGTAAACTAAATTATTCAAGGAATTATGAATAAAATGAATGGTATACATAGCATATTCTATCGCAGATTTTTAAACACCTTATCCTTTTCTATTTATTTAAAAAAGGGGAAAATTACCCATATAAAAAAGGGAAATTCCCCATAAAAAAAAGGGGAAAATCACCATGTAAAAAGGGGGAATTTTCCTGATATATTTTATTGTGATACGTATTAATTTTGCCGAAAACATACGTAAATATTTCAAATTATGAGCACACTAATTAATGTCGCATCTCGAGAAATTGGCACCAAAGAGATTCCTGGACCACAGCACAATCCAAAAATAGTTAACTATGCAAAAGAAGCTGGTTTTACCTATGTAAACGACGATGAAACTCCTTGGTGTAGTTTTTTTATGAACTGGATTGCAAAAAAATCTAACCTCGAAACATCCAATTTAGGAAACGCAAGATCATGGTTAAATGTTGGACTACCAGTTTCAAATCCAGAACCAGGCGATATTGTCATTTTTTGGAGAGATAGCATCAATTCGTACAAAGGTCATGTTGGCGTATTTATGGGATATTCACAAGATCATTCAAGAATATACACCCTTGGAGGAAACCAAAACAATCAAGTAAGTCAAACAGCATACGCAGCAAACCAACTATTAGGTTTTAGAAGACTTAGACCAGTAAGAAAATTAATGCTAAGTACAAATGTATTAAGCAAAGGAGATACTGGTAGAGATGTAGTTAATCTTCAAGAAGGTTTAAAATTATGTGGATTTAATCCAGGAACCTCAGATGGAATCTTTGGTGCTAAGACAGAAGCTGCACTCAAACTATTTCAATCTACAATAAACATTACTATCGATGGTGTTTTTGGTGCAACAACAAGAAAAAACTTAATCACAAAAATATCTAATCACGAAAACAAACAATAAAATGCCACAACAAAATACTTTTAAAATATCGGATGCCATCCTAAGAAGGGTTTGTGAATTCAATAATTTTTCCATCAAAGGAAGAGAAAATGAAATGATTCTTTTTGCAATTAGAGGAGCACTCCCAGCAGAAAACAACGTCTGTTTATTAGATTATTCCAATCATATAGAGTTTGAAAACGAACATTTATTACAACGCGTAGATGTAAATTATTACTATCCTCGTTGCGTTATAGGACAATGGCTACCAGCAACAAAAAAAGTAGCTGTTTTTCCAGCGAGTACAGTACCAAACCTTAAGGTAATACAAAGAAATCGAAAAAGAAAGCATCAATTTAATTGTATGCAACCAGGTTTTTATAATTATGTAAAAGGACAACATCCAAGAAGCAATTCTGGTTACCAACCACATAGAGCACTTCGACTTAATGGTAGCATAACTTTGCGAAGAGCTAATTACACCTTACAAAATGGACAACCAGTTATTAATTATGGTCCATCCGCAGATATACATGTAGGAAATCCAGGAGACAATATCCATTGCGCAAGAAATAACCCAAGAACGACAAGAGTAAGGTCTATAAGAGGAGACGATTATTCTCCAGAATTTTGTATGTCCGATTATTACAGCAGTTATGGATGTCAAGTAATTGTTGGCTGTCCGCCACAATATATACATAGAAGCCAGACCAACGGTAGTTGGAATGCTTGGGATAAATTTATTTCTAATGCTTACGATGATTTTGCAGAAGATCAAAACAATTTTAAATACTTATTACTAAACAGTTTAGATATTAAAAATATATCAGAAGCAAACTCTTCAAATCCCGATTTGGTAAAAGTACGATTTGGTTCCACAGGACATACCGTAAAACGATTACAAACAGGACTTAAAAACATACGAAGTAGTAGAACAGGAAATCCATATTACAACGCATCAATAGATGGTGATTTTGGAAGAGGAACTGCCAATGCATTAATCCAATTCCAAAAAGACACCTGTAACGGAAACGCATTTGGATATGCAGGAGCTGCAACTTTTAGAAATTTAGGACTCCCTTTAACTTAAAAAAATCCATAAATAAAATATAAAATCATGTTAAATACAGAAAAACAAGAAATAATTCAAGGATGCATCATTTATCAAGATTATACAGATGCAAATAATTTTTACTGTTTACCAGAAGAAAAAGCCAAAATTGCAGATAACGGAAAAGGACTTCAATATGTGGTATATACAGACGATGAAATACTCGAAGGGGACAGTCCAAATTTTGATAATGACGAATCTAGAGTTGGTGGTTTTTTAACATTACAAGTAGAATTAGGACCTACAGAAGAAAAATTAGAATCCATAAGAGAAGAATTACAATCTAAGTATGGCGATACTATTAATTTGTCGATGGTACCATTTAAAGAAGGTAGTGTAAAATTAGTAATGTTTGGAAAAGACGGAAATAATGATGAAAATGATGATTTTCAAATATCCATTGCAGGATCTACAAAACCATCTTTAAGAGGTAGACAAACTGCGGTTTTTTCGACACGATTAAGTAATAAACCTGCACAAATTATGTGGAACTTACTTAAAGAAGAAGGGCAAACACAAGTTGCAGTAGTGTATGATTTAGGGTATTTAGGAGTAATGAAAGCTTATAACCTTGAAATTACAGTAGACTTTAAAGCAACCGAAGATTTTTGGAATCATACATTTAATCTAGATGCCAACATAAATAGTAGTAGCAAAAGTGAAAATAGTAATAGCGATGTTAAAATCGCAGCTAGTGCAGATGTCGATGTAATGATTAGAGAATTAATGAGTAATGGAGCAATTACCGTAAAACAAGTTGTATATGCAGAAGGAGAATCACAAACCAATATTCTAGGTAATGATCCTACAGGAATCGCATTGGTAAAAAAATTAATGGGAACAGAAATTTTTAATGCAACAGCAATTCCATCCGAAGATTATAATGCAGCAATAAACGAACGTATTGCAAATAGTACTAGAAATGAAGAAGAAGATGCAGATGGTCCTCCAGGAGGAGACGACCAAGACAATCCGCCAACAACTGGAAATGGAGATACAGACGAAGGAGATGGCGATGAAATCGATGACGACGATACCATAGATGGTACCAATACTCCAAACGATAGACCAAATGAAGATACGAATGAAGATACGAATGAAAACGATGAAAATGAGGGTGATGAAAATGAGGGCGGAAATAATGAGGACGAAAATAATGATGACGATGGAGAATCTGCAGAAGATCAAGAAAACCCTGACAATAACGATACAGATGACGATGCCCCAAACGATGATGTAAATCCGCCAGAAAGTTCCGAAGAAAATGAAGATAACACTAACAATGATAACGATGACGATGCAGAAGAAAGCAAAACAAAATCAGCACTTGCAGTAGATATAAAAGTTGGATATACCCTACGACGAAGAGAAATATCGCAACAAATAAAAAGAAAATTCACATTCGAGAAAGCCGAAGCAAAGACACTAAAATACTATCCAAATGGAGCTTTAACAGTCGCTAATACTGCATTTGATGCAGATAAACAATTACAATTAGTACGTCTAGGAGATGGTCCATTCAAAAAAATAGAACTGGAAGTTAGAGCAAGTTTCGATTTTGAAGAATATCAAATTAGAGAAGCAATTGTACATATTTCGTATGGATATAAAGGTGTCGAAGGAGATAAAACCAAACGGTTACACGAACACAGTTTTACACTAGACAAATTAAAATTAAATGATAAAATCAAGTTTTTTGTAGACCAATACGGCACATTAACCTACGATTATCAAGTAGAATTTATTCACGATACAGGTTCCATAATAGGAAGTCCAGAAACAAAAGTTGTTTCGCAACTTTTTGAAGATGAAGTACGTCGTGATTTAAGTATAAATATGGATACACATTCGCCATTAATACCAGTAGAAATCCAATCAGGAGAATTACAATTTCATGAAGATGGTATACAGTCTGTACACGTATTTATTGCACCAGAAAAAGGCGGTAACGGAAGAACAACTATTCTAAACAAAGATAATTCGGAATTAAAACGATATTTAATTCATCCACCAGAAGAGAATAAATACGATTATTTCTTACGTAAAGAATTCTTTTTTAAAGAAGAAAAATTAATTTTTGAAGAAGAAAATATCAAAGATTCACAAATTATTATAGATCGTCCGTTTGCAAGAATATTTAGCATTACTCCTAACCTAACCAATTCGCACAAAATAATTAAACAAGCGTTAATAGATATTAAATACACCGCAGCAGATAATGATGTAAAAGAAACAACATTAAGCCTTACACCAGAAATACCAACAAAATCTTTTGCAGTATTGGTCGAAGAAAATGATCCACGAACATGGACAGGACGAAGCCGTTTTGTATTAAACGATGGACGATTGTTAGAAGGCGATTTTATTAATTACGATACCGAACAACCATTTATCAATTTAGATAATAGTGGTTTTAGAACCGTAAAAATTTCTACACTATTAGGCGTAGCAACATTCTCTGGAAAAATAGTAGCCTTACAAATAAGCCTAAATAGTACCAATCCAGATATTCCAGGAAGTGCAGAACTATTCTTAAATCAAACAAAATTAGAAGATATCGCAATACTACCAGACATGCCAATAACCGTTGCGTTAAATGCCACAGTAAAAATATTTAATAACGATGGTTCATCGCAAGAAGACTTAAGCTTTGTAATACCAGCAAATTCGTCTGCATTAATGCTACCAATAACAACCATAAACTAAACATAACCTTTAAAAAACAATACAATGATTTCATATTTAGATAAAATAACAGTTCCAGGTCTACAAAGCATTGATTTTTATAGACATTATAAAAAATTTGATACTTTTTATGCAATACGATCTACACCAGTAATTGCAAGAGATCAAGACGGAAAACCTGCAATGAGTTATAGTCTTTTTGCTAGAAATGCAGACATTGCTTATGCAAGTAGTGCGAATAAAGATTTAGTAGAAACACAATTAGGACAATTACTAGTAACCGTAGATTTATCCTTATCGAAAGAGGAGCATAAAATTGCAACCGATTATTTAAGAACGATTCTTAATAAAAAATCACATCCATTTGTTAAAAAATACCATAAACGATATAAAAGTAAAATTCCAACTACCAAAATTGAACCTAAAATTGCATATCCAAACTGGAAAAGTGGAACTGCAAAATTAAATATCTTAAAAGGACTTGGAGATACATTTACAAAAAGTTATAGCGAAGAAGTAAAACCATCGTTAACCGCAAGTAATTCGGCAGCATTATATGCCACTTTTGGTGTAGAAGGTTCGCAACTTATGTTTGATGCTTTGTCTAAAGGGTTCTCTGACGAAGATGGAAATGTCGAAAAAACACCTTTACAAGCCATCGTACACTACGAATTGGTTGGTAATGCATTTATTCCAAATATGGAAGCTAAAGTAAGTGGTCACTCTAGTGATATTTATGATTTTTTACAAGAACAAAAAAACACGTATAAAAAAGAAATAGAGCAAGGCACAAGAACAAGAACAAGAAAAAGAAAAATTTTGGGTATCACATATCACAGTTCTTCAAGTACAACTACTTATGATAAAAATATTGATATCGATAAAACCGATATTAATTCTCTTGTAGAAAAGATGATAAAAAATAAAGTTGTTACTGTTGAAATTACCAATTTTTCAGGCTTGGCTCCAAACAGTGATGAAATGAAAGAAGCTAATGATGCCCTAGAGAAAATGCTAACGGAATTAATTTTTGGAACTATTGTAAAATCTTTTTTTGAAACTTCATTTATAGGTCGTTCTGAAAATGAATCCGAAGAAGGAGAAACTGCAAGTACAGGAGTGCAACCAAATTCTGATATGGGAATAACTGGTAGAGAAAAACACATTAAAAATCAAGATCATTATTATTATTTCAAAAACGACGTTAAAAAAAGCGAAGTAAATAATATTTATTTTCATTTTAAGAAAAATGCGGTTATTGACATTTACAAAAATCCACAAGGTTCCATAGCTGCACAATTAACAAAAAGCGAACGAGAAGCTGCCATAAGATACATCGATGTAAGTAGTCCTGAAGTACAAATGTTGGAAACACAAATTAAAGTAAATGCAGATTTTGAAGCAGATAATATTCATTCTATAATTGTTAATGTTTCGTACAAACAAAAAGATTATAAATCTGGAATAGTACGTCAGAATGCAAAATCTTTCTTATTTGAGAATGGTACAGAAGTCTTTACTTTTAGAGCAAGTATGGCAAGAAACGAGAAAGGAGAACTCTTAGATTTCTACAAAGCAGAAGCAAAAATTTCGTATAGAGGAACATCCATGTCTCCACCAGCAATTGTACTAGAAAATATAAGCGATAGAGTATTAAATGTTTCTTATGACAAATTAGGTTTTATTACCACACAAGTCACCGCTGGAGATATAGATTGGTCTATGGTTAAAGAAGCAGTTGTAGATTTAGAATATATAGCAGAACCTAACAAACCAGACACCAAGAAAACAATTCGCTTAAGCCAAGAAAATGTTTCAGGAAATTGGAAATGCTTTATGTATGGACATAAAGACAAAAAATACCGCTATAAAGTAAAATATTTCTATCAAGATGGTACCGAAAGTGAAACCGAATACAAAACAGATACAAGAGATGTATTATCTATTGATGATAATTTAATAGGTAGAGTAAAAGCATCCTTTGACTTATTAATAGATACCAATACCGTAACCTCCGCAAAAGTAGAAATTTTATATGTAGATGAATCCAACCAAATATCGGAAGAGTATTCCAAGTGGTTTACAGGTTCCGAAACTTGGGATTGGAGTATGCGACTTCGAGAAAGAGCAACTAATAAATTCAAATACCGCTATTTTGTACAATATACAGATGGTTTGGTAAAAACATCTGCATGGAAAGATGCAGTAAGTGACGAAGATATTGCTCCAATAAGTTTAAAACGATACAAACAATCGCTTATGGTTGATGGTGGAATGGTAGATTGGACACAGTGGAAAATGGTTTATGCACACGTTAAATACCAAGATACCGAAAATAATTACTTACAAGAAAAAAGTCTACGTTTAGACGAAAACAATAACATGCAAACTTTCGAAATTCTCTCTTTTAGTCCAGGAGGAACCGAATACGAATGCAGTTTAAAATATGCAGGTAATGGAAAAATTGTAGATGTAGCATCTAAAATAATAAAAGGCGGTGTTCTTATTTTAGAAAATCCAAAAAATGAAAATACTGTAGATAGTCCAACAGTCCCAGAAAACAATTAATCCAAATTATAAAACCCAGATTATGCATTGCCTAATCTGGGATAAAATGGAGTTTTAATGCATTTATAAAAATTTAAATAAGAAACACAATGCCACAAAATATAAAACCACCAAAAAAAACAGCTATATACGCTGCGAGTAAATTAAAATTTAATGTAAT
Organism: Flavobacteriaceae bacterium; assembly: GCA_026988355.1. GTDB lineage: Bacteria > Bacteroidota > Bacteroidia > Flavobacteriales > Flavobacteriaceae > S010-17. The sequence continues at coordinate 94,225 of JALSLK010000013.1, forward strand.
GCCAGCCGTCATGATCAATTATAAGGCCATGATGATAACAACAGAGATAACACATACTTTAAATGAAGCTCCAATTTCGGATAAGATATATGCATATAATGGTAAAAATTATGGGCGACCAAAATTTGAATTATTATCCGATACCGATAGCAAAGGCGTTCCTGGACAAAAGGGTTTTCAATTTACCAAAGATAATAATGATGACTTGCACTTAAATATAATTGTAAAAGCATTTCATTCACAACAAAATGTAATTCCGTTAGATTACAGAACTGTTACCATAGAACTTCAATACGAAGGAACAAGTGGAGAAGTAAAATTACCATTAGAAATTATACAATCACGTCCAGTACAACAAGCAAATGTTTTAAAACACATATACGCACACGCCATTATTAAAAATGAAGATAAAGAAGCAATTTACGAAGCATTAGTTAATTTAGGAAAAACTTCAAAATTGGTGGTAAAAGCAGCAATTTGGTGGCAAAAACCAGCTCAAAAGCCAGTTGCAGCTAGACCTGTAAAACCAAAACCAGTACCTATAAAACCAAAACCAGCATTTGTAGCAGATGTATGTACAAAATTTGATTATCGAAAATTAATCGTAAAAGGAAACCTCATCCTATCCAATTATAAAGGAAATTCTCCTTTTGGATTAGCAGGTTTGATGAGAGCAATGAAGACGCCTTTTATGAAATTTAGAACACCAAAAGATGCAATAAAAGCATTAAATACTATCAAATATCACAAATTAGATCGAAAATGTAGTGTTGGCAATCAGTTTACTTATTTTTTATCAGGTAATAATCCTCCAACAAGAAAAATGAATGGAGAAAATTGCAAATTTTTTACTTTATCTAGTATAAGTATTGAAAATCGTAGAAATAATTGGTGTATTGTTGATAAAAAATTAGTTCTATTTAATTTTGGCAAGAATAAAACAAATGCTAATAAAGCTTTACAAGTCATTAAAAAACATAGCTTTGATACAATATGTACTATTGGCGTAGCAAATATGGGTATGACCTATTTAAAACGTACAAAACCTGTTCGATTACAAACAATTAGAATGTTTAATCCGCAGTTAATGGCATCGATAGCAACACATATAAAACCAATATTATATACAAAACCTAAAACACCAACAGTTTCTAAACCACAAAAAATAGAAATTAATAACGAAATCTATTTGTCTTACGAACGCAATGATGCAACTATTTTTCAAGGTTTTTTCGACGAATTAGAATCCAAAGAATACAAATGGCAACAAGAAACTAAAATAGATTTTCAGAATCCAAATACTAGTCATTCCTATTATTTTAGATTAACCAACGATCCAAATAAAGTATTTTTTTTACCACAAGTATATCGCATTGGTGTAAATCCAGAAACAGGAGAACCAAAAATGTATATCAATCTATACGAACATGAAAATGAAAATGGCTCTAAAGAATATCGTATAAATATGACCTTTCATGTAGAACCTTATTTTCATCCGAGAGCAAAAAAAGATTTAATGAATGATTTAAATAATATCTCTAATGGAAATATTAAATATGTAGATAATTTAGTGTTAGGAGGTTACCAAAATGTATCCTTTAAAGTCGAAGAGCGATTCTTAAGTGAAAAAGTATTATTCACACAAAAAATAACAGAAACACTAGGAGAAATAGAACCTTCAGGATTTACCATTACAGCAGATCATAATTTGGAATCTTTCGATGTATTTAAAAAAGAATTACTTACAAATGGTATCAATATCGGAAAAATATATTTTGACTTAGAACAAGAAACCCAAGATGGTGTTGTTGTAGAACGTAGTAAACCAATAAATGTAGAACTTAACTTTAAAAAATTAAAAAATATTCCAATTACTGTAGAGAGTTTACCAAACAGTAATAATGGAAATGGAGCAGTTCCATCTGGATTCTATTTAAACAACAAAACAAATATACCAGTAACCGTAGAAGGAGTAGAACTAACCTTACTATCTACAGATGGTAATTTTATTTACGATGTAGATAGTAGTTTAGATACAACAGGCATAGAATGGCCTTTAGAAATAAATGCAGTAAAAAAAGAAGGCATTTTTATTAATGAAAATGATATTGATGAACTTTCCGTAGAAAATATGGTTTGGAATAGTTTGGTTTGTGAACCATATGGAATGCGAGCAAATATAAATCCAGAACAAATAATGGCTTCTGTAATCGATCATGCAACAGGAGATTCTCAAATGTGGAAATTGCATATTTCGTCACCATTATATGAAAATTGGAACGATTGGTCGGAAGAAGAAAAAGAGCCTTATAACAAGATTAAAGGAGTCATTGTTGAAATAAAAAAAGACAATGGCGAAGTTACTTCTGTAAAATTGAATCGAGAAAATCCAAAACAAGTACTAGAAATGGCAAGTACGGTACAACAGATGCTTCAAAATACGAATCAAGAAAATAGAAAATACGAATATCGAATAACAAATATTACACTACAACCATCTGCACCAGGAGTTTGGAAAAATAGTGAAAATACAAGTATAGAACATCTATTAATTTATCCAGAAATATAAACCTAAAATTATGACAACCTTACCACAAATAGAAGTATTAGACGATATCATTGCATTTCCAGACGATGAAAATCCAAACCTATATTACTTAGCACGTACCACGCCACAAATTAGAATGGATGGCGAAACACCTGTTTTTAATGGTTTATTCTGGACAGATAAAGCAAATGGAACATCCGAAACCACAGCAGGATTAGCAGGAGGATATATCAATTTTGATATTAATCTAGCTATCTCTGAAGAAGAAAAAAAGAAAGTAGCTGCAAAATTAAAATCCATGAAAGTACAGCAGCAACGAAGAAGAGAAATTGTAAAATTAGAAAAAGAACGATTGAGCCTAATTGCAAGATCTAGAGGAGAAGATAGAATTCCAGATCACAATATTCCACCAGTGGGCGAATTAATCTTTGGTGCTTTAGAATATACAGACGGAACCGTTAGTTTATTAGAAGAAAAAGAAGGCTCTTTAATAGGATGGTCTTCCGCAGGAGGAGCAGCAAGTCTAATTGGCGATAATAATGCAGCATTTGCCTTACGTTTAAGTGCAGATGGAGCAGCAATTTGGTACAAAGCACTACAGCAAGGAGATAAAGCAATTAGTACACGATACGATTTAAAATTTAGATTACGACTACCAAGTTTAGAAATTAGAGCTTGGGCAGGATCGCACCAAAAATCAGAAATAGAAAGAAAAGTAGATCGTGTATGGAAAAATGTAGACGAAGGATGTTCCGATTCTGACGTAGAACGTATTGATGTATCTAGTGTTGTAGAAAGTCTTACTGAAGAAGGACTCGTAAACATCGAAATAAAAAAAGGGTCTACCGAAATATCCGATGAACATGTAAGCCAATTGCGAACCATGGCTATAAAACTCATTGAAGACAAAGTAAAGGAAATTATCAAATCTAGAATTCATGGAATGACCGAAGAAGAGCGTAAAACTTCCATGATCGGAATAATGAAAGAAGAAATAAGTTCTTTCGTAGAATTGCGATTTACACAACGTGATGTTGTAGAATGGAAAATGGCTCCACAAGCAACTATTATAGATTTTCTAGAAGATGTATCCGAAGAAAATAAAAAGAACATTACCAAACTAGTAGATTTAGCAGATGATATTGTTGGAACTGTAGAAATTCCTGTACAAGTAAATGCACCATGGGAAGAAGCACCATTTGTAACTACAGTTAAAGTTACAGCCGAGTATCCTTCCGCAGAAAAAAGCAAATCTTGGCTATTTGATAAAACAAAAAATAAAGAAAAATGGTTTTTTAGAAGACCCAAAAATGACGATGCTATTGTACAATATACTTCCGAAGTATACTTTAAAGGTGTTTCTGAACCTCTAACACTTCCAACGAAAAAAACAAACGGTTTAATAAACATCGAAATTGGTAAAGTTGGATTAATGGTTGCCAATTTTAGACCTCATGCAACATTAAGCTCCTTATCTGGAGATAACAAAGTACTTAATATACAAGTAGATATAAACTATAAAGAAGAAGGACGAGCAGATCATTTTAGCACCTCCTTAATTTTTAAACCAGAAGATTTAGAAGGTAAAATAATGGAGAGAGCGCTATATAAAAATATAGATGCACCAATAGAATATACAGTAAAATATTTTAGCAAAAATGGTAAAGTAATTGAAATGCCGATGCAAAAATATTATTTTACAGAAAACCAAGCAGCAGATATATTTACACCAAATCCGTTTGAAGATACGCTAAAATTAGATGTAGAATTAGGGATGTCTCCAGATCAAAGTCTCAAAAAAATTATCGTAGAATTTCAATATAAAGACGAAGATAATAAATTTACAAGCGAAGACAAAGTTGTCCTGTCTGCCGAAGACGATTGGGAACCTGTAACTGCAAAACTAGTACAACTCAATAAAGACATGCAAGATTTTAAATATCGCTACAAACTAATTGGAGATAATTTATTTTCTAAAAGTGGTTGGGTTGACAGCTCAGGAGACCAAACGTTAATCTTACCAATACTACAAGTTGCTATTGATGTAAGTCGATTAAAAATTGGCGAAAAATATGCCAATGCATTAATCGAAATGAAATACGAACATGACAAACGAAAAATAAATCATCAATTTTTTCTAAATAAAGAGAATGCAACTAAACCATTAAACTGGTTTATTCCAAGAACAAATGAAACCGAAAATACCTATACGTATTCCATGACACTTTATCCAGAACAAGGCGATCAAATCGAAGTGCAAAATCAAGAAGGAAAAGGAAAATTCTTAATCATTAAAGATGTAAAATCCTAAAATTATGCTTAGCTATCAACCACCATTTTTAGATGTAGGAAACCTAACAATATTCAAAGACGATACCGATCCAGAAGTATTTTATTATGCCAATATACAACCTTCTATTGTAAAAAAAGCCGAAGGTCCTGCAATTTCTGCATATACTATTTTACCAGAAAGTAGTACAGACGAAGATATAAATCAAGTAATGGACACAAGCCTTTCTTTAGAGGTATCCTTAAAAGTTTCTGATAAAATCTTAGAAAAAGCAAAATTGGAAATTAAAGAAAAATGGGGAATTAAAGCAAAACAGCTAAATCCAATAACCGTTACCGATGGAAAAGTATATCTGATAATTGCATCGGCAGGAGAAGAACCAAATCCAAACGATTGGTATATAAGTTCTGGAATTTCGCCATCTATATTTGGAGATAATCGTGCAGCCTTAGTCGTAAAAACAAGTGGCGAAGAAGCCAAACGCTTGGTTGCTGCTTTAAACGAAGATGTTATTGCTGGACATGTATACTACGAATTAAATATGCTTGGAATTGCACCAACTTTTAAAGCTAGGATGCGTATAAAATGGGATCGCATTTATAAGCATTTTGAAGATCTGAAAGTAAAAAATCTAGTCTTTTTTAGAGAAGAAATAAGCAATACTTTAGACGATTTAAAAGAAACCAGTTTGGTAGAAATGGAAATCGAAGAACTCGATCCTGATGTTAGTGAGTACGCTTCAAAAGCATTGCTTAACGAATTAAAAACCGAAGCGATAAAACGGCTTTTTAAACCAGCAGTTCCGCCATTAAGTGCAAGTAAAAAAATTGAAAATAGAATTGCAAATGCCGTAAGTATGATACATGCATCTGTGATTCCAGGATCACACTATATTTTAAGAAATAATAAAGAAGTACAAACCAACGAACTTATTGTAGATTTAAGAGAACGAAAAGTAAAAAAATATCCTTTTTATCCACAAGCACTACTTTCTAGCATGATTCAGAATGTTGGTGGTTTACAAAACCACCTCAAATGGATTAAATTAGACGATATGCCATTTAGAGTAGAAACTGTTACGGTAGATTTAGCAGCAGATACTTTTAAAATAAGTAATATAAAAACAATCAAAATAGATTGTGAAGTTTGGGATGAAACTAATGAAAAAAAAGAAAATAACCACACTTTTGTATTTAATAAAGAAGATGTTTTAAAAGGTACTTTTAACTACACCAGACAACATAAAAACACTTATAATTACAAATATAAGGCGATAATTTATCTAAATAATGAAGGTACAGGATTACCGTCTACAATGGAAGTAGATTGGCAAAACACAACTTCTGAATTTATTTATTTTAATCCAACGACATATTTTGAAAATGTAAAATTACAAATTGGAATTGACGATACTTCTATATTTACACATACACATTTAATAGAAACAACCATAACGGTTAGTGAAAAAGAAACCGAAAAAAAACTATTGACACAAACGTTTTTATTAAAAGACGATGAAAAAAAGAAACAACAACAACTGTTTTCTTTGATTTATAGCAAACTACATCCTGTAAAAATAGATTTACAAGTCATTTATTACATTGCTGGAGAAAAAGAGTTTGTAGTAGACTATCCAAATCACGACGATTTTAATTTCTTTATTCCAAATCCATTTGAAAATAAATGGTCGATAGAATTAATGAGTAAGGTCGATTGGAAAAAAAATACTAAAATAATTACCGAAATACGTATTTGGGATTTCACAAGAAAAGTATGGTTAAACGAAAAATTTAATTTTACAAAAGATAAAGCGACCCATACATTACCTATTGTAACCAGTTTAGATACTCCAAAAGAAGTGTTGGAGTACAAAAATACACTCATTACAAACGAAGGAACTATTATTAGAGGTGCTTGGAAAAATCACAAAGGTCCAATCTTAATGATTAAAGACAATGTTGTGCCTGAACGTTTAATAAAAGCCAAATTAATAGAAGCTCCAGATTTTGAAGCATACGAAATCAAAGAAATAAGCATCCATATTAAATATAAAGATAGTAAAAATAACATTGCAATAAATTCTGATGACAGTGGAAAACTTCGTTTTTTAAAAGTAGGAGAAACCTTGCGATTTACACATAAAATTGTCGATGCCTCGCAAGATATATTTACCTATAGAATTAAAGCAAAAAGTAAAAGTGGAGATCGTTATAAATCCGATTGGATTAAAACAAATAACGATTTCTTAGAAATAATAATCCCAGAAAATATTTGGTAGTTATGTTAGATTTATCCAAACCATTAGGAGTACACGAAAACATTATTTTTTATGGCGATCATCAACAAGATGACATCGTATACTATTTACCAAACGAAGTCGGTTTAGTTCCAATTATTTCCGAAGATGATAGCAATGATAAAAAGTTTGATTTCTTTCTTGAAATATTTAAGGAAGGTACCGCAATTAAAGGTGGTTTAAAAGAATTGGAAGATTCTTCTGGTGCAATCATGTCTTTAGGTGTACAATGTATTGCTAGCGAAAAAAGACTCGAAAAAGTAAGAGACATACTTATCGACAAGCACCATATATCCGAAGATTTTATTTTTTCGCCACCAGAATGGAAAAATGGAAGTATCGATTTAATTGTCCTTGACGCCACAACGCAAGACAATGAAACGATTGGAGAAGACACCTTTGTAGAAAGTATTATTGGTTCTAAAAAACCGTCTTTGACAAGTAGCGACCTCAAAGCAGTATTTAACGTGCGTTTAGATCGTAAAGGAGCTAGTTTAATTGCTGCGACATTGCAAGGAGATCGAAGCTCGATTGCAGGTGTTTTATACGACTTAAAATTTAAAGCCTTACAACCTGCATTGGATTTAAAAATTGAAGCGGATTTAGATCGTTGCCACGAAACGGTATCGCATATTGTTTCTGCTGGTGTAAAAGTTACCTATTATGTCACGCTTTCGGCGGAAGCTAAATTTGAATTTATCAAAGAAAAATTAATTGAAGAAGGCGCCATTAAAGTTGAAGTTTTATCGCAAGTTACCGATCCAGAAATGCGTAAAATGATTGACGAAACCGTCAAAGAATTTAAAGATAAGGTAATGCGAGAACTTTTTAGACCAATGGTAAATACCGAATTACCAGAAATTGATTTGGGTCTAACCGATGTTATGCCTCAAATTGGTGTTGCGTATGAGTTTAAAAAGAAAAAATCGTTTCAAAATAAAAAAATAGCAATAGATTATAGGGAGCGATCTGCAACTATAAAAACACATAATCCACAAGCACACTTATGGTTATTGGGTTCGCAAATTAAAGACGACATTGACAATTATACGAAAACCATAACCTTTGGCGATCTGTGGAGAGAAAACCATTTAGAGACAAGTATTCTGCACAATTTTGAAGCGGTTGATAATGATTTATTAAGCGCCGAAGTATTAATTTGGAGGAAAAAAGATGGCAAAAAAGCATTGAGCAAAGAAGGTGGTTTTGATATTCCAAACGATGCAATTCCGCTTATCAGTTTTACAACAACAAAGAAAAAACAAAAAAAACATAATATTGCATGGATTACTGATGCAGACGAAGAAGCTGGTTATTATTACCAAGTTAAATTTACTTACAAACAAAATTTAGAAAATATTAGCTCTCCTGTTTCTATTTTTAGCGAAGTTATTTATAGCAGCTCCCAAGATTTAATTATTATTCCACAAGTTTTAGTACCACTAAATATTTTTAGTTTTAGATACGGAAACATCCAAAAAGAAAAAATAACTGGTGTGGACATTTTTATTCATTCTAAAGATGCACAAGGAAATCAACTAAGTCAAGAAATACTAAGTCTATCGGACACTAATAAGGAAGTAATTTGGAAACTACGAAACCACCCTTTTTACAATGCATATATAGAAGAAGAACGTCATTTTTACTTTGCAGATGGCAGACCAACTCTTCAACAAAAAGCCGTTGCATTATTAGACGAAGAACTTATTATCTCGGATCCGTTTGCATTTAAAAATGTAAACTTAATTCCTGTAATTACTGGAATTAACAAAGAAGAATATTCCGAAATCTTACTTCAGATTACATATAAATCTACAAGTAATTCCTTTGAATATAACAAATTATTTAGAGCTAAATCTCCAAATTTTTCTTTGGATGAAATAACCATCCCTATTTTACAAAAAGGAGATAAAGTTTCTTATAAATATACTGCCATAACCACAGATGGTAATTTAAAATTACTAGAAGAAGGAGATACTGATGGAGGTCCTTTAATCTTAAAGATTGCTAATCCAACTGCAAAAAATAATTTGCATATTGTTTGGGAAGGCGATTCTCCTGAAAAGGAAGATTTAGATTATCTGCGTTTGGAATTTAAAATCGAAAAAGAAGATGGTACTAAAGAAAAATTAGAAAAAATAGAGTTTTCTGGAGATACTATTCCTAAACCTAGAGATTATGCATACGATAAAGGGAATACGCTTCTCATAAAAATCACAAAAAGATATTTTAGTGGCAGAAAAGTAAAAACTAAATATCAAAAAATCGAAACAAATAAATTAACTATTAAACCTTAAAATTATGAATGAAATTATAGAAATGCTTGGTGGAAAATTACTGAGCTATGGTGTATCTGGATTTGCAGTAATTATGATTGGATTGACCTACTACCAGATGAAATCTGAATTTAGTCGTGAAGAACCTCGTAAAATTGTACTTAAAACGATATGGATGTTTATGGGTTTGGTAATGCTTTCGACTATCGCTGTTGGTTTTTTTACGCTTCCTATTGCTAATAAAAATAAACAATTAGAAAAAGAAACCACTACACAAACTGGTGATTTAGCATATTTGTTAGACATCCTTGCTAAAAAAGATAAAAATATTAAATTATTAGAAACAGAATTAGCAAAACACAAAAGAATTATTACAAGACTAAATGCTAGAAGTCCTATAAAAATTCCTATAAAAACAACGATTCCAAAACTTGACTATAAAAATATTAAAACTGTAAAAATTAATAAAAACAACAAAACAAAAATTAAAAAAGAGGTACTATTAAAAATGGAACAGTACAAAAAAAATCCAATGTTAAAACGTACACAATGACAAAACACATCCTTTTAGTTGCTGGATATGAATACCATCATGGCAGAACCAATATTGCGAATATTTGTAAAAGGAGAGCTAATTATTTAGTACATCAAAATCCCTCATGGCAAAATAATAGAGCTATTAAATTTACTTTATTTGATGTCCGTTTTGGTCGAATTGATAAAGGTTTAATTCATAATGGAACCATTAATTGGTCTTTAGAAAATGATTCTTTTGAAGCAATAGACAGTCGGACACATTACGATTCGGATAGGCATTTTATTCAAGCAAATACCAATGTAATTTCTATAACGGATGTTTACGAATACATTCAAAATATTGGAATTCGTAATCCAAATAGTATCCTTGAATTTTCGATATTAGGTCACGGTTGGCGTGGCGGTCCTGTTTTGGTAAACTCTTATCAAAGAGATGCATACCAATTTACAGGTTCTAATGCTTCACAAAGAGATCCTTGGGACAAGGATGGTAGAAAAAAGGATACCAATATTACCAATATGAGCAATGCCAAGTGGTTCAATTTTAAAAATGCTTTTGCAAACGATTCTTATATATGGATTTGGGGTTGTGCTGCAAGTCATTTGTATAAAAAAGTAATTCAAAAAGTAATAAGAGACTCTAATTTTAGGGAAAAATCTTATGGGACGCAATTAGATTCGGACATCTATCATTTCTCATTTACCACATCATTCGCTAACAGGTATTTTGCTTACGATCCTCTTTTCTTTTTTAGATCACAAAATGCACAAAGTATTACTAATAGAACTTTTACTAGATCGCTTCGTGAAGTAAAAGATTTTTTAATTCGTGGTTTGTCGCATACGTATGCTGCACAAATGGCTTATAATACAACTATTAAAGTGTATGCTGCTTTACCTGGAACTGGTTCCGATTACGAACAAGGAGCAACTAGTTCGAGATGTGTTATGGTTGTTCCTACAAATAGTAGTATTTATGGTTACAGTTTTAATCAGATTGTTCGTTTTTTTAAAACATTTACTCCAATGCAAGAAGATCCAGAACGCAGAGGATATGCCTTTTATGATCCAGATGTTATTAAAAATTGGAAACGCTAATATCAAATTGACACCAAAATAAGTCAGAAACTATTTATCTTTTCTCATTCTACTTCATTTAAAATTATAACCGTAGCAAAGGCTATGCTTACAATTTTAAGATTGTATAATAAAAAAATAGAACACCATTATCCTTTTTAAATGATTTATGGTGTTCTATTCTTACTAGTAGCCCTAAGTAATTAAATTATCTCACAATAATTTTTTTAATTATACGTTCTCCTTCGCTAGTTTTAAAAATAACAACGTATACTTTAGGTTTCATTCCTGAAACATCTAGTATTACATTATGCTTTCCTTTTTTGTAACTAGTTTCTTTTGCTAATTTTTTGACTAAAAAACCTGTTAAATCATACAAACCAATATCTATATTATCAACATCATTTTGTAGACTAAATGTAATTGTCGCTTTATCTTTTACTGGTATTGGATATATTGTTACGTCATTTTCATTTAGTGTATGAGTCGTTGTATTTACTTCTCTTTTTACTTCGTTATAAATTGGATTAATTCCAATAGGATTACAATCACTTCCAATAATACCATCAAACACAGAACCATATTTTGCTGTAAAACCTTGTAATAAGTTTATTTGATAGCCCGAAATATATGTTGCTCTTCCTGTTGCTTCTATTGTATTAGAAGCATTAATTGTATTTAATGCACTATACACTTCTCTTCCATTTTCAATAACGCTTGTTATCGTTAAATTTTGTGGTATATCAAATATTACTTCTGGTCTATCTATTGTAATGGCTTCACGCATTCTAGTAATTTGTCCATTAGAAAAATGACTTCTACAATTATAAGCATAAGACATGATGTTTTTAACATCTGGATTATAATGCATTCCGCATGCATCTGTTAAACTTAAAATAGATACAAACTGACATTTCTTGGTAACATATTCTGCTGTTGCTGGCCAATCAAAAATTGGATCTAAATTAGGATCTGCTGGTGTATCGCATAATAAATCTCCTGTAGTATCACAATTCTTCAAACATCCTTTTAAAGAATTTCTTGTTACGTGTTCATTCGAATTTGATGTTGGTCCATGTGTGTGAATTAGATTAAAATAATGTCCTATTTCATGAGATAATGTCCCTCCATCTGTAGCATACGAGTTTGTTATAATTGTCCAGTTTAAATTATTAGCCAAAGAAATTGGATAATACGACCAATTAATTGCATACGGACTATTTGCAGTAAAAACTGCATTTGGCACAAAAAATATGTTTACTGCATTTTCTTCAATATTTTCTCGTCCCATAGTAACCTCAGAAGCTCCTAAAAGTATTTCATTAAAATATGCATCGTTATCTATATAATTAACTTCGCACATTTCAAAACGAATATTAGCTTGTACATAATCTGCTTGTAATTGTTGTATTGACTGTTGAAAGTTTAAATTGCTTAAGCCTCCTGTTCCGTTAGAACGTCTTATTATATGTGCTTTTAATTTAACCCTTATCGTGGTTTGTATTGGAGAAATATTATTAGAAATATTCTTAGTTTCTCCTATACTTCCTCTTTCAAGTAATGTTGTTTTAATACTATTATAATCATCTTGAGATAGCTGTGTACCACAAGGATTATTTGATTGTCCAAAAACACTTACTTGAAACAGAATAAAAATTGTTATTATTACTAATTGTTTCATAATTTTAAATTTTAAGTGTTAGTGTTATTTATTCTTCATTAATTCTTTTACTAATTTTTTAAGTTCTTCTATTTCCTTTTGCTGTTGTATGCTATACAATGTAAGTTCTTCTACTTTTTCTAACAATTTAGTTTGCATCACTCCTACATCAAAACCATTTTCTTCTACTTCTTTTGCAGATGGTATATTTGGTAGATGTCCTAATTCTTGAATTTCTTTTTCTAATTCTACTAGAGGTTTTAAATCGTAATTATCTCCAAAAACATAATCTGGCCAAAGAGAAATAAAGCTTATTCTAAGTTCTTCTGCTAGCACTTTTCCTTTTACTGCTAATTTATAACCTGTAGTACTAAGTGTGTTTCCAACTCCAATTCTTACATTACCACTAGTAACATATAAATCATTCTCAACTGAAAATCTTGAACCTTCTACTTTTACTCCTGAATTGTAATCTCCCATGTAGTTAATTACTAATTCATCTGTCGTTACTCCAATATGAGGCGTGTATACATATTTAGAAAAAAGAGCTCTGTTATAATGTAACTCTTGTGAATTTCTTAGCTTAAGTGCTCCATTATTATTTACTTTAAAACTTGGCATTTCGATAACACCACTAAGTTTTACATTTCCTATTACATCTAATTTAGTGGTTGGGTTCATGGTTCCAATACCTACATTACCATTATTGCTAATAGTCATTCTTGCTGTTCCACTTTGTCCTGAAGATAATGTCCCAAAGTGTAAACGACCTCCTACACTACTTCGTACATTAAAATCTCCAGGTACTGTTCCTGCAAAATAATGTCCTGTATAATTTGTTGCTAAACCAATTGCAGCGACATATGAACTACTTGTACTATTTGGAGAAAATAATATTCCAGGTGCTAAACCTGACATTTCCATAAAACTTGGTGCTGTGGTACTATGAACATGTAACTTATATTGTGGGTTTGTTGTTCCTATTCCTACATTTCCAGAGTTTGGAAAAGTATTTTGTCCCTGCATTCCAAAAATTGCTCCGATAAATGCGAATAATAAAATTGTTTTTTTCATGATTAAGGTTTTAAAAGGTTAGTATTTATGTTATGTTCAAATATCTTTAAATAGATTAAATCGTACAATCCCATAAATATGGTATTTTAAAAATTTGATGTAAAAAATAGTTTAAATAAGAATAAAGAGTTTTTCAAAAGGATAATTTTTATAATATTTGCAGCAACTCTAAAATACATAGAAACGAATTAACAAAAAATGAAATACAGACAATTAACTACCGAACAATTAAATGAAATGCACGAAGAATTTGCGATGTTTTTAGCTACGCAAAAAATAGATTCGGATAAATGGCAAGAAATTAAAGATACTAAACCCGAAGTTGTTGCCGAAGAGGTTAATTTATTTAGCGATTTGGTTTGGGAGAAAGTTTTGGGTAAAATTAACTATCTAACGCATTTTGTAGGTACTAACTTAAATCTTTTTCGTTTTGATTCTGAACTAATAAATCGCATTGTTATTAAATCTTCTAAAGAAAATTTTGATTTTTCTAAAAAAGAAGATTATCAATGGTTTATTGATAATTCCAAAGATAAAAGTTTTGAATATTTTAAAGGGCAAAAAACGTATTTTAAAGACCGAAATATAGAAATTTTTGAATTGATTGAAAAAGGTTGTACAATGGATAAAGGCGATTTATACGAAATGGTTTTTAAAATTATTGGTTGATTAAAATACTTCCATAATCTATCTCATTCTGTTTTTAAAATTTGCTTTGTATAAGAAACCTTATCATTATATATGTGTATAAAATACAATCCGTTAGACATATTTTTTAGGTCTATATTTAAAGAAGGTAAATCGCTTTGTATCGATTGGTAAACTCTACCAAAAACATCTATAATATTTACAGTATAAGCATCTGTAAAATTTCCTGATATATTAAATGTTCCATTATTTGGATTTGGAAATAAACGGATATTATTACTCTGCTGTACATCATCAACTCTCAAATTAGAGTTATAAAAAACTCTACTATCGCCATTTGGCAAATTAAAATTATTAAGTTCTGCCCAAATAAAATTACGAATAGTACCAAGGTTATCTCGTATAGCTTGATGTACTATATTATTTGGCATATAGGTATTTGGAATATTCTCTCCATAAATTGCCATATAAGTAATCATTCCTGCTATAAAATATAAAGTTGCTCTTCCATGAGGTGCAGAATCTTCGTACAGTTCAGAAAATGGAACTTGGTTCGGTATTATATTCTTTATGATTTTACTAATAATTGCTCCAACAGGTATCAATCTTGTATTTAATTGTGGGCGACTTAACAACATATTATCTTGATAAGTAATCCACCAATCCGTAAACTCTCCAATGGTTAAATTATGAAAATCGGTAATTTCTGTTTGTGTTGGTACTGTTGGTGGATATGCATTTTGTAAATCCATTTCTGGCCAATTTGCATAGATATAATATCGCACATTACTTTCTTGCCCATTTACCCAATCAAAAATAGTTTCTGTTGCCTGAACAACTGTTGTGCTATTATCTAAAGGATGTGGCGAAGTAGAAGCTTCGTATTGAATAAAATTAGCTGCTGTTATAAGTATGGTATTTATGTCTGCATCTGCAAAAGGTTCTGTTGATGCGTCCCAAACACTTGGTATATTATCGTATCCCCATTGTGAGTCTGGCGGCAAGGTATCGTCATGACTTGTTAAAAAACCATATTGTCCACCAGTAGAGAAATCACGACCAGCCTCTTGAGCAATATCGTTAATCCAATGTAGGATTGTTGTTTCATCACTTGGTGTTGCTATTAATGGAGGTCTATGATCTATTAAACTATGTCCAAATGTATACATTTTTACATTTTGAATCTGTGCATTTAAGAAGTTTACTCCTACAAGAAATATTACGAGTGTTGCAATTTGGTGTTTTTTCATTTATCAAGTATTGATGTTAATTAAAAAAGAACTTATAATTTTTAATCAAATATAGCCACTACTCTTGCTGGTGCTGCGGAAGCACCAACAATTTTTAATGGAAAAACTGCTATTTTAAAACCATTGTATGGCAATGCATCTAAATTAACTAACTGCTCCATGTGCCAATATTCTTTATTTTTTCCAACCAAATGGGCTTCCCAAAACAATTCTGAGTCTTTTGTTTCCTTTGCTTTTTTTAACATATATGGCAATGGTAAATCCCAGCCCCAAGAATCTATTCCCATTACTTTGATACCTCTATCAATAAGCCATTCTGTTGCTTCTGCACTCATTCCAGTCCCTATTTTATGAAATTTTTTTGTTCCATTAAATTTATCTCTTCCTGTCTTTATAAGTACAATCATTCCTGGCTTTAGGCTTAAATTATTTTCTTTAAGAAAAGAATTTATATCTTTTATTACTATCGGATCAAAATCTGCTTTGTGCTTCATATCAATTACTAAACCATCTGCAAAACACAATTCTAAAGGTATTTCGTCTATGGTTTTTGATTTTTTTCCATTTGTTGTTGGAGAATAATGCCATGGAGCATCTATATGTGTTGTAGAATGAACGCCCATTTTTTGTATGGTATCATCTGCCCATCCCACAAATTTATTTGGAAATAACTTAAAAGGCAATCCAAGAATACGAATTAACCATTTTGCTTTTCGATGTGGTTTGTGTTTAATTTTAACTTTCATAAACCAAGGATCCGATTTATTATATTGAATGGGTTTGGATAAATCGATTATTTTCATTTCGTTTATGTGTTAAAATTTATTTAATAAATTCTTTTATTTTACTACAAAGCTAAATTAATTAAAAAATACAAATAGCTAGTAATTTTACATGCTCTTTATTCTACAATAAATAGAAATAAAATTGTTAATAACAAATACAATATATTTTAAAATTAGAAAATAGAATGAATTAAATTTGTGCTAGAATATTAGTAATACAAATTAATGGAACATTTTATAGTATCTGCACGTAAGTATCGTCCGCAAGTATTTGCTGATGTGGTTGGGCAACAAGCCATAACCAATACGTTGGAGAACGCTATAAAATCAAACCATTTAGCCCAAGCCTTATTATTTACAGGTCCTCGTGGTGTTGGTAAAACTACTTGTGCTAGGATTTTGGCAAAACGAATTAACGAAGAGAGTTTAGGTACTGTTAGTGAAGATGAAGATTTTGCTTACAATATTTTTGAATTAGATGCTGCTTCTAATAACTCGGTAGACGATATTCGCTTGCTAACGGAACAAGTACGAATTCCACCACAAATTGGCAAATATAAAGTCTATATTATTGATGAGGTGCACATGTTATCTGCTTCTGCTTTTAATGCCTTTTTAAAAACTTTAGAAGAACCTCCTGCACATGCAATTTTTATTTTAGCAACCACCGAAAAACATAAAATTATACCTACGATATTGTCTCGTTGTCAAATTTTTGATTTTAAACGGATTGGAGTTTTAGATATTAAAAAGTATTTACATAAAATTGCTAAAGAAGAACATATTGAGGCAGAAGATGATGCCTTACATATTATTGCTCAAAAAGCAGATGGTGCTTTAAGAGATGCATTATCTATTTTTGATAGAGTCGTTAGTTTTTCTGGTAAAAGTCTAACTCGTCAAGCGGTTACCGAAAACTTAAATGTTTTAGATTACGATGCTTATTTTAAAGTTACTAATTTAATCGTATCGAACGATATTCCTAATATCTTAATTGCTTATAACGATATTCTTGCAAAAGGATTTGATGGCCATCATTTTATTGTTGGCTTGGCATCTCATTTTAGAGATTTATTAGTTGCTAAAGATAAAATTACTGCCGATTTACTAGAAGTTGGCGATACTACTAAAAAACAATATCTAGAACAAGCTGTAAAAACGGATATTCGTTTTTTAATCGAAGCTATTGAAAAAGCCAATACCTGCGATTTACAATATAAAACAAGTAAGAATCAGCGGTTATTAGTTGAACTTTGTTTAATGCAATTGGCTTCAATAACATTTATTTCGGATTCTTCGGAAGAAAAAAAAAAATCTAAAAATTACATAATTCCTGCTACACATTTTGCTGCTACAATTGTATCCGAAAAAATAGATACGCCAATAATTAACACTGTTTCTGTAGTAAAAAAAGAAAAAGATTCGATCGCTCTAAAATTGGAATCTGAGTCTATTTCAAAAGAACCTACTATCGAAAAAAACATAACTATTAGTCCATCAAGAAGGCACTCTGCGTTATCTTTTAAAAGTCTACAAGAGAAAAAAGTTAGTACTAAAAAAGTAGTAAAAGTAACTACCAATTTAGAAGATTTACCAAAAATGCCTTTCTCTACAGAAAAAGTACAGGATTTATGGAAAATATATATTAATAACTTACATAAAAAAGGAGAGAAATTACTAGCCTCTTTAATGGGAAGTTGTAATCCTATTGCAAATAGAAACACATTAGCATTAGTATTACCAAATAAGCTAATGAAAGTAGATTTAGAAAAAGCAAAACCTAAAATTTTACGCTTCTTAAGAGAAGAATTACAAAATTTTCAAGTAGACTTTGACATTCAAGTTAATGAAGAAATCGAAAAAAAGTTTGCTTATACTCCTCAAGAAAAATACGCCTATTTAAAAGATAAAAACCAATTAATTTCTGTACTCAAAAATAAATTTGATTTGGATTTATAATTCCAAATTTGAATGTGTCTTTTACTTACTCGACATTAAACTTGAAATTATTTTTGTCTTTGGAAATTGTTCAAACATAATTTTAAGAAATACCGTTAATGGTATTGCTAATATCATCCCAGAAACTCCCCAAATAAAACCCCAAAACAATAACATAATTAAAATAGTTATCACATTAATAGAGAATGATTTTCCCATAAATATTGGTTCTAAAATTCCTCCCATAATTGCCTGTACTAAGGTTATGGTTAAGATAAAAAACAACAATGAACCTGTTGTATTTATTTCAATAAAAGCAAATGCTGCTAACAATACTATCGATATAATAGAACCTATCATTTGAACAAAATTAATAGCAAAAGCTAATAATCCCCAAAATATAGGAAAACTCACATCAAATAAGTAACATGCCAATGTAAAACCTAAACCTGTAAAAAAGCTAATTACTATTTTAACCTTTATAAAAGTAAGTATATCTTTTTCTATACGAGCAAATACTTTTATAGATGAAAATTTTTGTTTTAAAATTGTTTTATTTAATACCTTTTGAAAATTTACGGATTCTACCAACCATAGTATTACAAAAAATAAGGTTAGTAATACCTGCGATGTTAATGTGCTTAAAAAACCAAAAACTGAGGTTATTTTTTCTTTTACATCAATATCTTTCAAATAATGGGAGATTGGATCTTCATCATTATTTTTTTCTAGGCCTATTAACTGTTCTAATGGTTGCAATAAACCTTCTATCTTTTCTTTTACATCAAATAGTATCGTATTTGAATTTGCTATTTCATTACTGGCTAACTTAATAACTTCAAATGAAAATTTGAAAAATATAGATATTATTAATAATACCAAAATCAAACTAATAATCTTTGGCACTTTCTTTTTATTTAACCATCGCATTAATGGCAAAAATAAAAGTGCTATTAACATAGAAAATATAAGTGGTACAAAAATAAAAGATAAAATATTAATTACATAAAATAAGATTGGCAATGCAATTATTAATAATAATATATTTGTTGTTTTTAGGTTATTCATTTGTATTAAATT